>CAZVOE010000071.1:0-15172 GCA_964628935.1 uncultured Acidobacteriota bacterium
GCACGGCGGAAGGGGCTCGCCGGACGCGAGACGGGCCTCGAACCCCGTGTCTTCGGGAAACTCCTCCGGACGGAGGAGCTGGAGAAGGCGGAAGAAGCCGTGGGCGTCGTCCTCGAGCGGGGTCGCGGTCAGGAGCAGGACGTGACGGCCGAGGGCGCAGATCGGGGCGATCGCGCGGTACTCCGGATTCCCGGGGTGGCCCGGCGGCCGCTCGAGGTGGTGCGCCTCGTCGACGACGAGGAGGTCGATCCCCGCCGCCGTCGCCCGATCGACAAGGCGCGGGCGCGCGACGAGATCCTCTATCGCGACGACCGCCCTCCGGTGGACGTCGAACGGGTTGAAGTCCGGGCCATGGTCCCTCGCCGCGTCGGCGAGGCGCGCGTCGTCGAGGAGTACGAAAACCTGGTGGTACTTCCTCCAAAGCTCGCCGAGCCACTGGATCGTGAGCGTCCTGGGAGCGACGACGAGAACCCGCTCGACGCGCCGGGCGCGGACCAGGTGGTTCAGGATCAGGCACGCTTCGACCGTCTTCCCGAGGCCCACCTCGTCGGCCAGGAGCCAGCGGACGGGGTCGGAGCGGGTCGCGCGCTCGGCGACCCAGAGCTGATGGGGGAAGAGGCGGATGCGGCCGCCGAGGAACGAACCGAGCCCGTCCGCTTCCCGCAGGCGCGCGAGTTCGAGGGCTTCGAGGCGAAGGGCGAAGTGCTCGAGCGGATCGACCCTCCCTTCCGCCAGACGCTCCACGGGGGATTCTGCGGTGTCGAGAGGCCAAAGATCGTCCGCCGCGACCTCGCGCCCGTCGGCGAGGCGGATGCGCCCCTCGCCCGCCTCCCCCGCGACGCGGACCTGCTCGCCGGTCCGATCGAGACGCGCCCGCGAGCCGGCCTTCAGCACGATCCGCACGAGGGCGTCGGTCGCGAGCGCGAGCCGCATCGTCGTTCCCGCACGGGGAAACTCGACGACCACGTGCCGGCCCTCGACCGAGAGAACCCGGCCCGGCCCGAGATCTTCGTTGAACCGGTGACGGACGCGGTCGCCGGGGGTCCACATCGAAGGCATTAGGGGGGGCGGAGGAGCACTCGTCAAGAAACGAAGAAGGGCGACCCGTGTGGGGCGCCCTTCCGACCGATCTTCGGATGTCGATTCCGAGGGATCAGTACCGGCGATTGCCTCCGCGGCCGCCGCCGTACCCGCCGCCACCGCCGAACCCGCCCCGGCCTCCGCCGCCACCGGACGTGCGCTCACGCGCCTCGTTCACGGTGAGGGAACGACCGCCGAAGTCGAAGCCGTTCAGGTCGCGGATGGCGCCGTCGGCCTCCTCGCTGCTCCCCATCTCCACGAAGCCGAACCCGCGGGGGCGACCGGTGTCCCGGTCGGTCACGAGCCGGACCTCCTGAACGGTGCGGCCCTTCTGGGAGAAGAGCTCGCGGACCTGCTCCTCGTCCGCGCTGAAGGGGAGGTTGCCGACGTACAGTCTCGTACCCATTCTCGAACTCCTGCCGCGCCCCTGCCGGGCGCCGAAATCCCGTTCCGGCCCACCGACCCGATCCGACGGGCCGGCCACGCGCACCTCCGCACGTCCTCCGCTTCGGTGCGTCATTCTTTCGTTTCTTTACGAGGGAATGGCGACCAGAACGTGGGCGAACGATAGCGCAAGACCGGGATTCGGGCAAGCGCCCTCAAAGAAGGCCCGGGACGAGGGCCCGGCGCTCCGGCGGGTAGTCGGGGAATCGTTCCCGGTACCAACGGTGGTGGGCGAGCGCCCGAGGGGCGAGGTTGGCGAAGGTCCACAACGCGAACGAGAGTCCGGCGAGGGACCAGGTCAGGAGCGCGAAGCCGCCCCACTCGACGATTTCCCCGAGGTAGTTCGGGCACGAGACGCGCTCGAACAGGAAGCCGCGGGGGATCCGGTAGGCGGTCTCGCCGGGCGCCCGGAGGCCGCGGAGGACGGCATCGGCCCGGACGTGGATGGCGAAGCCGGCGACGAACAGGAGGAGACCGGAAAGAGCGCGCGGATCGACGAGCCACGAGGGGTCGCGCGGCGGGCGGAGATGGAAGAGCCCCCACCCCTGAATCGTCCCGTTGACGAGGTTGAAGGCGAACGCGCTCGCCGCGATCGACAGCGGCATAGGCTCCTTCTTCCCGCTTCCGAGGAAGGGGAAGACGAGCGTCCGGTACGCGTAGTGGGCGAGCCACAGTCCGAGAAAGACGATCTCGACCGGGGCGCCGCGCGCCGGGCTCCCCGCCCAAAAGAGCGCGACGAGAACGGGGGACGGAGCCTCCATCGCGACCCAGCCGGCCCAGGCGGGGATTCGCGGCCCGAAGCCCCTCCGCGCGTGCCGCCCGTACGGGGCGGGAACCCGGAGAAGGATCGCGAAGGTCGCCGCCGCGAGGGCGATCCAGAGGGCGACCGCCCAGGGGAAGACGATGGGGAGCCGTCCGCTCAGAGCATCCTCCGTTCGCGGAACCAATCGAGCGTGTCGGCGATCGTCTCCTCGAGGGGGCGCGGCGCGAATCCGAGCACGGCCGTCGCCTTCGCGTGGGAGACGGTCCGGTGCTCCGCGAGCGCGCGGAGCGATTCGCGGGTGAAGAGCGGCTCGCGGCCGAGCGCCCTCGCCGCGACGCGCGCGAAGGGCACGGCGAGTGCGGCGAGACGGAGCGGGACGACGATGCGCGGAGGACGCCGGCCGGTGCGGGAGGCGACGATCGCGGCGACGTCGCGGACCGAACGCCACGCGCCCGCGAGGACGTAGCGCTCCCCGGGGACGCCGTTCCGAGCGGCGGCCAACGCCGCCGCGGCGACATCCCGTGTGTCGACCCACGCGAACCCTCCCTCGACCAGGGCGGGAGTTCGACCCCGCGCGAGATCGAGCAGGACGCGCCCCATTCGCGACGGCTTGAAGTCATACGGCCCGATCGACGCGGCGGGATTGAGGATCACTCCGGGAAGTCCCCGGGAGATCCCGGCGAGGATCTCTTTTTCGCCCGCCGCCTTGCTTCGGTCGTAGGCCGGGAACCGCTCGCCGACGGCGGGCGGCGCCGACTCGTCGACGGTGCCGCCGGGCGCGCGATCGGCGAGCGCGTGAATCGAGGAGACGTGGACGATCCTCGACACCCTCGCCGCGACGGACGCGCCGACGACGTTCCGCGTCCCGAGCACGTTCGTCCGGGCGACGCTTCCGTCGGGATCGCCGTCGATCGAGATCCGACCGGCGAAGTGGAAGACGACCTCGGAGCCCTCGAAGGCGCGGGCGAGCCCTTCCGCGTCCGCGAGGTCTCCCCGGACGGTCTCGACGTCGAGGCCGGCGAGGGCGCGCGTGTCGTCGCGCACGACGGCGCGAACCCGGACACCTTCCTCGAGGAGCTTGCGCACGAGAGCCGCACCGAGATGCCCCGACGCGCCGGTCACCGCCGCCCGCATGCGGAGGGTATGATACCGCCCGCGTGCCGATCCTCCTCCCCGCTCCTCGTTCATTCCGCCCCCTCGAAGGTGCCTGTCGCCTCCCCCCGTCGGGAGAGCCGGCGATCGAGGAGCGGCGAGACCCGGGTGGACTCGCGTTCGCGGAGGGATACTTCTTGCGGGTCGAGCGGGAGCGCGTCGTCATCGCCGCCCGAGACGACGCCGGGGCGCGGCACGCCCGCCGGACGCTCGTTCAACTCGTCCGGCTGCATCGAGAGCAGGGGGCGATTCCGTGCCTCGAGATCGAGGACCGGCCCGATTTCGCGCGCCGGGGGGTCCTGCTCGACATCAGCCGCGACAAGGTCCCCACGATGGGGACGCTCCGCTCGCTCGTCGACCTGTTCGCCGAGTGGAAGGTGAACGAGCTGCAACTCTACGTCGAGCACACCTTCGCCTACGAAGGCCACCGCGAGGTCTGGGAGGGCGCCTCGCCGATGACGGGGGAGGAATTCGAGACGCTCGACGGATGGTGCCGCGAGCGCGGGATCGATCTCGTCCCGAACCAGAACTCGTTCGGGCACATGGAGCGTTGGCTCGTCCACCCGCGCTACGCTCCGCTCGCGGAGATCCCCTTCCCCGAGGAGCGACTCCGGGCGGGAGAGCGCCCGGGGTTCATGAGCCTGTGCCCGGTCGATCCGCGCTCGCTCGACCTCGTCCGCGATCTCTACAGCCAGCTCCTCCCGCACTTCACGAGCGCGTTCTTCAACGTCGGCTGCGACGAGACGCTCGACCTCGGTAAGGGACGGAGCCGAGAGGCGGTGGAGCGGGTCGGCGCCGCCCGCGTCTATCTCGACTTTCTCCTCGCGATCCGGCGTGAGGTCGACCGACACGGGCGGACGATGCAGTTCTGGGGGGACATCGTCCTCGCCCACCCCGAGTGCATCGACGAACTCCCGAAGGACCTGGTCGCCCTCGACTGGGGGTACGAGGCCGACCACCCGTTCCACGACGAGTGCCGCCGATTCGCCGAGGCGGGGCTCGCGTACTACGTGTGCCCGGGAACCTCCTCGTGGCTTTCGATCGCGGGGCGCACCACGACGATGCTCGAGAACGTGAGATCGGCCGCCGCGGCGGGGCGCATCCACGGCGCGCGCGGCATGCTCATCACCGACTGGGGGGATCACGGCCACTGGCAGCCCTTCCCCGTCTCCCTCCCGGGCCTCGCATACGGCGCGGCGATGGCCTGGTGCGCGGAGACGAACCGGGACCTCCCGCTCGCGGAGGCGCTCGACCGGCACGTCTTCGCGGACGGGAGCGGAGTCGTGGGCCGCGCCCTCCTCGGGCTCGGAAACGCCTACCTCGACGTGGGCGCCCTTCCGAAGAACGCCTCCGCGCTCGCGCTTCTCCTCCTTTTCCCCGACCGCACCCTCGGCGAGGGGAGATTCGCCGGGATCACGCGTGAGGCGCTCGAGCGGACCGACGGCCGGATCGCTCGGATCGCGGCGAGCCTCGACCGGGCGCGAATGGACCGGGACGACGCGGGACTCATCGCCGCCGAGTTGGGGCTCTCGGCGCGCATGCTCGGCCACGCCTGCCGGTCGGGGATCGCGCGGCTCGATGCCGGCGGTGGGCCGCCGGAGTCGCTCCCCGCCGCGATCCGGGGGGCCCTCGGAGACGAGTGGGAGGAGATCGTCGCGGACTACCGTCGGATCTGGCTCGAGCGGAACCGTTCGGGCGGCCTCGCCGACAGCGCCGGCCGGATGGAGAGCCTCCTGCGCCGCTACCGCGCGGCTTGACCCTCCTCTCGCGCCCCCCGTATCGTTCGCGCCGATGAGCCGCCCCCGTTCGCTTCTCCTCGCCGCCGCGTTCTTTTCGACGGCCGGCGCGCTCGCGGCGGAAGCGCCGGTACGGGTCGGGGACTCCGAAGTCCTCGTCGTGCGCGCGCCGCTCGCCGGTCGCACCGCGGAGGAGCGCGCGGAGACGGCCGGGCGCGTCCTCGCCGATGCGCTCCGCGATCCCGCCTGCGATCCCGAGTCCTTCGAGATCTCGGAGCCCGAGCCCGGCATCTTCCGGATCGGCCTCTGCGGCCGCACCGTGGTGAGCGTCGCGGCGGCCGACGCCGAGGCCGAGGGGGACGAGGCCCGCGCGATCGCGGAGCGGTGGCGCGCCTCCCTCCGCGAAGCGTGGACGGCCGAGAAAACCCGTCTTTACTCCCGGAAGCTCCTCGAGGCGGCGATCTTGGGCGTCCTCTACCCGTTGCTCTTCCTCGTTCTGATCGTCCTGACGCGTCTCCTCGTCCAGCGCGTCGCCCGCTGGGTGGAGGGACTGGGGGGGGCCAGGGGGCTTCGGATCGGCCCGGCGCTCCTGACCGCCGAGGAGGGGGATCGGGGCCTCCTCTCGCGCCTCGTCCGGCTCCTCGGTTGGGGGGCCTACCTCTTCCTCGGGTGGGTCTTCCTGATCGTGTTCTTCGACCGGTTCCCGGGCACCGCCCGGTGGGCCCGGCGGATGCTCGGTCTCCTCCGCGACCTCGGCGTTGCCGTCGGGTCGACGTTCGTCGGTCTGATTCCCCGCTTCCTCGCGCTTCTCCTGCTGATCGTGATCGCGAGGATCGTTTTGCGATCGGTCGGCCGCCTGTTCGAACAGGTTCGTGCGAAGAAATTCCGGCTCGACCCGATCCTCACCCCCGACACCGCAGGCCCCGCGGAGATCACGGCGCGCGTCGTGATCCTCGGGCTCTTCGTCTTCGCCGCCTCCCTCCTCGTGCCGGGTGAGGCGGGTACGGCGCTCCTCGTCGCCTTCGCCCTCGCGGGGCTCGCGATCGCGCTCGGTGCGCGCTCCCTCGTCGAGAACTTCCTCGCGGGGCTCGTGATCCTCTACGGCCGCCCGTTCCGCACCGGGCAGGCGGTCCGCCTCGGCGAGGCCGAGGGGGTCGTCGAGCACAAGGGCTTCCTCCACCTCCACCTGAGGCTCCGCGACGACCGGGTCGCGCTCGTTCCGAACCGGCGGGTCGTCTTCGAGGACCTCCGCATCGTCGATGCGGAGCGGGCGTTGAGGCTCCGCGTGCTCCTGCGACCGCTCCGGGAAGACTGCGCCCCCGAGGGGCTCTTCCGGCACGCCGCCGCGGAGGCGGGGCTCCGGCGCGACGACGGGCGCGTCTTACTCGTGGGCGTGCGGGAAGGGCTTCTCGAATTCTCGGTGACTTGGCCCCTTCCGCCGTCGGTCGACGCGGCGGAGAGCCGGGATCGGTTCTTCCGGTCGCTCGCGGCGCGCGCGAAGGGCCTGGGGGTCGAGGTCGTGTCGGCGGGCGAGGCGGCGGAGGCGCGGTGACCGGAGGCTCCGGGGAGCGATCGCTCCGCGTCCTCGACCGGGTGATGGCGACCTCCGCCCTCGCCACCCTCCTCACACTCGTCTTCCGGTACGGCCTCGGTCTCGGCGCCGAGCACGACCGTTGGGTCGCCCTCGCCGATGCCGTCCTCGTCCTCGTCTTCGCGGGGGCGCAAGCGGCGAAGCTCACGGTGGTTCCCGATCCCCGGGTCTACCTCCGCTCGCACCGCCTCGACTTCGCCCTCCTCTTCGTCCTCGTCCTCCAGATCGCGGCCTACGCCGGACTCCGGAGCACGGGGGAGTTCCGGTGGCTCGAGAGGCACGGCGCGCCGAACCCGCTCTGGCCGATCCTCGTCGCCTCGGTCCAGGTCTACATGGTGGCGATCGTCGCCCTTCGGTCGACGGCGGTCACGCGTCTCCTCGTCCGCCTTCGTCTCCGTCCCGTGCAGATCCTCGTCGTCTCCTTCGCGCTCCTCATCGCGGCCGGGACGGCGCTCCTCGCGATGCCGGGGGCGGCCGCGTCGGGAACGGCCTCGCCGTTCGTCGACGCCCTTTTCACCGCGACGTCCGCGGTCTGCGTCACCGGCCTCGTCGTGTGGGACACGGGAACGCATTTCTCCGGGCTCGGTCTCGTCGTGCTGCTCCTCCTGATCCAGGCCGGGGGCCTCGGCATGCTGACGATCACCGGCTCGTTCGCGCTCTTCGGCGGGGAAGGGATGGAGCGGCGCGAGGCCGACGCGATCGCCCGCGCGATGCAGGTCGATTCGGTCCGGGAGGTCGGGCTCGTCCTCCGGCGGATCGTGCTCGCGACGTGCGTGTTCGAGGCGCTCGGGGCGGCGTGGCTCTTTTCCGCATGGCGGGGCGTCCTTCCCGACACTCTGGAGCGTCTCGGCTGGGCGGTATTCCATGCCGTCTCCGCCTTCTGCAACGCCGGATTCTCCCTGTTTCCGGGGAACGCGTCCCTGACCGGGGCGGCGGGAACGGGCGCTGTCCTGGCGGGGATCGCGTTCCTGATCGTTGCGGGAGGGATCGGCTTCGGGGTCCTCGACGAGTGCGTGAGGCGAGTCGTCGCCCGCTTGACGAGGCGTCCCGCGCCGCCCCTCTCCGAGCACGCGCGATGGACGTTCGGCGCGACGGCCGTCCTGCTGGTCGCCGGCACCCTTCTGTTCTTCTGGAGCGAGCGGGAAGGGATCCTCCACGCCCTGCCTCTCGGAGAGGCGTGGATCCACGCGGCGTTCCAATCGGTCTCGCTCCGGACCGCGGGGTTCAACTCGGTCGACCTCGCGGCGCTCGGTGCTCCCGCGGTCGTTCTGTGCATCGCCTGGATGCTCGTCGGCGGCGCGCCGGGTGGAACGGCGGGGGGAATGAAGGCGACGACGGCGGCCGTCCTCGTCGCGGCCCCGTTCCGGAGTCTCCGTCGTCATCCCGCGATCACGCGCCGAGCCGCGATCCTCGCCTCCCTGTTCCTCGGGCAATACTTCGTCATCGCGGCGGCCCTCGCGATCTCCCAGGGCGCGCTCGACGGGAGGCTCGCCTTCGAGGCCGCGTCCGCCCTCGGGACCGTCGGCCTCTCGATGGGAGCGACCGCCGAGCTGGGGACGGCGGGAAAGCTCGTCCTGTGCATCGCGATGTTCGCGGGCCGCGTCGGGCCGTTCGCGCTCGCCGCGAGCCTCCTCCCGCGGATGGAGCGCGCGCACGGGCCGGCCGGAGAACCCGGCGGCGTCCGGGTCGGGTAGGCGCGGGCCGCGACTTCACAACTCGTACAATTCGGGGTCGCGCCGCGGGGGAAGGAAGCGGCGGCGCGGCGCCTTCGTCGCGCCCTCCGCGGCCCCTTCGCCGAGGAGGGGGTCCTCGTCGAGGGCGGAGCCGAGTTCGGCCTCGACCTCCTCGGGGTCCTCCCCCGCTTCCATGCGCCGGATCGCCTCCTCGAGGGCGGCGCTCATCGGGAGTCCGGCGGTGTCGTAGAGCCGCTTCATGAAGCGGGCCGCGGCGCGCGGGTCCTCCCCGTCCATCGCCTCGAGCGCCTGGGGGTCCTCCGCGAGCGCCATCATCGCTTTCTCGAGACGGTCTTCGTCGGGCCCCGCCGGGGGAGCGGTCTCCGGCTCGCTCCGCCCCTTCGACACGGCGAAGGACGACGGGCGACGCTCGAGCCCCTTGCGGCCGCAGCGCGGGCAGTCGGGACGCTTCTCGGTCCCGACCGCGCGGGAGAGGAACTGGAAGACGGTGTGGCAGTCCTGGCAGTAGAACTCGTAGATCGGCATGGCGGACCTCAGACGCCCTTTCGTGCCTCGAGCACCACGGCCAGCGCCCCCCAGGTGTCGGGGTCCATGGCGACGAGGCTCGCGAGGTAGGCCTCGACCTCGCCCGCGGGGAAGCGCTCGAAGAGGGTCGCGGCGGCGGCCTCCGCCTGCTCTGTCGTCAGGGGCACCAGTTCATGTCCCTCGTCGATCAGGCCGTCCTTGTGGGGCACCCCGAGGGCGTCGAGGAACGCCTCGAGCATCGCCTTCCGGTCCCCGAGGTGGAGGGCCATCAGGAGCGACGAGGCGAGCGACTCGGTCTGGATCCGGACCTTCGCGAGGTGCTGCGCGCGGCGGTCGACGGGAAGTTGGCGCACGGCGGAGTCACGGAACCGCATCGCGGCCGCGATCGTGAGGTCGGCCTCGCGCTTCGTTCCGGGCTCCCCCCAGTCGCGCTTGTAGAGCGCCCGCGCCGCGGTGAGCCGCGTCTCCGGGTCGAGCGCCTCCCAGAGGCGGAGAGGGGAAAGACGATCCAACTCGATTCGGGAGAGGAGGGACATGGGGACATTCCTCGATAGTCGCCAATTCCTTCAGGGCATGGTCGTGACAGGCGATACCCTAAACGAGCGGCTCCGGTCGGCGCAACGGTTCGGTGGGTGCTCCCGCGAGGCTCGAGGAATGTTCCCGATCTCAGCCGGCGCAGTCGCCGCTCGTCGCGATGCGTTCCCGTCCCGCCGAGCCCTGGCCGTAAGACCCGGGACCGACGAGCGGACCCGGAGAGCCGCGGAGCAGGTAGAAGAAAACCTGTCCCGGGGCGGGCTGCGCCGCGTCCTCGGATTCGACGTTGTCGATTGCCGGAGGTCGGTTCCGTCTCCCCGCACGGCGTAGATCTCTCCGTCCCCCGAGGGATTGAGTCCGAGCGGGTCGCCGTCCGAGACGAAGACGACCCACTCGCCTCCCGACGAGACCGCGGGGTGCCAGAGCCACTGTTGATCGTCGAACGCCGTCAGCTGCGACGTCGCGGGTCCGTCGACGCTCACACGGAAGATCTGTTCCCGGCGCTCCGGGTTCGACCCGAGCGCGTTCGACGTCCCGACGTAGAAGGCCGTCGTTCCGTCCGAGGTGACGTCGGGGAGGTCCGCAGCGATGATCTCGCCCTCCACCAGGATCTGCAGCGACCCGCCGGACGAGTCCATCGCGACGAGAGCGGGTCCTCCGTCCGTGTTGAGGCCTCCGATCGGCCCTCCGGCGCGGAACACGATCCTCGAGCCGTCGCCGGAGATCGCCGGCTGCATGTGTCCGCCCCCCGTCGTGTTCGTCAACTGCTCCTCACCGGTCGCGTCGGTCTTGACCTTCCAGACCTCGTCGCTCCCGTCGGGGTTCCCCGTGGTGACCCTGGCCTGCAGGAACGCGACCCAAACCCCGTCGTCGGCGACCGACGGCTCCGCGGCGCTTCCGAAATTGGTGGTGGTGTTCGACGTGAGCCGCTTGCGAGTGGACCCATCCCAGTTCACCGACCAGATCTGGGACATCCCGAAGGTATTCTGGCCGGCGATGTTCTCCGAAGAGGAAAACACGATCCTCGACCCGTCCCCCGAGACCATCGGCTCAAAGACACCACCGAGCAGACCCGAGGTCGAAATCACCTGACGCAGATCGGTCCCGTCGGCGAGGATCGCGAACACCTCCTGCGAGAGGTCGGCGTTCCCGCCCGTCGGGTTCCCGGCGTGGACGAACGCGATCCGTGTTCCGTCGTCGCTGATCGAGGATTGGAAGCTCGCGTCGGTCGTGTTCGACGTCAGCTGAAGCAGACCCCTTCCGTCCCCGTTCACCACGAAAAGCTGCGGGTGACGCGAGGGGTTCTGCCCCGCGAGATCGGCCCTCGACGCGAAGACGACCCGGTTCGACGAGCCCGAGAGCGCCGGGAAGTCGAACCCCGGCTCTCCCCCAGCGGCGTTCGTCAACTGACGGATCTCCCCGCCGTCGGTACGGTAGAGGAAAAGCTGGGTCTGCTTCAACGGATTCGACCCGAGCGGATCGGACGCCGATGCGAGGAGAAGCCACTGACCGTCGTCGCTCGCGGCGAAGCGATGGACCTGGACTCCGTCGGGGAAGCCCGTGAGGAGCGACCCGCTTCCCGTGGAGGTGCTCCACCGCGCCGCCTGCGGGACGCCGAGGGGGTTCGCGCCTCCGACGTCGGCGCTCGTCATCGCGAACGCCCAGGTCCCGGCATCGTCGAGGGTCGCCGCGCCGAACACGATCTGCCGTTCGTCCGTGAACTGCTTCAGGAAGGCGGACCACGTGAGATTCGTGGCAAGACCCGCCGCGAGAACGAAGAAGAGGGCAGCGGTGCGCGTGGCGACCCCCAGTCGAGCGGACGGATAACCGTTGAACACCCCCTTCCTCCCCGGCCGTCAAGCACTGCCCCACCCGCACACCTTGAGCGTCCGGTCCTCGTGCTGGAAGGGCCCGTGGCGCTCAGCGAGACTCCCGAAACGCCTCCAGCGCCCACCGGGGCGGGTCCGGCTCGTCGCGGAGGCGCGAGGGCTTGCCGAGGGAGGGAGCCCATCGGTGGAGCCACGTGGGGCCGTACTTCCCGACGTAGGCGTCCTCGGTCGCATAGGCGTCGTCGGCGATGGCCCGGTCGAGGGTCACGAAGGCGTAGCCGCGCGCGGAAAGCCGCTCGAGGAGCGCGGGAAGCGACTCCGCGTGGATCGCGTTCGCGTGGAGCAGGAGCACTTGGGGAATCTCGCGGCCGAAGAGGTCACGGGAAAGCTCCTCGGCGAAGGCGACGACGGCGTCGGTGTGGGCGAGGTAGGCGTCGAGGATCCGCCGCTCCTCTTCCGCCTTCCCGGCGCGCCGCGCGTCGAGAAGCAACCGGTTGAAGAGGTAGTCCGCGTTCTCGACCGTGTGGGGGGCGACCCGGTAGCCTCGCTCCCCGAGAAAGGCCGTCAACGCGTCGCGGATCTCCTTCGTGGGTCCGGTGTGGGTGAAGGGGTGGCGGAACCAGCGGAGCTCCCGCCCGCGCGCCGCGAGGAGCCTCTTCGTCTCGGTTTCCCCGGCGACGACGTCGGCCTCATACGCTTCGAGCGGGGTCGTGTTGAGATCGGGATGGGTGCGCGTGTGGTTCGCGAGGTCGTGCCCCGCCTCGAGCCAGAGGCCGAGGATCTCGAGACCCGCCTTTCCGAAGCCTTCCGCATCCAACTGGCCCTCGTTGACGAAGCCGATCGCGGGGGCCCCCCGCGCCTTCAGCGCTTCGAGGATGCGGCGTGTCTCCCGCAGCGCCTCGTCCGGGGAAGCCCCCCGCCGCACGAACGGGAGATCGTCGAACGTGATCGCGATCGACCGCCGGGGAGGCGAGGCTTCGGAGGAAAACCCGGTCAGGAGAAGCGCCGCAACTGCGCATCGTGCAGCCGCGCGAGCGAGAGCTGCGCCGCGATCGCGCCGAGAAGCGCGAGGAACATGTCCCACTGCGTGTCCCACGGATCCCCCTGCGTCCCCAGGAACTCGGTTGCCCCCTCTCCGCCGAGGAGCGCGGCCCACCATTCGATCATCTCGTAGAAGGCGCTGAAGGCCAGACAGACGCAAACGACGAGGAAGAAAAGCCACTTCCCCCGCCGGAGCGGAGAGGTTCGGAGGAGGATCTCCCTGGCGAGGATCGCCGGGACGAACCCCTGCGCGAAGTGGCCCAAGCGGTCGTAGTGGTTGCGGGAGAAGTCGAACGCCTCCTGGACCCAGAAACCCAAGGGGACGCGCGCGTACGTGTAGTGCCCACCCACGATGAGGATCAGGGCGTGGAGGAAGAGGAGAACGTAGAGGAGGGGAGTCAGCGGGAAGCGGCGCCACGTCGCGATCAGGATCGGCGCCCCGAGGAAGACGGGGGCGACCTCCATCCACCAGGTCGCGCGGTCGTACGGACCGATCCCCGACCACACGAGCGCGGCCGTGGTGAGGACGAGTAGGGCGATGGGGAGTCGCGGGCTCACGCCCGCGCATTACACCACGCGGGGGTCAGCGTTTCGAGCGGTAACCGATCTTCCGGTGGGTGCCGTCGCAGAACGGTGGGTTCGAGGTTCCGCCGCACCGGCAGAGGGCGAGCTTGTCCCCTTCCTTCAGGAGAACGCCGTCCTCGGACTCGACTCGCACGGTGCCGGACACGAGGAGGGGGCCGTCCTTCGAGGGACGGATCGTGACCGATGCTCCGGGGGCGGGCCGGGACGCGCCCTCGTCCTTCCGGACGTAACGCAGCGCTCCCGAGGGGCAGCGGTCGATGACGGCCGCGATCGCCTCGGGGGTCGCCGCGGCCGGATCGATCCACTTGCGGCGGTTCCCGTCGAAGACCTCGGGAAGCCCGCGAAGGCAGACCCCCGAATGGGCGCACACCTCGGGGTCGAAGGTCACGGTGATCGAGTCGGCCTCGTAGGTCTGCAGTTTCTTCGCCATGGAGCCTCCCGCGGGACGGAAGAGAGTGTAGCGGGGGAGGCGCCCGCTTGCCTTCGCGGGTCTCATGTCTTACTCTAACGTAAGGAATATTGTATACGTAAGGAGGCTTCATGGCGGTCGCGACGCTCACGTCGAAAGGGCAGGTCACGATCCCGGTGGAAGTGCGGGAGAGGCTCAACCTCCGGTCGGGGGACCGGATCGATTTCCGGTTCGAACCCGACGGATCGGTTCGGATCGTCCCGCTCGCGCGAAAAGTCCGCGACGTCTTCGGGATGCTCGCCGAGAAGGCGACGCGGCCGTACTCTGCGGGGGAGGCGCGCGCGAAGCTCCGAGAAGCGTTTCGAAAGGGAAAGTTGTGAGGGCGCTCGACACGAACGTCCTCGTCCGAATCCTCGTACGCGACGACCGCTCTCAGGCACAGCGCGCCCTGGAACTCCTCGAGGAGGCCGAGCGGCGCGGCGAGCGCTTTCTCGTCGTCCATCTGGTCGTCCTCGAACTCGTGTGGGCCCTGTCCGCGGTCTACGAGCTCGGG
The DNA here is from genome assembly GCA_964628935.1 of uncultured Acidobacteriota bacterium. Classification (GTDB taxonomy): domain Bacteria; phylum Acidobacteriota; class Polarisedimenticolia; order Polarisedimenticolales; family DASRJG01; genus CAYLHQ01. The sequence goes on from CAZVOE010000071.1 coordinate 13,937, forward strand.
CGGAGCGACATCATCGATGCGATCGAGACGCTGGCCCAAATGCCCGTCCTCGAGTTCGAGGATCGGGAGGTCGTACAGGGGATGGTCCGACTGGGACGGACCGAGACGGTGGAACTCCCCGATCTTCTGATCGGTCTCGCCGCACGCTCCGCCGGCGCCGAATCGACGTGGACGTTCGAGCGGACGCTCCCGAGAACGGGGTTGTTCGAGCGGATCGGTCGTCCGGCCCCTTGACGGATTCGTCCGGTCCGCGCATTATTTCGGAATCCTAACTATTGGAGGGTTCCGTGATGCGTCGATCGATCCCGCTTCTCGCCGCCGCCGTCCTCGTCCTACCCGCTGGCGTCCTTCTCTCGGGGGACGGTGCCGTCCCGTACCCCGAGGGGTACCGGGCCTGGGTCCACGCGAAGTCGATGGTCATCCAGGAGGGGCACCCGCTCTACGACGCCTTCGGCGGGATCCACCACGTCTATGCGAACGAAAAGGCCGCGAACGCCCTCGAGAAGGGAGGGACGTTCCCGGACGGCTCCGTCCTCGTCTTCGATCTCCTCGCGGCCGAGGCGTCGGGCGGGGCGATCACCGAGGGAGCGCGGAAGATCGTCGGCGTGATGCACAAGGACGCCGCGCGCTTCGCCGGAACGGGCGGTTGGGGCTTCGAGGGATTCAAGGGGGACGGCCGGGAGCGGGCGGTCACCGACATGGCCGGCCAGTGCTTCTCCTGCCACGCGGCGCAGGAGAAGACCGACTACGTCTTCACCGCCTGGCGCCCGTGACCGACGGTCGGCGGAAACCTCCCATCCCGCACGTCTTCGACCTCCCGTTCCAGCACGGCGATCCCGAAAGCAAGGTCGTCGCGGCCGCGGAGCGGGTCGGCCAGGCGATGGAGGGGCTGCTCCGGCGCGCCGCGCAGGAAGAGGGGCTCACCCCGCTCCAGGTCCGGGTCCTCCTCTTCCTCGCGGGCCAGGGCGAGGCGAACCGGCGGCCGGGGGAAATCGCGCGGAGCCTCGGCGTCACGGCCCCCACCGTGACGGACGCCCTGAACGCGCTCGCGTCGAAGAGACTCCTCGGGCGGAGCGCGTCCCCCGAGGACGGCCGCGTGCGCACGCTCCACCCGACCTCCGCCGGCCGCAAGGCGGCAGAGAGGCTCGCCGGGTGGGCCGACCCGGCGCGCGAGGCGATGGGGCGCGTCCCGAAGGAGGCGCGCGGCGAGCCGTTCCGCTTTCTCACGGCCTGGAT
>CAZVOE010000072.1:0-10767 GCA_964628935.1 uncultured Acidobacteriota bacterium
TCGTCGTGCTCCTCGCGGCGATGAGCCGCGACGACGCGGGCGCGATCGCGCGGGAGGTCCCGGGGATCGACTTCGTGTTCGGGGCGTACGGCGGGATGATCAGCACGCAAGAGGAGATCGAAGGGGGCGCGCAGATCGTCTACGTCGGGAACCAAGGGCAGCGGATCGGCGAGACGAGGCTCTTTCTCGACGATCGCGGGGCGGTCGCGTCGTCGACGACCTACCTCCATTTCCTGACGTCGCGGTACCCGTCCGATCCGGCGATGGAGGCGTTCGTCGGGGGGATCGTCGCACGCGCGAAGGAGATTCCCGGCGGCGCCGCCGCCGGAACCCGTTGAGCGCCCCTCCCGGCCGCGTGCTCGCCCTCGACGTCGGCGAGGTCCGCGTCGGCATGGCGATTTCGGACCCGATGGGATGGACCGCCCAGCCCCGCGGGTCCGTCCCGCGGCGTCCGCAGCGGGCGTTCCTGGACGCCGTCCGGGCGATCGTCGAGGCGAGCGAGGTCGCGCGCGTCGTCGTCGGGCTGCCGCTCCTCCTTTCCGGCCAGAAGGGGGCGCGGGCGCTCGACGCCGAATCGGTGGCCGCCGCGCTTCGGGAGACCCTCGGCATTCCGGTGGAAACCTGGGACGAACGACTCACGACCGTCCAGGCGGAGCGCGCGCTTCGCGAGAGTTCCTTGCGCGGGGCCGATCGCAGGCGGAAGGTCGACGCGGTCGCCGCGGCGGTCCTGCTCCAGAGCTATCTCGACGCCGGGAGGTCGTCCTCGACGTAGGTCTCCTGCGTGAGGTCGATCCCGTGGAAGTTGATCTCGCGCCTCCGGTTCTGATCGCTCAGCCGCTCGTTGATGACGCCCCATTCGTTGATCTCGCCCTGCCGGAATGCCCGGTGGTGGAACTTGCAGAACCCCTCGAGGTAGACGGGATCCTGGCAGAAGCGCGCGCCCCCGAAACTCGTTCGAAACCGGCAGTGCTGCATCGCGACGGCCCTCCGCGGATGCGGGATTCTAGCAATCCTCCGAGACTCGTCACCGCGCTTACCGTTTTCGCCGATCCCCGCGCGGGATCGGGCGCAATGCCGTGGGCGACGGGACTGGTCCGGCCCTTGCACTTCCCCGGCCAACCCAAAGGCCCCGAACCGGGGCGGGGAGGCGATGCCCGAAGACGCCTCCCGGGCCGGGTCGGAGTCCTTCGAGGCCGCGACCCCTCCCGCGAGAGAAGCCCCCTCTCGCGGGCGGCCATGAGGACTTCGGCCCGGCCGGGTTTCTTTCCCCCTACAATCGAGGCATGCGGCGGCGCGACAGGGCGGGAGACTTCCGGAGGCTTGGGGCGGCGATGCCGGACGGGTTGGGGCTCTCCCCATCGCGGCTCCGGCGCCTCGATCTCGAACGGGCGTGGCGCGAGGCGGTGGGCGCGCCGCTCGCCGAGCGCGTGCGGTGCGAGGGAATCCGCAACGGGGTCCTCGAGCTCCGCGCCGAGGACCCGAGTTGGGCGCGCGCGGTGCGCGAGCACCTCCCCCGCATCGCCGCACGCCTCGGGAAGGCGCGCGGCGTGCCGAAGGTGGCGCGCGTACGGATCACGGTCTCCGGAGGTCCCGAAGGAGACCCCGAGCCGATGCCGGACGCGGCCCCGTCGCGTTGACGCTTTCCGGCACGCACCGTATCCTTGAGCGCCATTTGGCCGGAATTCCGGGGAGAAACGCTTGATCACCGTCGATCGGCTCACCAAGGTCTACGGAAGTCGGGTCGCGGTCTGGCAGGTTTCCTTCGAGGTCGCAAGAGGAGAAATCCTCGGGTTCCTCGGGCCGAACGGGGCGGGGAAAACGACCACGATGCGGATGCTGACCGGGTTCGTCCCGCCCTCGTCCGGGACCGCGCGGATCGCGGGGTTCGACGTCCGTCGGGAGCCGTTGCAGGCGAAGGCGCGGCTCGGTTACCTCTGCGAATCGCCGCCCGTCTACCGCGAGATGGTGGTCCGCCGCTACCTTCGATTCGTCGCGGAGATCAAGAAGGTCCCTCCGTCGAGGCGCGGGGCGCTCGTCGATCGCGCGATCGACCTCTGCGGCCTATCGGATGTGGCGCACCGGGTGATCGGGCATCTCTCGAAAGGGTATCGGCAGCGGGTCGGTCTCGCGCAGGCGATCCTCCACCAGCCGGACGTTCTGGTCCTCGACGAGCCGACCGTCGGTCTCGACCCCCGGCAGATCATCGAGATCCGCGAGGTGATCCGCGGGCTCGGGGGAGAGCAGACGGTGATCCTGTCGACCCACATCCTTCCCGAGGTCACGATGACCTGCTCGCGCGTCGTGATCATCAACGAGGGACAGGTCGTCGCCGAGGACACGATCGAGAACCTCACGGCGGACATGGGCCGCTGGCAAACGTTGCGCGTGCGCGCGGCCCGCGAAGCCCCCGGCCTCGCCGAGCGGCTCGCGGCGGTGCGCGGGGTCCACGCCGCGGTCGCGGAAGACGCGCGCACGTGGCTCGTCCGCCTCGAGGGGGGGGACGAGGTGAAGGCCGAGGTCGCGCGGGAGGTCGTCGCTTCGGGCGCGGGCCTCGTCGAGATGGCGCGGCAGGCCGCGTCGCTCGAGGAGGTCTTTCTCAAACTGGTGACCGAAGAGGCCGCGGCATGAGCGCCGTCTGGGCGATCCTCAAGCGGGAGGTGCAGGCGTACTTCGTCTCCCCGATCGCGTACGGGTTCCTCGTCATTTTCTTGACGCTCGTCGGGCTCGGTTTTCTGATCACCCTGGAGGCCTACATCCGCATGCCCGCGGCGCTCATGGAAGAGGCCGGCCGGAACGTCCGGACGGTGATCGTCGGGGGGCCGGAAGGTCTCGTCATGTGGTCGCAGATCGCGATGATGCTGTGCCTGCCGGGACTCTCCATGCGCCTCCTCAGCGAAGAGCGGAAGGCGGGCACCGCCGAGCTCCTGTTCACCTCGCCCCTGACCACGGCGCATCTCGTGCTCGGAAAGTACCTCGGGACCCTCGCCGTGTTCGCGCTGCTGCTCGTCCTGACCGCTCCGCTCGTCGGAATCCTCGCGTGGAAGACCGAGCCCGAGTGGGCCGCGCTCGGGGTGGCGTACGTCGGAATGTTCGTCTACGGAGCGGTCATCCTCGCGCTCGGGCTCCTCGCCTCCGCGCTGACGGAGAACCAGTTCATCGCGCTCGTCCTCACCTATCTCCTCATCGTCCCGCTCTACGTCGTCGAGCGCCTCGTCGGCTTCCTCGGCTCGCCGCTCGACGAGATCCTCCTGGGGCTCGCGTTCTCGTTCGGGCTCTCGAACGCGGCGCTCGGATCGCTCGATTCGCATTTCCTCGTCCTCGGAGGAGGCCTCGTGTTCCTCTCCCTGTTTCTCGCGGGCCAGGTCCTCGATTCGACGCGGTGGAGGTGACGGGGGTGGCGCTGCGCCGCAGGGAATCGCTCGATTCGAGGGAGGGAATCGACAAGGGTCGCATGGCCCGGGAAAGCGCGGGCTCGATCCTCTACGTCCTCACGGTGGTCGCGGCGGTGGCGATCGTCCTCGTCCTCTCCGCCCGGATGCGCGTCCAGTGGGATGCGACCCGGTTCGGAGAGAACACCCTCGCGCCGCAGACCGTCGAGATCCTCCGCGGGCTCGAAGAGCCGGTGAAGCTCGTGGGGCTCTTCACCGACAAGCATCCCGAGCGCCAGGGGTACTGGGAGCGCCTTCAGGCCTTCAAGCGGGAGTCCGATCGCCTGGAGATCGAGTTCCTCGACCCGATCGAACGTCCCGGGGCGGTGCGGGCCCTGGGGCTCGACGTCGAGGAGTTCGGATCGAGACGGGACGGGGTGACCGTCGTCGTGGGATCCAAGCGAAAGATGGTGGTGCGCGACACCAAGGAGGAGTCCCTCGCGAACGCGATTCTCGAGGTCGGTTCGGGCGAGACCCGCGTGGTCGGCTTCGTGCTGGGTTACGGAGAGCCCGACCCCACCTCGCCGACGGACCGCGGTCTTTCGCGCGCCGTCGAGGCGCTCCGGGGCGAGTACTACGACGTGCGCGAGGTGCGCCTCGGCGCGGGGGTTCCCGCCGGGGTGGATGTGCTGGTCGTCGCGGCGCCGGCGTCGCCGATCCCGCCCGCCGAGGTCGAGACGCTCGGGTCCTGGCTCGATCGGGGCGGGCGCCTCCTCGCCCTGCTCGATCCCGGCGTCGACGAGGCCTCCGGATTGCGTCGCCTCCTCGAGCGGTACGGGCTCCGCCTCGGCGGCGCCCAAGTGCTCGAGCCGCAGTCGTCTTTCAACCGGAACGGCAACCCGGAGTTCGTCCGCGCCGTCGACTACTCCCGGCACGCGGTCGTTCGCGGCTTCGGACCGAACCTCCCGAGCGAGTACCCGATCGTCTCGTCGGTCGAGCACTTCGAACCGGGAGATCCGACCGTGTTCCACGAAGGGCTCGTGCGTTCGAGCCGGACGGCGATCGGCGTCGCCGCGGACGGGACCCGCCGCCAAGGCCCCTTCGATCTCGCGGCCGCCTCCTGGAAGCGACTGCCCGCGTCGCCGGGGAAGAAGGAGCCGGAGACCCGGCTGATCGTGTTCGGCGACTCCGATTTCGTGGTGAACGCGTATCTGCCGCTGGGCGCGAACCGCAACTTGTTCTTGAACTCGGTCGCATGGCTCGCCCAGGCGCGGGGGCTCGTGACGATCCGTCGGATGCCGCTCGAGGGGCAGACGATCGCCCTCGACCTCGGGGAATACCGTCTGGTCCGGATCGCCGTTTTCGCGTCGCCGCTCCTCGTGCTCCTCGCCGGGATCGTCGTCCTGCTCCGCAGGCGCGGACTCTGAGCCGGTGGCGCGCCGGATCGCGGTCGCCGTTGCGGTCCTCGCCGCTGCCGTCGGCGCGCTCCTCTTCTTCTCCCGGCGGGAGGACCGGGAGGCGAGGGAGGAGCGACGCGCGGCGAGCCTGCTCCGATTCGACGACCGCGAGGTCCGTTCGGTCGAAGTGCGCGGGGCCGCGGGGGACGCTCGCTTCGAACGGGCGGGAAAGGGATGGAGGATGACCGCGCCGGTGGCGGACGCCGTCGATCCCGAGGGCCTCGAGAATCTCCTCCGGGCGACCAAGCGTTCCCCGGTCCTTCGGGTCGTGGATCGGCCCGAGGCTCTCGCGGCCTACGGTCTCGACCCTCCGGTCGCGTCCGTCCGGATCGAGGCCGACCACGGGGTGCCGCGTCTCGATCTCGGAATCGAGGACCCGACCCGTCAGGGGATCTTCGCCCGGGTGGAGGGACGGCCCGGGGTCCTCCTGCTCGGCTATCCCGACGCGATCGTGCTCCGTTCGCTCGACCCGAACCGGCTCCGCGACCCCTCCCTCGCGGGAGTTCGGATGAGCGAGGTCGTCGCGGCGACGGTCGAGCGCGGAGGAGGGAGGCTCCGACTCGAGCGAGGACGCGGCGGGTGGTGGATCACGGAGCCCTCGCGCATGCCCGCCTCCGATCCGAGGGTCGACGCTCTCCTCTCGGGCCTCGAACGCATCGTCCCGGCCGTCCTCGACGACTCCGCCTTCCCTCCGGCCCCGGAACTCGGCCTCGATCCAGCGGAGGTCCGGATCGTCCTCGACACCGCGGCGACGAAGCGGGTCCTCGGCTTCGGCTCGGCGCGGCCGGAAGGTTGGGTTCCGGCGGTGCGCGACGACCGGGAGACGCTGATGCGGATCGACCGGTCGGCGGTCGATCGGCTCCCGCTCGACGAAGCTGCCCTCGCGGACACGAAACTGACCAAGGCGAACCGGTACGAGGTCACGTTCTGGGAGGACGTTCAGGGCTCGCTCCGGGTCGCGGCCGAACGGTCGGGCGAATCGACATGGACCGGCGCTGGCGGAAGGGAGATCCCCGAAGACAGGGTCCTCGGCTACCTCGCCCGCGTGCTCGAGGCCCCGGTCGCCGCGATCGAGCGCGGATCGCCGCCGACCTCCGAGCCGCGCGTCATCCGGTTCCGGCTCGCCGACGGGAGCGAGGATCGAATCCGCATCCATCCCGAGCGGATCGCCGCGATCGATTCGCTCCCCGGGATCGTGTTCCGGCTCAAGAGCGATCTCCCCCCCGCCCCTTCCGCTCAGTAACGGGCCGCCAGCGAGAGAGAGAGCACGGAGTCGTCGGATCGGAACCACTGCTCGTCCCGGGACCATTCGAGGCGGCCTTCCCATCCTCGATCGACGGCGAGGCATCCGACGGCGAGGCGGATCGAGGTGACGTCTCCCGCTTCGAGCTCCCCGGAGACGAACGGGACGAGCGCCCTCGATGGAACGCGCCGCGACCACCGCGCCCCTCCGCGCAGGTGCCAGACGTCGTCCTCCCCGAAGGCGCTGTCGATCAGCCATCCCGCCCTCGCGCGCCAATCGAGGCGGCCGAAGCCGCCGCGCGACTCTCCGGGAATCGCCTCCCACGCGTCGGACTCGTGACCGACCTCGAGAACGTTGAGGCTCGTCACCCCGAGCGGGTTCGGCGCCGAGAGGACGTGGTTCGAACGGTGGTAGAACCACCCGCCGGCGCGCCCGCCTCGGACCGGCGTTTCGAAGCCGACGTGGTAGCGGTACCAGAGATCGCCCGCCTCCGGGGAGTCGAGGACGTTGGCGTCGACCTCCGCGGCGGCCCGCGTTCCCGACAGGAACGACGGGGTCGCCGCCCGCAGGAGAAGGCGGGCGCTCGCCTCGCCCCCGTCCGAGACGCCGGCGGCGACGAGACCCCCGAGATCGGCGTCCGAAGGCCCCGGCGGGACGAGCGCGGGGTCCTCGACGATCTCGAACCCGACGAGAAGACCGTCGAGACGCAGTCCGAGCGGATGCCCTCCCGAGAGCCATCGCGCGTAGAGCGCGAGCGCTCGACCGGGTCCGGCGGGCAGATCGAGCCGCGGCCCGATCTCCCAGTCTGCGTCGAGCTCCGCGCCGGTCCAGACGGAGTCGGCGCGCGCCTCGATGCCGACCGCCGCGCCCGAAAAGCGCCAGGTCCAGCCGAGGGCGCCGGCGGCGAGGAGGTCGGCCTCGAGCCCTTCCTCGCCGAACGCCGCTCCGGCCTCGACACGGGCGCCGATCCCGGCGCGGGGGAGCGGGTCCCGGAACCCCGTGGTCTCCCACGACACGGCGAGTCCCCACAAACCCAGACGCCCGTCCCGGTCGACCGCCTCCTGAACGCGCCGGAGCGCCGAGATTTCGAGGATGCCGTGGGGGAGATCCCGCCGAAAGCGGAGGCGGGCGTCGAGGGAAACGTCGCGGACCGAGAAGGTGAGATCGCCGAGCGTGCGGTCGATCGCGGTCACCGTGTCGAAACCGAGGGAAAGGACGTCGTGATCGGAGCGACGGAGATCCACTTCGGCGGCGAGCGTTCCGGTCCCGTCGAGGTCGCCGGCCGACACCCACGCCATGCCTCCCCGGGCGCGCACGGCCCGCTCCGCCGAACCGGCCGGAAGCGGGGCGAGAACGGACGCGAGGAGCGCCGTGCCGAGGAGGCTACCGGCTTTCCGTGATCCGGAATGGGACTTCCCGCTCGACGTGCGCGTCCCGATCGTCCTCGATCCGGATCCGCACGCGGTACGACCCGAGGGGCCAGGCGGGGGAGGTGGGGAGAGACCAAGCGAAGACGCCGAGCGGCTCCTCGGCGGAAGTGGGTTCGCCCAGAGCCGTGTAGCGGCCATCGTCTTCCTCTCCCTCCACGCGGAACAGGGCACGGTAGGGCGGCGCCCCGCCGTACGCCTCGATCAGGAGTTGGACCGGCTCTCCGCGCGGAATCGCGGGAGTCTCTCTCGGAACCGCTCGGAACGCGCCGATCGTGAAGGGGGCGTCGTAGGTCGCCATCGCCGCGTACGGGAGGGGGGAGAGGTTCCCGGCGAGGATCGGGTCGCTCGAGCGGAGGGCCTCTCCCCGCGGAGCGACCTCGATCGTGCCCCGGTAGGCGGCCGACGTCTGCGCGTCGGGGTCGACCGCGAGGGCGAGCAGGTCCCAGCTCCCCGCCGGCACGCGGAACCGGGTCTGGGCGACCCTCCCCGCGGGGGAGGGCTCGACGCGGAAAGCGGCTTCGGAAGCGACGAGAGGGGCGGCGTCCGATCCTCGGGGGGTGAGGCGCGCGACGAGAGCGGTCTCCGAGTCACCCGTCGCCGGCGGGAGGAAGTAGGTCAGCACGACGAGCGCGTCGCGTTCCCCGGGAGCCTCGAAACGATGCACCTGGATGGGGAGCGGCGCCGACTCGAAGATCTCGTACGTGTCGACCTGCGCGAGGAGGATCTCCTCCGCGCGGGGGATGTCTTGCATGCGCCCGAGGTCGAGCATCGCCGTCATGCGCGAACCGGTCGAGGGGACGTTCGACGCGACCCAGTTCGCCCATCCGGAGTTCCGGGAGAGATCCCGGAGGTAGTTCCAGTCGAGGAAGACGCTCGTCAGAAGGGGGTCGTACGAGAGCTTGAACTCGCCGGTCGAGGAGCGGACGAAGGGGACGACGACGACGGGATCGAGGTCTTTCCGCCCGCCGGGACGTCCGACGTACAGCCAGCGGACGATCCCCTCGCCCGATCCGGACCCCGAATCGATCCGGACCGTCTCGTCGGACTGGATCTCGTCCGGAGGCCCATGGAGGATGTAAATCTTGCCCCGGTCGGTACGCCATCCCGGCCCGGCGCTGTCCCGAAATTTCTCGTTCGCCTCCCGGACGCGCGCCCAGAACATCTGCCGATACTCGTTCTCGTAGGTTCGGGGCGAGGGATCCCGGCGCGCCCAGAAGCGCTCGATGAACGCCACCCTCTCGTTGTCGGTGCGCAGGCGCCGGAACTCCCGCTCTTCTTCTTTCGTGAGGATGTACCGGATCGGGCCCTTCGGCCAGTCCTCCAGACGTACGGCCTCTTCCGAGGCGACCGGGGAGGCTGCAGTCCAGACGATGCAGAGGGCCGCGAGCGCCGTGCGGAGCCGAACGGAGAACCGATGGGGCCGCATTCGATGCAGTATAATCCGCCGTTCATGTCCGCGAAGCCGGGAGGTCGGATGGCCGGAAGAGGGGACAACGGCGCGATGGCGGCGTGTCTGGCCGCGATCTTGCTCATGACGGGGTGCTCTCGGGAGAGCGCCGTGGCCTACAAGGAGCTCACGGACGAAGACCCGAAGGTTCGAATGGACGCGGCGCTCCGCATCGGGCAGGCCAAGCCGGAGGACGGGGTGGAGGCTCTGACGTCGTTGCTTGACGACCCGGACGAGTTCGTGCGGATCCAGGCGGCGGAGTCGCTCGTCCTCCTCGAGGACCCGAAGGCCGTTCCCTCGCTCCTCGCGGCGGCGGGCGATCCGCTCGGCACCGTCCGCCTGGCCGCCTATAAGGGACTCGGCCGGATGCGGGACCCTTCCGCCATCCCCACCCTCGCGAACGGCCTGTACGAGGAGGACGAGACCCTCCGCGTCGCGGCCGCCAAGGCGCTCGCCGAAATCCCCGGCGAGGAGTCGCTCTCGGCGCTCCTGTCGATCGCGATGCAAGACGAGCACGAGCAGGTCCGCGAGTTGGTCGTCCGAGTCATCGGCCAGCGCAGGGTCCGGGAGGCGGTCCCGAAGCTCGAGGGAATGCTCGGCGCCGAGTCGGACCTCGTCCGGGCCAACGCGGCGCTCATCCTCCGCGGTCTGTCGGACGCCTCGTCGGTCCCGGCCCTCACTCGGGCTCTCGAGGATCCCTACTACAAGGTCCGAAGCCTCGCGGCGCACGCCCTGTCGACGCTCGCGGCGGACGATCCGGAGGTCTCGGCATCCTTGCGCGCGTCGCTCGCACGGGAAGAGAAGCCGATCACCCGGGTCGATCTCGCGTGGAGCCTCGCGCGATGCGGAGACCGCTCGGGCATGCCGATCCTCCGGGAACAGCTGTTCCGCGGGAACCCGGAGGACGTGCGCGCGGAGGCCGCGCTCGCCCTCGGCGAGGTCGGAGAGGCGCAGGACGCGCCCCTCCTCGAGAAGGCGATGCAGGACAAGAAGGGACTCGTGAGATCCGCAGCGTTCAAGTCCCTCGAGAAACTGAAGGAGAGGAATCACTGATGTTCGGAACCCCGGATCGCACCGGAATCGGCGGATCGACCGCCCAGACGTCGGGAACGCCCTCGGCGGCGTCTTCGGACAGGGGGAAGCAGATGGAGAAGCTCGTCAACATCGGCCAGTCGATTTCCATCAAGGGGGAGTTGACCGGGAACGAGGACCTCACGATCGAAGGGAAGGTCGACGGGAAGGTCGTCCTCAAGGACCACAACCTCACGATCGGGGCGAACGGACGGATCACGGCCGAGATCCACGCCAAGACCGTCCTCGTCCTCGGCGAGGTCGTCGGGAACGTGACCGCGGACGACAAGGTCGAGGTCGCGGCGACGGGCTCGATGCGAGGGGACATCCTGGCGCCGAGGGTCGTCCTCGCCGATGGCGCGCGTTTCAAAGGGGCGATCGACATGGACCGGAAGCCCGGCGCGCCCAGCGGATCTCCCTCCAAGGCCGAGACGGTCCCCGCGGGTGCCGGCGCCAAGCCCACCACGGTGTAGGATTCCGGCATGGCGTTCCGCAGCCGCCCGGAGCCGGCCGCGATCGAGCCGCCTCCCCTGGGGCAACCCTGCGGGAGTCTCGCGAGGGTCCTCGCGCGAGCATTTCGGGAGGACAGGCCCGAGATCCTCGACCTCGGGCGGCTTTGCGGTGAGAGCGCGGTCTATTTCGCAGGCCGGGGGTCGCGGATCCACATCGAGCCCTTCGATCCCCCCGCGCCCATTCCCGCGAGGAAGCCGGGGGAGCCTCCGGGGGGGGGGGGGGGGGGGGGGGGGGGGGG
>CAZVOE010000072.1:10777-15123 GCA_964628935.1 uncultured Acidobacteriota bacterium
CCCCCCCCCCCCACGACCGGAGGTTCCACCTCGTCCTCGCCTGGGAGACGGCGGATTTCGTCCCCCCGGAGCGGCTGACGGAGTACGGCCAAGAGATCCGTCGCGTGCTCCGCGAGGGGGGGTGGCTCTTCCTGCTCGCCCATCAGAAGCCGGCGGCCGAGCGAGAGCCGATCCCGCGCTACCGGATCCTCGCCGACGACCTCGTGGTTCGCGAGGTGTTCGACGCGACGCTCCATCGCCGTTTCCAGCACGCGAACCGGGACCTCGAGAAGGCCCTCCTCGGCCTCTCGGTGCAGGGGATCCACCTGCAGCGCTCCGGCGTCCGCGAGATCGTGGCCCAGAAGGCGGGAGTCGGGTAGACGTCCCGCCGCTTCAGAACCCGCACTCCTTCCCACGGTTTCGCTCCTCGAGCCAGGCTTCGAGGGGGCGGAAGTAGTCGAGCATCGCCCGGGTGCTCAGGTCCTCTCCGGTCGTCCTCCGGAGAAGCTGCCGCCAGTCCTCCGTTTGCCCCTTCTCGAGGATCGAGCGCAGGAAGTCCCCGACGTCCTTGCGGCCGAAGTAGTTCGCGTCGTGCGGGTCGGTCTTCAGGATCTTCCGGCTGATGTGGTCGTGGAGCTGGTACTTGAGAACGGTCGCGAAGGCGTAGTCGTAGTACTGGGCCGGGTCGTCGTTCACGTGCGTCTTCGTCGCGGCGTCGGCGTACTCCTCCCCTCGCGGGGCTGGAGGATCGACCCCCTGGAACTCGGCGACGTACCGCCACCAGCGAGCGTTCCACTCCGAAGGGGCAAGCGGCTCCGCGTACAGGTCGCGCTCCCAGTGGGACATCGTGCCGGCGGCCCAGGCGAGGAACGGAACGGTCTCCGAGAAGGCCTCGTTCAGCAACCACGCGGTCCGATCGACGTCGGCCCCCGCCGGGAGGACGCCGGCCTGGCGCAAGTAGGGGACCTGCAGCGAAGCGATCGTGATCAGCTCGCCGATCCCCTCGTGAAAGCCCCGGTTCGCCCCGCCCCGCAGGAGGACGGGGACCTCCGGACGCGTGTACGCGAGGTAGTAGTACACGTGGCCGAGCTCGTGGTGGGCCGTCCCGAACCAGCGCGCGTTCGCCTGCACCGACATCAGCGACCGGACGTCGTCGCCGAGATCCATGTGCCAGGCCGACGCGTGGGTGTTCTTCTTCCGTTCGGAGCCCGGGGGGACGGGGTAGAGGTCGGAGCGCTCCCAGAACGACTCCGGGAGTTCCGGGAATCCCATCGACACGTAGAATCGCTCGGCCTGCTCGACGATCCACTCGGGGGTCCGGTCGCGGAAGTACGGATCGAGATCGACCCCCGCGACGATCCCGTCCCAGTTCTGCGCCCAGCGGTTGTCGATCCAGTGCGCCGGGATGCGTTCGGGGACGGGCTGCCCGTACCGTTCGGCGAGGAGATGTTTCGCGTAGCAGTGGAGCTGCTCGTACAGGGGGCGCGTTTCCTCCACCCACGTGCGGAGCATCTTCATCATCTCGTCCGAGGTCATCCCGTAGTCCGCGACCTGCAGGTCGAAGTACGACGCGTACCCCATCTCCCGAGCGACCTCGTTCCGGAGGCGCTGGAGCTCGCGGAGTCCCTCCCGGAGCGCGGGCCCCGTCTCCTTGCTCGCGTTCCACGCGCGCAGGCGCTCGTCGAGGTCTCGGGATCGGCCGAGGATGTCGTCGATCTCGTTCGCCGTCACCGGACGGACGCAGCGGTCGTCCTTCCGCTCGAGGCAGAACGCGAAAGAGTCGAGCGTGCTCGACTGCCGCCCTTCGGCCTCGACGCGGGCGGCCACTACCTCGGGGATCGTCCCGGGGCTCTCGGCCGCGTTCAGGAGGACCCGCTCGAGTTGACGCACGACCAGGGGCTCGAGGGACTCCCGGGCGTCCAGGAATCTCCGCGCCGCCTCGATGACGGCGCGGTTCCCCTGCACCGCCGCGAGGGCCTTCCCCGCCGCGACGCGGGCGCCGTCGTGTTCGGGGGTCACGTCGGTCGAGGCCAGCCATTGGGCGTTCGATGCGACGGTGTAAACCCCCCGATAGATCGAGGCGTACGTCTCGAGGAAGCGCGACGCGTCCTCTCCGATCGGGCGCGGTGCGGGCGAGGGGGCGCAATGGGCGAGGGGGATAACCAAGACGAGGGCGAGAATCGGGCGCACGACGTTCCTCCGGGATCGGGAGAGGAGCAGGATAGCCCGGTCTCTTCCGGTTTGCCTCGGTCTCGGTCCGTGCGCTACCTTCCGGCCCGATGCTCGCGACGCGCCTCGACTCGATCGCGCTCTCTCCGACCTTCCGCGTGAACGCCCTCGCACGCTCCCTCCGAGAGAGGGGGGTGGACGTCGTCGATCTGAGCGTCGGTGAGCCGGACTTTCCGACGCCGGGGCCGGTGAAGGAGGCGGGGAAGGCGGCGATCGACCGAGACCTGACCCGCTACACCGCGAACGAGGGGACGCTCGCGCTCCGGCAGGCGATCGCCGCGAAGCTCCTCCGCGACAACAACCTCGCCTACGAGCCGTCCGAGATCGTCGTCTCCCCCGGCGCCAAGGCGAGCCTCTTCTGCGCGACGATGGCGCTCTTCGAACCCGGAGACGAGGTGCTGGTTCCCTCGCCGTACTGGGTCTCGCATCCCGAAATGGTCCGCCTCGCGGGGGCGGTCCCGGTCTTCGTTCCCGCGCGCGAGGAACGGGGGTTTCGGGTCGATCCCGCCGCCCTCGAGGCGGCGATCACTCCCCGGACGCGCGGCCTGATCCTCAACTATCCCTCGAATCCGACCGGGGCGACCTACGCGCAAGACGAGCTCCGCGCGATCGGCGACCTGTGCGTCCGCAGGAACCTCGTGATTCTCGCGGACGAGATCTACGAGAAGCTCGTGTACGACGGGCGCGCCTTCACGGGGATCGCGTCCCTCGATCCGGCCTTCCGGGCCCGCACCGTCGTGGTGAACGGCATGAGCAAGGCGTACGCGATGACCGGCTGGCGCGTCGGCTTCGCGGCGGCCCCGAAGGAGATCGCGGAGGCGATCGCGCGCGTACAGAGCCACAGCACGGGACACCCGGCCTCGATGTCCCAAGAAGCCTCCCTCGCCGCGCTCGTCGGCGGAGACGAGACGATCGCGGCGATGCGCATCGAGTTCGAGCGCCGGCGGGACGAGGTGGTTCGCTCGCTGTCGGGGATCCCGGGGGTCACGTGCGTTCGCCCCCAAGGGGCGTTCTACGCCTTTCCGAACGTCTCCGGGCTCTTCGGCCGCCCCTTGCGCGACGGCGCGGCGGTGCGGAGCGGACAGGAGGTGGCGGTGCGGCTTCTCGAGAAAGCCCACGTCGCGGTGGTTCCCGGGGAGGCGTTCGGCTCGGCGCGCCACGTGCGGTTCTCGTTCGCCTGCTCGATGGAGCGATTGCGGGAGGGGCTCGCGCGGACCGCGGAGGCGCTGTCCTGACCGAGCGAAGGACGGCGGCGGCCGTCGGCCTGGCGGCGTTCCTCCTCTACGCGGCCACGGCCTGTCCCACCGTCTGGTTCGGCGATTCGGGAGAACTGATCGCGGCGGCCGCGTCTCTCGGCGTCGCGCATCCTCCCGGGTACCCGCTCTGGACCGGCCTCGCCCGTCTCTTCCTGCTCGTTCCCGTGGGAGAGCCGGCCTACCGCGTCGCTCTCTTCTCGGTGCTCGCCGCGGCGTCGTCGTGCGGTCTCGCGGCGCTCCTCGTCCTGCGGGCGACCGGGTCGCGCGTCGGGGGGGTCGGCGCGGGGACGTTCCTCGCGGTGTCCTCCACCTTCTGGTCGGTGGCGACCGTCGCCGAGGTGTACGCCCTCCACGTGCTGCTCGGAATCACGCTCCTGCTCGCGGCGCAATCGCTCGGCGAGGGGCGGGGACGCCGCGCGCTCGTCGTGTTCTCGACCGTCTTCGGCCTCGCCCTCGCGCACCATCCGACGATCGTCCTCTGGCTCCCGTCGGCGGTCGTCCTCGCTTGCCGGAGAAGCGGCCGGTGGCGCTTCCCGGCGCGGCCCGTCGCGATCCTCGCGACGTTCGCGGGCTCGCTCGCGGTCGCGGCCGCGCTCTACGGCTGGATGCTCCTTCGCGCGCGGGGAGGACCGTCCTCGAACTGGGGAGACCCGTCCACCTGGAGCGCGCTCCGGGCCCACGTGTCCGCCGAGGCGTTCCGCCACCTCGACCTCGGCTGGGGGGCTCTCCTGCGCGGCGAAGGTTGGCTGCGTCTCTTCCGGATCGCGGCGCGCGACCTCGCGTGGGTCGGGCTCGCGGCGGGCGGCGCGGGACTCTTCGTCGGACGGAGGCCGCTCGCCGCGGCGCTCGGCGTCCTCGCGCTCGTTTCGCTCGTCTTCGGAC
>CAZVOE010000073.1:0-15034 GCA_964628935.1 uncultured Acidobacteriota bacterium
GTCGCGCCCTCGTCGCGCAGGAAATTTTCGAGCCTCTCGCGGAGGAAAGCGAGCGTCGCGTCGCCCCCTCCCGCCAGTCTCGCGAGATCGCGGATCGCGATCGGCCATCCGCGTCCGATCACGATCCGAAAGACGCCGTTCGCCGCCCGGCGAAGCCCGAAGGGGTCGCGCGATCCCGTCGGGCGTTCCCCTGCTCCGAGGAGTCCCCCGAGGGTATCGAGGCGGTCCGCCACGGAAACGAGCGCAGCGGTCTCTTCCGTGGGGAGCGCGTCGTCCGCCCCCGCCGGACGATAATGCTCGTACACCCCGCGCGCGACGGATGGATCGGCCCCCTCGGCCTCCAAGAGGAGCCCCCCGACGATTCCCTGCAACTCCGGGAACTCGCCGACGAGACCGGTCGTGAGGTCGGCCTTCGCGAGTCCCGCCGCCCGTTCCGCGGCGTCGGCCACGCCCGCGTCGACTCCGAGGCGCTCCGCGAGCCGCCGGACGCACGCGCCGACGCGGAGCGACTTCGCGCCATAGCTCCCGAGCGCCGCGTGGAAGGTCACGCGGTCGAGATCGGGGACTCGGGAGGCGAGAGTCCGCTTGCGGTCCTCCTCCCAGAAAAAGCGCGCATCGGCGAGGCGGCCGGAAACGACCCATTCGTTCCCGCGCCGTACGTGCCCCGCCGCGTCGGAGTCCGTGTTCGCGACGGCGAGGAACACCGGAAGCAACGCCCCCGCGCGCTCCACCGTGAACGCCTTCTGGTGGTGCCGGAGCGTCGTGACCAGCAGTTCCCGCGGGAGACCGAGGAACGCGGGATCGAACCGGCCCGCCACGACACCGGGCCATTCGACCAGGTCGGCGACCTCGTCGAGGAGCACGTCGTCCCGCACCCACTCTCCCCCGAGACCCGCCGCCGCTTCTCGGAGGCGCCGCTCGAGCGCGGTTCGTCGCTCCGCCGGATCGACGAGGACCTTCGCTCTGCGCAAGGCCTCTTCATAGGAGGCGGCGTCCGGAATGTCGATCTCCCCCGGCGCGAGAAAGCGGTGGCCGCGGGAGCGTCTTCCGGCGACCACGTCGAAGAGGGGAACCCGGAGCTCGCGCGAACCGTGCAGGACGACGAGCGCGTGAACCGGCCGCACCCAACGGTGGGTTCCGTCCCCCCAGCGCATCGTCTTGGGGAAGGACATCGCGGCGACGGAGGGGGCGAGCCGCTCGGCGAGGATCGCCTCGAGCGAGCGGCCGGGGACCTTCCTCCGGAAGCCGGCGTACTCCCCCTTCGCGGTTCGCACCCGCCGGAGGAGCTTCGCGTCGATCCCTTGCTTCCGCGCGAAACCGTGGAGCGCCGGCGATGGGGAGCCGTCTGGTTGGAACGCGGCCGCGGCGGGCGGACCGAGCACCTCCTCCTCGCGTGCCGGAAGGCCACCCGCGACCGCCTCGAAGCGGACCGCGAGGCGCCGCGTCCCGCCCCACGCGCGCCCTGTTCCCCTCGGAAGACCGGAACCGTCGAGGATTCCGGCGACGCGCTCGAGGAAATCCCGCGAGGCCGGCCCAATCGCGCGCGCGGGGATCTCCTCGCAGACGATCTCGATCAGAAGAGCGGCCCGCTCCGAGGAGTCGCTCATCGGGCCTCCGCCGTTTTGAGCAGCGGGAAGCCCATCGACTCGCGCTGAGCGACGTACGCGGCGGCGCCTCGGCATGCCACTTTCCGGATCCGCTGGATCATCGCCGCCCTCTCGGTGACCGACAGGGCCCCTCGCGCGTCGAGGACGTTGAACAGGTGAGAGCACTTGAGGACCGCCTCGTGGGCGGGGATGACGAGAGGAGCCGGCCTCTCCCCATCCGTCCGGGCGAGCAACCGAAGCGCTTCCGCCTCCCAATCCTCGAACTGGCGGCGGAGCACCGCGGGATCCGCTTCGCGGAACGACCAGACCGAGTGCTCGTACTCCTCGGTCCGCCGCACCTGGCCGTAGGTGATCCCCTCGGAGTTCCACGGAATGTCGAAGACGTTCCGGATGTCATTGAGAAACATGCAGATCCGCTCGATCCCGTAGGTGAGTTCGACCGAGATCGGCTCGAGTTCGATCCCCCCGGCCTGTTGGAAGTAGGTGAATTGGGAGATCTCCATCCCGTCCATCATCACCTGCCAACCGACTCCCGCGGCCCCGAGCGTCGGAGACTCCCAATTGTCTTCCTCGAAGCGGATGTCGTGCTCGAGCGGGTCGATGCCGAAGGCGCGCAGAGAATCGAGGTAGCGCTCCTGCACGTCGAGCGGAGACGGCTTGAGAATGACCTGAAACTGGTAGTGCTTGTAGAGGCGCATCGGGTTCTCGCCGTAGCGCCCGTCTCCGGGGCGGCGGGACGGCTGGCAGTACGCGACTCTCCACGGCTCGGGACCGAGCACCCGGAAGAAGGTGTCGGGCGCCATCGTTCCCGCCCCCACTTCGAGGTCGTACGGCTGCTGGAGGACGCATCCGCGCTGCGCCCAATGGGTCTGAATCCCGAGCAGGAGGTCCTGGAACGGCGTCATGCCATCGCCTCCAGATGTCGATAGGCCTTCGGGCGCTTCTCGAGGAAGATCTCGGCCGACGCTCGCAGGACTCTCCCGAGCGCCCCACCGGGGCCGCACAGCTCCGCGAGGTCGCCGATCCTGGAGGGCGGCTCCGTCGCGATCCGCAGGAGCGCCGCCCGCTCTTTCGCCGAAAGGCGGACCGTGTCCCCACGCGCGCTCGCGCAGCGGGGGCAGGCGAGCCCCTCCCCAGGGATCGCGGCGGCGCCTCCGGTCGCCGTCAGGGCCCCCCCGCACCCGGCGCACGTCCCGAGATCCGCGAACACCCCGTGCAAGCGCAGGAGCCAGAACTCGAAGTAGCGGACGGCACACCACGGGGAAAGGCCTCGCTCCATCGCATCGAGCACCGCCCCGTAGAGGCGAAAGGTCGCCGGCTCCTCCTGATCCTCGCGCACGGCCGACATCCCGATCTCGGCGAGGAGAGCGCACGCGGCCTGGACGAGCGGCTCGGCCTGCATCGAGGCGAAGGAATGGTGGAGGTCGACCGACTCGATCCGGTGCAACTCCCCCTCGCGCCGCTCCGTCCAGATCGCGCGGACCCGGGTCAACGGCGCGAGGGAGCCCCCGAACCGGACTCGGCTCCGGCGCGCGGAACGCGCGACCCCGCGGATGCGTCCCGAGTGCTCCGAAAGCAGGGTCACCACGAGGTCCGAGTCCCCGAGGGGCATCGTCCCGAGCACGTACGCTTCGTCTTGGCGCTGCTTCATCGAGCCCGGAGCCTCGGAAAAATCCCGATGATAGCAGAACGGGATGACGCAGCCTCGCCTCAGCCGAGTCCGAGATCGGCGAGCGTTCGCGGCTCGTTCCTCCAGTCCTTTCGAACCTCCACGTGCAGGAGAAGAGTGCAGCGCACGTCGAGCAGGCGCTCGATCTCGAGCCGCGCTTCGGTGCCGATCGTCCGAATCATGGCCCCGCCCTTCCCGAGAACGATGGCCCGTTGCGACGGGCGCTCGACCAGGATCGTCGCCTCGATCTTCACCGCTCCCGGCGCGGGCTCCGTCCAGCGATCGACGAGAACCGCGGTGGCGTGCGGGAGCTCTTGGCGGGTGTGGCGAAGCAGCTTCTCGCGAATCCACTCCGCGACGAGGAGACGTTCGGGCTGGTCCGTGAACTGATCGGACGGGAAAAGCATCGGCCCTTCTGGCAAGGTCTCGAGGAGGCGCTCCGCCAGGGCATCACACCCCTCTCCGGTCCGGGCGGACACGGGGACGGCCTCGGCGCACCCCCACTCCTCGACGACTTTCCGCATCAGCGGCAGGAGAACTTCCTTTCGGGAAAGGCAGTCG
The DNA here is from genome assembly GCA_964628935.1 of uncultured Acidobacteriota bacterium. GTDB lineage: Bacteria > Acidobacteriota > Polarisedimenticolia > Polarisedimenticolales > DASRJG01 > CAYLHQ01. The sequence continues at coordinate 3,838 of CAZVOE010000073.1, forward strand.
ATCTTGTTCAGCACCGCGAGGCGGATCGCGCGAGCTCCCTGGGCCGCGCGCGCGACCTCTTCGTCCCCGCGACCGATGCCCCGCGACGCGTCGACCACGAGCGCGATGAGATCCACGCCGTGCAGGGCGCGCCGCGCGATCTCCACCATCGCGCGGTTCATCCGCTCCCGGGGCATGTGGAATCCGGGGGTGTCCAGAAGGACGAGTTGACCTCGGGCAGGGAACGTTCGAACTCCCACGATCCGGTTCCGTGTGGTCTGGGGTTCGTCGGCCACGGCGGCGATCTTCTCCCCGACGAGGCGATTCAGGAGAGTGGACTTCCCGACGTTCGTCCAGCCGGCGAGGCAGACGAATCCGCAGCGCGTCACGGACTGTCCCCTCGCGCGGAGGGGATCGGCCGCATGCGGACCCGATAGACCCGTCGCGGATCGGCCTCGACGACCTCCACCGTCACGTTTTGCACGACGAAAGTCTCGCCGGCAGCGGGAACCCGTCCGAGCGTCGACACGACGAGTCCTCCCACCGTGTCGAAGTCCCGGTTCGGGAGGTCGAGGCCGAACAGATCTTCGACCTCCTCTACGTGAGCGAGCGCGCTCACGAGCCACGCTCCGTCCGGTTCCGGCTGAAGCTGCGCCTCCTCGGAGTCGTGCTCGTCGCGGATGTCGCCGACGATCTCCTCGAGAATGTCCTCGAGGGTCACGAGGCCGGCGAGACCTCCGTACTCGTCGACCACGAGGGCGATGTGCGTCCTCTGGCGCATCTCGGCGAGAAGTTCGGAGACGGTTCGCGTCTCGGGCACGAAGAGAGCGGGACGCGCGAAACGGGAAACGGGCTCTCCGTCCCGGCCCTCCTCCGCCGCCTTGAGCAGGTCGCGCCCGTGGACGATCCCGATCACGTTGTCGAGGTTTTCCCGGAAGACCGGCAGGCGCGAGTGGCCGGAGGCGATCAGGACGGCGCGAGCCTCGGCCGCCGTGTCGTCCGCCGAGACCGCCTCGATGTCGGTTCGCGGAGTCATGATTTCCCGCACGCGCGTCTCGTCGAGGTCGACGATGCCGCGAACCATCTCGCTCTCGCCCGCTTCGAGGATCCCCTCCCGCTCCCCCACCTCCAGGAAGGCCTCGACCTCCGCTTCGGCGGCGGCGTCGTCGTCGCGCTCTTCCTGCTCGTCGCGCCCCGCGTCCGCCCAGCGCCGGAACAGTCGCGCGAGCGGAGAAAGGAAAGGCGTCGCGGCGACCAGCAGCGGCCGAAGAAGCCCAGCGGTCGTGCGGAGCGCGCCGCGCGGGTCCCGCACGGCGAGCGCACGCGCCGCCGCCGTCTCGACCACGAGGACCGCGAGCACCGCGGCCGCCCCGATCGCCCACCGCCACGGATGGCCCGAGCCCACCACCGCGGCCAGGAGCGCCACGAGGCCCGCGAAGCCGAGGAGACAGGCCTGGCGCGCCACGTGCGCCGCCGCGCGATGCGCCGAACCCACCGAGCGGATCTCCTCGAGGAAGGCGTACTCCCCGCCTGCCTCCTGGTCGAGACGTCTCAAGGCGACCCGACTGACTGCGGTGACCGAGAGGAGAAGCACGGAGAGAGCGAGATCCATGAGTAGGAGGAGAAGGGCTCCTCCCGCGAGGAGAGCGACGAATGCCGGGGACGCCCCGCCGCTCATGCCCGACTCCGCCGCGGCGAGACGAGGCGCCGCGCGAGTCTCCGCTCGAGTCGCGTCATGGCGCCGTCGTCCCGTTCGTGGTCGTAGCCGAGGAGGTGCAGCCAGCCATGCAGGACGAGGCGCTCGAGCTCGGCGGCGAGCCCCGTTCCCCGCTCGGTCGACTGGCGGGCCGCTTGCTCGACCGACACGGCGATGTCGCCGAGGTGCGACGTCCGATTGGGGTCGAGCGGATCGCCCGAGGGGAAAGCGAGGACGTCGGTCGTTCGGGGGATGCCCCGCCACCGCTCGTTCAGCGCCTTCATCGCGCGATCGGAGAGAAGGCAGACCGTCACCGTCGTCTCACTCGGCGCCGGCGCGGCTCGCGCGGCGCGCTCGAGGAACGCACGGAGCGGCGCTGTGGCCACGCGGCGCATGCGCTGGCGGTTCACGACCTCCACCTTCGTCATGACGCGCCCCGGCCGCCTCGCCCCTCGGCGGCCCGCCCCTCCCCCCGCCCCCGTCCAAACTCGAATCCCGGGTATTCCACGCGGTGGTGGTACATACTCGTCAGCGTCCGGAGCAACGCGGCCTCGATCTTCTCCAGGTCGGCGAAGGTGAGGTCGCACTCCTCGAGCTGCCCGTCGAGGACGATCGCATTCGCCACCTTGCGGATCACCTCCCGAAGTCGGTTCGGGGTCGGATCGGTCACCGTACGGGCGGCGGCCTCGATGCCGTCCGCGAGCATGAAGATCGCCGCCTCGCGGGTTTTGGGTTTGGGGCCGGGGTAACGGTAGTCGTCCGGGTTCGGCTCCCGCGAGAACGGCCCCGTTTCCCGTTTCGCCTTCTCGTAGAAGTAGCTCATGAGCCGCGTCCCGTGATGCTGCGGGATGATGTCGACGATCTGCTCGGGGATTCGCGCTTGCCTCGCCATGCGGACTCCCTCCTTCACGTGCGAGGCGATGATCAGGGCCGACATCGACGGCGCGAGTCGGTCGTGCGGGTTGATCCCGCGCTGGTTCTCGACGAAGTACTCGGGCTTTTTCACTTTCCCGATGTCGTGGTACGCCGCGGCGACCCTGCAGAACAGCGAGTTGGCCCCGATCGCCTTCGCGGCCTCCTCCGCGAGCGTCCCCACCGTCATGCTGTGGTTGTAGGTGCCCGGCGCTTTCAGAGCGAGCTCCGAAAGTAGCGGGTTGTCGACGTTCGAGAGTTCGAGGAGCCGCACGTCGGTCAGGACGCGGAAGATCCTCTCGAACGGCGGAAGGGCGAAGGAGACCAGGAGGCCGATCCCGACCGCTCCGCCGACGAAGGCGAGCGCGGCCCCGTAGAGCATCTGCCCGGGGGGGGGTGTCGGCAGCCGGAGCGCCTCGGCGGCGAGCGCGAGGATCGCTCCCACGGCCCCGACGAAGAGCCCGGCGCGGAGAAGGGCCGTACGCTCGCGGTAGGTCGCGATCGCGTAGACCCCGGTCCACTGCACGAGGAGTGCCCAGAGGATGTAGAGGGCATCCCACTCCCGCATCGCTCCGTAGAGGACGGCGACGAAGACCGAGAAGATCATCGCGATCCGTCCGTTCGCGAGGAGCGCGACCAGGATCGCTCCGGCCGCGAGCGGGGGAAGATACCCGTAGGGCGCCGGGTCGCCGAACGGCGCCGGAAACCGCTCCGTCACCTCCTTCGCCACCCAGAGGGTCCCCCTGGCCACGAGGAGAGTCAAGACGACGGTCCCCGCGAGAAGGGCGTGCAGATGGACGACCCGGCGGAAGCGGCGCTGGTGGTACACCGCGTAGCGTTGCAGGAAGACCGCCAGGAGCACCACCCACACGAGGAGCGCCGCGCGCGTCGTCCATCCCGCCCGTTCCGTCTCGAAGCGGCGGGCGGCCTCGAGTCGCTCCGCGATCTCGGGAGTGATCCGATCGCCTTTCCGGACGAGGACGGTGCCGGAGGGAACGCGGACTCGGACCGGGCCGACCGCCGCGGCGGCCGCTGCGCGCCGCGCCTCGGTTCCCGCTGGATCGAACGCGAGCGTCGCGTCGACGTGCGCCGCCGCGAGATCGCCGATCTCCCGCGCGACGGCCTCTCCGAGATCGGCGAGCGCCTCCCGGGTCCGCTCCCGTACCCGGGCTTGGGCCTCGTAGATGCCGAGAACCTCGGAGTAGTCGGAGGTGCGCTCGTCCCTCCCAGCGGGAAGCCGTCGCAGGACGATCTCCGGGGCGCGCTCGAGAACCGCACGGTTCGCGACGACGGGTGCGGAGGTGACCTCGCGGAAGAGGGCGACGACACGCTCGGCCCGTTCGGGAGGCAGATCGGGCCGCCGGCCGAGCTCCTCTGCGAGGGCCGCGGCGAGCCGGTCGGCTCGCTCGGCGTCGTACGCGTAGAGATCGGGAACCCCCGCCCGCGCTGCGGAGCGCGCCTCCTCCGTCCGCGCCGGGTCGGGCACTTCGGTCTCGCGTTCGGCGACCACGTCCTCCCGCGCCTCGCTGCCGACGCTCCACCGCTCGCCGACCGGCGCGCACTCGCGCGTCTCGACGAGGACGAAGGCCGAGCAAACGAGGGCAAGACTCCAGAAGAGGTCGGCGCCGAGAATCCGGTCGGCCGCGCCTTGCGCGAAAGGACCGGTACGCGAGCCCGCGCTCACGAGCCGCCCTTCTCGCCGGGCGACGGCGCCCCCTCGCCGCCCGAGAGGGGAAGACGCGGCCCGGCGCGCTCGGCCCGCCGATCGTACGCCTGGACGATCCGCTGCACGAGGGGGTGGCGGACCACGTCGGTGCGGTCGAAGTGGATCACCTCGATCCCCTCGATGCCCAGGACCACCTCCGCGGCGTCGAGAAGCCCCGAGACCCGGGGGGTGGGCAGGTCGGTCTGCGAGGGATCGCCCGTGACCACGGCTTTCGAGTCGAGACCGATCCGCGTGAGGAACATCTTCATCTGCTCGACCGTGGTGTTCTGTGCTTCGTCCAGAATCACGAACGCGTCGTTCAACGTGCGACCCCGCATGAAGGCGAGCGGCGCGATTTCGATCGTGCCGCGCTCCAAGAGTCGCTCGATGCGGTCCACCTCGACCATGTCGTAGAGAGCGTCGTAGAGCGGCCTCAAATAAGGGTCGACCTTTGCGGCGATATCGCCGGGAAGGAAGCCGAGACGCTCGCCCGCCTCGACCGCGGGGCGCGCGAGCAGGATCCGCTGGATGCGCCGCTCGTTCAACATCGAGATCGCCATGGCCACGGCGAGATAGGTCTTCCCGGTTCCCGCGGGCCCGATCCCGAACACGAGATCGCTTCGCCGGATCGCCTCGATGTAGCGGCGCTGGTTCGCGGATTTCGGGACGACGTGCTTCCTGGCGGACGCGCGCACACGCCCCCCGACGAAGTGGTCGTCGAGACGTGCGAACGGGTGCCGCTCGATGATTCCGACCGCGGTGCGGACTTCGTCCCTCCCGACGGCCATCCCGCGGGCCTGGAGGTCTCCGAGCTGGAGCAGCAGGTCGGCGACGACTTCCTCCCGTTCCGCGGCGTCGTCCCCGGTTCCGGTGACCTGGGCTTCGGTCCCACGCGCGGAGATCTTCACGCCGAACCTTCCCTCGATGAGCCGGAACGTGTCGTCCAGGTGCCCGGCGAGCGCCTCGAGCCGATTGCCCTCCAGGCGAACGCTCTTCATGGATGCGGCCCGTCTCGGTCGGTCGAGCCGCGGAGCCCCAGCTCGGCGATCTGGCGCTCGTCCACCTCGGCCGGCGCCTCGGTCATGAGACACGAAGCGCTCGTCGTCTTGGGAAAGGCGATCACGTCGCGGATCGACTCCGATCCGCTCAGCATCGCGCAGATCCGGTCGAATCCGAGCGCGATCCCTCCGTGCGGAGGAGCGCCGGAATCGAGGGCCCTGCGGAGGAAACCGAACTTCGCCTCCGCTTCCAACGGCGGAATGCCGAGCGCCCGGAAGACGCGATCCTGCAAGTCGCGGCGGTGGATGCGGATGCTGCCTCCCCCGATCTCGGTTCCGTTCAAGACGAGATCGTACGCCTGGGCGCGAACGCCGCCGGGATTCCGCTCGAGCCCGTCCAGATCTTCCCACACGGGCGCGGTGAACGGATGGTGGCACGAAACCCAGCGGCGCTCCTTCTCTTCCCACTCGAAGAGGGGAAAATGGTCGACCCAGAGGAGTTCCCATCGCCCGTCCGGGATCCGCTTCCACTCCGCCGCGATGGAGAGACGGAGAGCGCCCAGGACGCGTGCGGCGACCTCCGAGCGGGTCGCGACCCAGAGCGTGGCGTCGCCGGGGCCTCCTCCTCCCGCCTCGTGGAGCGCGCGACAGCGCGCCTCGCCGAGCGCTTTGAGCGCAGAGGAGGTGACGACGCCCGCCTCGTCCACACGAACCCACACGAGGCCCCCGGCCCCGTGGGAGCGTGCGTCGGCGGTCCATCCGTCGATCTGCTTGCGTGTGGCCTTCGCCCCGTCCGGAACGACGATTCCACGGACGCATCCGCCGGCCCCGAGCGCCTCCTCGAACGGCGCGAAGCCGCTTCCCTCCGCCGCCGCGCCGGCGTCCCGGATCTCCATCCCGAAGCGCGCGTCCGGGCGATCGGTCCCGAACCGGCGCATCGCCTCGGCGTAGGAGATGCGGGGAAACGGCGTCTTGACGTCGACCCCGATCTCGCGGAAAAGAGCGACCATGAGCGGCTCGATCACGGCCCGAATCGATTCCGGCGTCGCGAACGACATCTCGAGATCGATCTGCGTGAATTCCGGCTGCCGGTCGGCCCTCAGGTCCTCGTCCCGGAAGCAGCGGGCGAACTGGTAGTAGCGCTCGAAGCCGGCGACCATGAGGAGCTGCTTGAAGAGCTGGGGAGACTGCGGAAGGGCGTAAAAGCGCCCGCGATGGACGCGGCTCGGGACGAGGTAGTCCCGCGCTCCCTCGGGGGTCGAGCGGGTCAGGATCGGGGTTTCGATCTCGACGAACCCCGCCTCGTCGAGCACGGCACGCGCCGCCCGGGAGAGGCGATGGCGGAGCCGGAGCGTCTGCTGGAGACGGGGCCGCCGGAGGTCGACGTAGCGGTAGCGCAGTCGGGCCTCCTCGTTCGCCTCCGTCTCGTCGTCGAGCGGGAACGGGATCGATTCGGCCCGGTTGTGCAGGACGATCCGGGAGGCTCGAACCTCCACCATGCCGGTCGGATGGGCGGGGTTCGGGGACTCCCGGCGGGCGACGCGCCCTGCCACTCCCACCACGTCCTCCTGGCGCAACTTCTCCGCGATGGCGTGGGCGTCCGCGGCGTAGGTGGGGTCGACCACGACCTGCACGCGACCGCTCGCGTCGCGGACTTCGAGGAAGACGATCCGTCCGAGGTCCCGCCGGCGGTGGACCCAACCCGTGAGGACGACCTCCCTCCCCCGTTCGGCGTCCGCCTCCGAAATCTCCCCGGCACCGATCGTTCTCGACAGAAGCTCGTCGCCCGGATCGATCATCGAGCGCCACCCCTCGAGGCGGGGCGCGTCCGCGCCGCGACCTCGCCTTCGGACACGGTTTCCTGGATCCCCGTCCGGAGGTCCTTGAGGCCGTAACGCCCCTCGCGGATCTCCTTTTCGCCGACGAACAGGGCGAAGCGGGCGCCGAGGCGGTCCGCGCGCTTGAGCTGCGCCCCCATCGGCCTCTCGCACGACGCCATCGCCGCTCGCACCCCCTCTCCCCGAAGGGCCCGGGCCATGCGAACCGCCGCACGCCACCCTTCGTGGCCGAGGGTGACGAGGAGCACGTCGACGCCCCCCTCGTCCTCCGGGCTCTCCGGCATGAGGAGGATCATCCGCTCGATGCCCGCCGCGAAACCGAAGCCGGGAACCGGCGGACCTCCGAGAGCCGCCACGAGCCCGTCGTAACGGCCCCCCCCGACGATCGCGTTCTGCGACCCGAGACTTCCCGAAACCACCTCGAACACCGTGCGCTGATAGTAATCGAGTCCGCGGACCATCCGCGGGTCGACGACGTAGTCGATCCCGTAGTCGTCGAGGAGGGCGCGGACGGCCCCGAAGTGGTCCTCGCAGCCGACGCAGAGGTGATCGAGAACGCGGGGGGCGTCGGCGAGGAGGGCCCGATCCGACTCCACCTTGCAGTCGAAGACGCGGAGGGGGTTCTCGACCGCCCTACGCTTGCAGTCGGGGCAAAGCGACTCGAGCCTGGGGGACAGCCACTCGACCAGTGCGGCCCGAAACGAACTCCGGCATGCCTCGTCGCCGACGGAGTTGAGACGGAGCTCCCGGTCCCGAATGCCGAGGGCATCGAGAAACCGAAAGACCATCTCCAGAGTTTCGGCGTCCGCGAGCGGCTCCGCCGCTCCCAGGACCTCCACCCCGACCTGGTGGAACTGCCGTTGTCTCCCCTTTTGCGGACGCTCGTGCCGGAACATCGGTCCGAGGTAGTAGTAGCGCTCCGGGAACCCGGCCGCCGCGGTTCGGTGGAGCGCATGTTCCACGAAGGCGCGGACCACAGGCGCCGTGTTCTCGGGCCGCAAGGTGATCGAATCCTCCCCCGCGTCGAAGCTGTACATCTCCTTGCGGACGATGTCGGTCGACTCCCCGACGGAACGTGCGAAGAGGGCGGTCGGCTCGATCACCGGCGTCCGGATCTCGCGGAAGCCGTACAGGGCGAAGACCTCCCGCGCGCACCGTTCGAGACGTTGCCAGCGGGGGACCTCGTCGGGGAGGATGTCACGGGTTCCGCGAATCGCCTGGAAGCGGACCTTCAACGGGCCTCCGTCCGGGAAGAGAGGTGGGCTTGTAACACATAAGCCCAATCCGGGCAAACGGTTGCGCGCGGCGCCCCCATGTGCTGCGATGATTGCGCCCGGACCCGGCCGAACGAGGAGACGCCGCCCGTGACCTTCCGCGCCAGAGCCTCCGCGCTGATCTTGTTCGCTCTCGCGGTCCCTCTTCCCTCGGCGGGGTTCGCGCAGGTCGTGTACTCCGAGAGCTACCCCGACAATTACCCCCCGGCTCTCCCGCGCCGCAAAGGGCCGCAGCCGCCGCCGGTCACCCTCGAATGGGTCGGCGAGGCTCCGATCGTGGGGCCCCTGCGCAGCGGCCCTCTCGCCCAGGCGGGAGATTCGGTCCTCGTCCCGACCCAGTTCGGAACGCTCGAGGTCGAGCCGAAAGAGGGCGGGACGGCGACGCGTCGAGACGATGCGGAGGCTCCGGCCGAACCGGACCCCTTTCGCTGGAGCGAGGGACCGGACGGTCTCACTCGATGCCGCGCCGCGCCGGGAGGGGGGATCGTCGTCGAGCGCCGTCGCCGCCTCTCCTCGCCATGGAAGGAGGCGTGGCGACGCTCGACCGCGGCACCCGTCTCCGCACCGCCGGTCATCGTCGGGCGGCGCGTGATCTTCGTTTCCTCCGACGGCCGCGTGACGGCGGCGCGGCTCTCGAACGGTCACCTCCTGTGGGCGACCGACGTCGGGGAGCGGTTGTCGCGCTCCGCCGTCCTGTGGACCGGGAGCCTCGACGAGGCCGCCACCGGAGGATCGGGTGCCGCCGAGGTCGCGCTCCTGCTGGTCATTCCCGATTCGGGGACGGCCCTCCTCGCCCTCGACGTCTACGACGGACGCGTCGTCGCGCGTGGACCGGTGCCGGGGGAACGAGGACGTCTGGTCTCTCCTCCCCTGCTCCTCGCGGACGGACGGATCGCCGCGGCACGGCAAGGGTACGCTCTCGAGGATGCCGGCCTCGGAACGTTCCGCATCCGTCGCGCGGAGCAACGCGCAAACGCCGACCCCCCGGAAGGGGTGCCCTATAATGCCCGCCCCGGATCGACCGATCTTCCCCCGGACAGGAGGTGACGCCTTGGCCCCGAAGACCGAGACCAGGACGCTCCACGGGCTCGACCGCGACGCCCTGCTCGGCCTCTACCGGACGATGCTGATCTCGCGACGGGTCGACGACAAGGAGATTCAGCTCAAGCGGCAGAACAAGATCTTCTTCCAGATCAACGGCGTCGGCCACGAGGCGCTCGGCGCCGCGATCGCGCACGTGTTCCGCGCGGGGAAGGACTGGTTCTTCTTCTACTACCGCGACCGTGCGGCTTCGCTCGGACTCGGGATCACCCCGCTCGAGATGTTCCTCCAAGCGGTGGGGGCGGGCGACGAGCCGCAGAGCGGGGGCCGTCAGATGCCGTCCCACTTCTCTTCCGAAAAGCTGCACATCGCGAATACCTCCTCGCCGACCGGCACGCAGTTCCTCCAGGCCGTCGGCTGCGCGGAGGCGGCCCTCTACGCGGCGGGAAGCGCGGCCTCCGGAATCCCCTTCACCCCCGACGAAGTGGCGGTCGTGACGACGGGAGACGGCACCACGAGCCAGGGCGAGTTCTGGGAAGCGATGAACACGGCATCGAACCGCAAGGTCCCCGTGGTCTTCGTCGTCGAGGACAACGGCTACGCGATTTCCGTTCCGGTCGAGGTGAACACCGCGGGCGGGAGCATCAGCCGCCTCGTCTCCTCCTTTCCGGACCTCCTCGTGCGCGAGGTCGATGGCTGCGATCCGCTCGCGTGCGTCGAGGCGCTCGAGGCGGCGGCGGCCCACTGCCGAGCGCGGCGCGGGCCCGCGCTCGTCCACGCGCACGTGATCCGCCCTTACAGCCACTCGCTCTCCGACGACGAGAGCGCCTACAAGACGAAGCGGGAGCGCGAGGAAGAGGGGCGGCGCGACCCGCTCCGGACTTTTCCCGAGACCCTCGTCCGCGAGGGGATCGCGACCGGCGAAGAGCTCGAGGCGATCGACGCCGAGGTGCGCAAGGCGATCGATCTCGCGGTCGACCTGGCGCTCGACGCGGCACGCCCCGCGCCCGAGTCCGCCCTGCGCTTCGTCTACTCGCCCGACGTCGACCCGACCTCCGAGGCGTTCCGGACCGAGCCCGAGCCGGACGGCGCGCCCACGACGATGGTCGATCTGCTGAACGCCTGCCTGAAAGACGAGATGCGCAGAGACCCCCGCATCCTCGTCTTCGGCCAGGACGTCGCGGACGCATCGCGCGAGGCGGCGCTCCGAGAGGTGAAGGGGAAAGGCGGAGTCTTCAAGGTCACGTGGGGGCTCCAAAAGGAATTCGGCGGCGCCCGCGTCTTCAACACGCCGCTCGCGGAGGCGAACATCGTCGGCCGCGCGATCGGAATGGCCCTCCGCGGACTCAAGCCCGTCGTCGAGATCCAGTTCTTCGACTACATCTGGACCGCGTTCATGCAGATCCGGGACGAATTGGCGACGATGCGCTGGCGCTCGAACAACGCCTTTTCCTGCCCGGTCGTCGTGCGCGTCGCCTACGGCGGATACATCGCGGGAGGAGCGATCTACCACAGCCAGAGCGGGGCTTCCCTCTTCACCGCGATCCCCGGCCTCCGCGTCGTGTGTCCCTCGAACGCCCTCGACGCGAACGGCCTGCTCCGGACCGCCATCCGCTGCGACGATCCGGTCCTCTTCCTGGAGCACAAGCATCTCTACCGTCAGACCTACAACAAGTCCGCCTATCCCGGGCCCGAGTTCATGATCCCGTTCGGCCGCGCCTACAGCGAGGGCCGCGAGATCCTGTTCTACGACC
>CAZVOE010000074.1:0-14891 GCA_964628935.1 uncultured Acidobacteriota bacterium
GGCCAAGGGCGCTCGATCTTCGAGCGCCCTTCGCGTTTCAGGGGGTACCCATGGAAGTGAAGGAGCAGCTCGCGCGCCTCGTCCGCATCCAGGAGCTCGTCCTCGAGGTCCAAAGGGCGCGCGCCCTCGTCGACGATGCGCCGGCGAAGGTCGAGGGGATCGAGGCCCGGTTCCGGGAGCGGAACGCCGAGTACGTCGCGCTCAAGGAACGCTACGACGCCCTCGAGGCCGACCGGCAGTCGCGGTCGGTCGAGCTGCGAACGCTCGAAGAGGATCGAAAGAAATTCCAGGACGCCCTGATGCAGGTCCAAAACCAGCGCGAATACGCCGCGGTCCTCAAAGAGATCGACGTCGTCAAGTCGCGGATCTCGGAGCACGAAGAGGCGATCCTCAAGGCGATGGAGGAGATCGAGAAGCTCAAAGGAGAGCTCGAGGTCTTCACCGAGCACATCGAGAAGGAGCGGAGCGCCGTCGGTCGTGAAGTCGCAGAGGTCGAGTCGGCGGTCGACGCGGCGAAGAAGAGCATCGAGGCCTGCGAGTCGGAGCGGGCGGAGCTCGAGGTCGAGTTGCCGCAGCCGCTCATCGCGGCCGTGCGTCGCGTGGAAGAGGGCCGACGTGGCTTGTTTCTCGCCAAGGTGAGCAAGGATGCGACGTGCACCGCCTGCCACGTGCGGGTCCGCCCGCAGGTCTACCAGGAGATCCGGCAAGCGCAGCGGATCCACACGTGCGGGAGCTGCAAGCGCTTCCTCTACGTCGAAAAGACCGTCGAGTCCCGGTCGAACGGGACCACCGCCGCGCCCGTCCCGGGAGCCGGCGCCCGGGCGATGGATGGCGGAGCCGTTTAGGGCGTCGGTCGACGGGGGATCGCGCGGGAACCCGGGCCCCGCCGGATGGGCGGTGGTCGTTCACGACGCGAGCGGCCTTCCCGTGGAAGGGGTCGCGGGGTATCTCGGCCGGGCGACCAACAACGTCGCGGAGTACACGGCCCTCCTCGAGGCGTTGCGCCTGGCGGCGGAGAGAGGGGCGGAAGACGTTTCCGTCCGCGCCGATTCCGAGTTGATCGTCAAGCAGATCCATGGCGCGTACAAAGTCCGCCATCCGGACCTGAAGCCGCTCTGGCAGGAAGCGAAGGAGCGGATCGGCGCCTTCCGCAAGTTCCGGATCGAGTACGTGCCGCGGGAAGAGAACCGGGAGGCCGACCGGCTCGTGAACCGGGTCCTGAACCGGTTCGAGAAGGGGGAGGACGTCGCCGAGCCGCTCCGGGAGAGGCTCGACACGGCCGCGTCGCCGTGACCGCGCCGCTCCTCCGCGCGCTCCAAGCGGTGCGTTACCGCATGGCCGCGGCCTCTGCGCGAAGCGGGCGTGACCCGTCTACGGTCCGGCTCGTCGCGGTCACGAAGACCCTTCCGGCGGCGGTCGTCCGCGAGGCGCTCGCCTCGGGGCACGATCTCTTCGGCGAGAATCGCGTCCAGGAGGCGCTCGCGAAGATCCCAGAGGTGGGCGGGTCGGCACGCTGGCACATGATCGGGCACCTCCAGAAGAACAAGGCGCGTCATTCGGTCGGCGCCTTCGAGTGCATCCACTCGGTCGACGGGTTGGAACTCGGGCGGGAGCTCGACAAACGTGCGGCCGCAGCGGGAATCCGTCAGACGGTCCTCGTCCAGGTGAACCTCTCCGGGGAGGAGACGAAGAGCGGGGTGGAAGAGGCGGCGCTCTTCCCGCTCCTCCAAGGGCTCCTCGCGCTTCCGAACCTCGACGTCCGCGGGTTCATGACGATCCCGCCCCCGGTCGAGGAGGCGGAGAAGAACCGGCGTTGGTTCGCCGCCCTCCGCGAGACGCGCGAGCGCGCGGAGCGGGAGTTCGGCGTTCCCTTTCCGGAACTTTCGATGGGGATGACCGACGACTTCGAGGTCGCGATCGAGGAAGGCGCGACCCTCGTGCGGGTGGGGCGGGCGATCTTCGGGGAGAGGGGGTAGAAGCGGAGGTTCAGGCGTTCCGCTTCGCGGCGAGCGTCGCCTCGAGGAGGGGAAGCTGCGCAAGGTCCTTCGGTCGCATCAACGCTTTCTTGCTCGCGACGACCCGATCGAGGGGCAAGATCGAGAGCCGCACTCCGTCGACCTCGAGTTCCAACCGTCTCGTGTACTCCATGTCGAAAGGATCGAGCCCGTGCGCGGTCAATACGACGTCCACGCGGTCGAGCCCCGATCCACCGAAGCCGGGCGGTTGCATCCCGAATCCCGGCATCCAGAAGCCGCCCGCGTCGATGGCGGCGTCGCGGACGCGTTCGTCGTCGTACCGCTCCAGCCACAAATCGATGTCTTGTGTCGCGACGGGCGCACCCTCGAGCAAGGCGGCTCCCATCCCGATCACGAGGAAGCGAACGCCCCGACGGGAGAGGGCGTCGAAAAGCGCCCGCTCAGCGGGCGTGAGCGCGAAGCTTTCCACGACCGAGACCTCGGAGGAGTCGTTCGGACGGCGTGAGCTCGAGGCACCGCAACGCGTGATACACGTCGCCCGGATCGAGGTCGGGGTTTCGAGCGGCAATCGCGCGAGCCTTGCGCCAAAGCGCTTCGGAGTGGATTGCCCACGCCCTCTGCTCTTCCGTGAGCCGATTCCACGCTTCGGAGTCGAGCGGCATCATCGGCGGCATTATGGCACGCGGGTCGGGGCCACGTTCGGCACCCTCGAAATCACCTCTCGACCGCGTGGGCCTTCAGGTCCGAAACCTCGGCCAACGCGTCGAAATCCCGGTCGTGGTGGAGGACCGCGAGGCCGTTCCGGAGCGCGCAAGCGGCGATGAGACAGTCGACCCCCGACCGAACCGTGAGGCCGGCGCGCCGCGCGCGCCGGAAGAGATCGACCGCAGCGAGGACGACCTCCATCCGGAGCGGAGACTCCACCACGGGGAACGCGAGCATCGCCGCACTCGCCGTCTGAAAGGCGCGTTCGTCGCGGAATCCCTGCAGGACCTCCTGGACCACGGGAGGGCAGGTCACGATCTCGTCGAACTCGACCACGTCGGAAAGCCGGACCCGAGACGGCTTGCGAAAGACCTCGACCCAGACCGAAGTGTCAACGAGGACCACGGCGCTTCCCGCGACCCGACCGCCCGCGGTCGCGGACGGCCCAATCTTCCCGCATCTTCGCAAGGTCCCCTTCCCAAAGACCCGAGCCCGCGAGGTCGAGGATCCTCCCCGCGCGCGCCCGCAGGATGAACTCCCGGAGGGCACGGTCGACGACCGCCGAGAACGTGCGCTCGCCGCTCAGGCGCAGGGCCTCGTCGAGCGCGACCTCATCGAGCATGAGAGTCGTACGTTTCATGTGGAAAGTATGCGGGGCAAGCCCAAGCCCGTCAAGGCCGCCGCGGCCGGTCCGCGAGCCGGGCGACGCCCAACTGCAGCGTGGAGGACGGGGGGAACGACATCCTCGACAGATAGGAACTCGAAGCGGCGAAGCCGCGTAGGGTCCTGCGTCGGGTGCTCCGGAAGAACCCCGTTCCCGCGCCTGACCCTGCGCATTCGCCGCCGGAGCCGCCGTCACCGGGGCGCAGTCCGGGTCGTCGCAGTCGCACGTGCCGTCACGGTCCTCGTCGCCCCAACCGAGCACAACTCCGGCGCCCGCGGGTAAGCGAACGGGTCGCGGTCTGGTGAGGGTCGTCGATCGTCGTCCCGTGCGACCAGCTTTCATCGTCCGAAGGGAATCCGACGATCATGCCGGAAGGGAAGCGCGTCATGTCCTCCGATTCCGGGGAAAGTCGCGGAAGGGGCGGCCGTTCCGCCGTCGGTCTCGAGGGTCCGCACCACCGCTGCCTCCGCATGGACGCGGTCCCGCACTTTGGGGCTCAGCGCCCCTTCCGTGACGACGCCGACGGGAAGCCGAGGACTCGATCGAGCTCGTCCTCGAGACTCATGAGGACCGCGAGCGACCGGCCGGGCTCCATCTCGACGAGGAGGTCGATGTCGCTCGACGGACGCCCTTCGCGTCGGACCGTGGAGCCGACCACGCGAACAAGCCGGGCCCCGCGCGCGGATGCGATCCGAAGGATGTCGGTGCGACGGAGCTCGAGGACCTCGTGATGGCTCATGGACGGTCGACTCCGGCCTGCTGCGTTGGGTCGTTTCGCACGGAGAGCGCCCGTCGAGCACCTGGACTTGCACCCGTCGAACCGCCCCCCCCGATTGACCCCGTCCCCCCGACTCACTATCTTTCGCACGGTCGGAGGGGCCTCTCCATGAGCGACCGGATCACCGCCAGGGATGTGGAGAACCAGGAGTTAGCGCGGAAGATGCGCGGCTACGACCCCGACGAGGTCCGCATGTTCCTCCGGACCGTGGCGGAGCACGTCGAGAAGCTCACCCTCGAAAACGGCGAGCTTCGGGAGGAGATCGGGCAACTGCGGGCCCGCCTCGAGGATTTCCGGGACCGCGAGCGGAACCTCCAGGAGACCCTCCTGACCGCCCAGAAGATGTCGGACGAGTTGAAGGGGCGCTCGGAGAAGGAAGCCGAGGTCCTGGTGAAGGAAGCCCGGCTCAAGGCCGAGAGGATCCTCGAGCAGGCGCAGGACCAGCTCCAGCACATCGAGGATGAGATCGGGCGCCTTCGTCTGGAGCGGGACGCCTTCGAGAACCGCCTCCGCTCCGCGATCCAGGAGCATCTCTCCCTTCTCGACCTCCGTCGCTCCGACGCCGGCGACTACGAGAGCCTGCGCTTCCTGCGCCGCCGGACGAGCCGGGACGCGGGATGATCCCGGCCGACCTGGCCGTCGTCGGGATCGCCGAGCTCGCCACCCCCGTAGGAACCACCGCCCGAACCGGCCCGGAAACCGGCCGTCTGCGCGTCATCCCCGACGCCGCCGTCGCATGCCGCGCCGGGCGCATCGTCTTCGTCGGCCCCGAGCGGGAGTTCCGAGAGGCCGTCCGTCTCGAGGAAGGCGCCGAAGTGCTCGACGCGGGCGGAGGGACCGTCCTCCCCGGTTTCGTCGATGCCCACACCCATCTGCCGTTCGCCGGGTGGCGCGAGGCGGAGTTCGACGAGCGGCTGCGGGGGGCGACCTACTCCGAGATCGCCGCGCGCGGCGGGGGGATCCTCTCGACCGTCCGCGCGACTCGGGCCGCGAGCGGCGCCGAACTCGCGACTCTCGTCCGCGAGCGTCTCGACGCGATGCTCGCCCTCGGGACGACGACGGTCGAGGCGAAGAGCGGCTACGGCCTCACCCTCGCGGACGAGATCAAACAACTCGAGGCGCTGCGCGACGGTGCCGAGGGTCATCCCGTCCGCGTCGTCCCGACCTTCCTCGGCGCCCACACGGTTCCCGCGGAGTTCCGCGCCGATCGCAACCGCTACGTCGAGATCCTCGTTCGCGAGATGATCCCGGAGGTCGCGCGGCGCCGCCTCGCGGCGTACGCCGACGCCTTCGTCGACCGGAACGCGTTCACCCTCGACGAGGCGCGTGTCGTGCTCGAGGCGGCGCGCGAACACGGGCTCGGGATTCGCTTGCACGCCGACCAGCTCGCAGACGACGGCGCCGCGGCGCTCGCGGCCGAACTCGGCGCGGCCTCCGCCGACCATCTCGAGTACGTCGCGGAACCGAGCATCCCCCGTCTCGCGGCGGCGGGGACGGCGGCGGTCCTTCTCCCCGCCGCGCAGTTCTTCCTCATGGACGACCGAAAGCCCCCCGTCCGGAGGTTGATCGAAGGGGGAGTCCCGGTCGTGCTCGCGACCGATTTCAACCCGGGGTCGTGTCCCACGGAAGCGATGGGGGCGGCTCTCGAGTTCGGCTGCCTCTCGTTCCGGTTGACGGTCGACGAGGCGATCACGGCGGCGACGCTCAACGCGGCGGCTTCCTTGAACCTTGCGTCCGAGACCGGCTCGCTCGAGCCAGGGAAGCGCGCCGACCTCGTCGTGCACGCCGTTCCCAACCGGTACCATCTCGTCTACCGGTTCGGCGTTCGGAGAGTGGGAGCGGTCGTCGCGGGCGGGCGGATCAGAAGAGGGGCGCCCGCTCCTTGAGGTCGAACTTGTAGACGTAGGTCGTGACTTTCAGGTCGATCGGCTGCTGGTACCGGGCGGTGATGATCATCTCGCTCATCGTCCGCTCGAGCTTGAGGTTTTTCTTCTCGAGCGGGATCTCGAGCTCCTTCGCCTTGGCGACGATCTTGTCCCGGATCGCCTTGTCGTCGCGGTTGACGGCCGCGAACCGGCACTGCTCACGTACGAAGTCCTTGAATTCGTAGGCGGCGATCCGGACCGGCACGACCTTGACCCCGATGAAGATGGCGGCCCCGAGCACCACGAGGGAGATGAGGAACCCGATCTTCCCCTCTCCCCTCTCCCCTCGACGGTCCATGGGTTCGACTCCTGGAAAGCGCGGAAAACGTGGATTTTCCGCCGCGACACCTGGAATATAGGTCCGCGCCGGCCCCAGAACAACCCGGCCGGAGGAGGTTCCGCGTGAAGGCCTTGACCCGCTACCTCACCTTCGAAGTCCCCGCCCGGATGGACTTCGTCCCCATCACCGACGAAGTCGAGCGAATCGTCGCCGAGAGCGGAGTCCGCGAGGGGCTCTGCCTCGTGAACGCGATGCACATCACCGCGAGCGTCTTCATCAACGACGATGAGCCCGGCCTACACGACGACTACAAGCGTTGGCTCGAGGCGCTCGCTCCCCACGACCCGTCCCGCTATCGCCACAACCGCACCGGGGAGGACAACGGCGACGCGCATCACAAGCGCCAGATCATGGGCCGCGAGGTGGTCGTCGCCGTCACGAATGGCCGACTCGACTTCGGTCCGTGGGAGCGGATCTTCTACGGGGAGTTCGACGGCCGCCGCCCGAAACGGGTCCTCGTGAAGGTCATCGGGGAGTGACCCCTGAGGGGGCGTCCTCCGCGGGGAACCGCGCGACGGCCCGCTGCACGAACGCCTCGTCGAGCGATTTCCCCGCCGCGAGGGCGCTCCGGACGAGGGTGTAGAGAGCCTTCGCGTAGGCGTCGATCTCGGCGTCGTGGTACCAGGGCGTCCGGCTTGACCAGCGGTCGGGGCGGAACTCCCGATCGGCCACCCCCTGGCCGAGCGCCGTGGGGAGCGCCTCGTGGAAGGCCTCCCAGGCGAGTTCGCCCGCGGGACCGGCCTCCCGCGCGGCGCGTTCGAGACGACTGCGCCGCTCGTCGGGGAGGATCGTCCAGAGGTAATGCGCGTTCTCGTGAACGATGACGCTCGCCTGATTCGCGAGGTCGTCCCGCGGCCGGATCTCGAGGAGAAGGTGGCGGCCCACCGCCTGCGCGTGCGTGCCGAAGCCGTCCGGCACGGGAACGAGGGCGATCGCCGGGGGCGGTGCCGAAGCGAGGTCGACGCCGTAAAAGCGGGCCATGCGCTCGAGAACGCCGGCCAAGCGATCCCGCCTCGGGTCGCGGCGCACCCGTTCGAGGAACGCCCGAGGGATCTCCCCGTTCCGCCAGATCGCCTCGTACTTGGGGGCGAAGTGCCGGAGCGCCCCCTCGAGACCGGCGTACCCTTCGGAGGACAGCTCCCGCTTCGCCCGCGCGAGCGCGGCGTCGAGCGTTGGCGCCGCGCAGAAGATCCCGAGCAGGGCGGAAGAGCGCGGAACCTCGAGCGAACCGTCCCGTCCCGAAGTGGTTCGCATGTGCTCCAGGCGGGCCGCGAGAAAAGCCTCCAACTGTTCACGGTCTTCGTCGGACGGCCTCCCGTGGTTGGCGACAAACGCCCCGCGATGAGCGTCCTCGGTCTTTCCTCCGCTCGAGCCGGCGAGGCAGTTCATCCAGTGGTAAAGCCCGGCGGGAAACGACGGGGTCGCCTCGAGCGGGTAGGCCGTTCCCAGAAAGCTGGGCTCGGGTGCCGCCGGCGCGGCCAGGGTGGAGAGGAGCAGCAGCGCGGAAACCCTCACGGTCGGGCGTCGATCACTTCTTGAACAGGCTGTCGAAGGCCGCTTTCGGGTCGCTCGTACGCTGCGTGCCGGGAGAGGTTTGCCGCTTGCCGGTGGCGTCGAGGACGATCCGGGCCTCGTACATCTCGCAGCGGTTCGCCTTCCCCTTCTCGGCGATCCGTTCCCGGACCGGGGCGCGGCACTCCCAGCGTGCCCCGGAGTCGAAGTGACGGCAGGCGCGGCAGGTGTGAAGCGGCGCCGAGCAGTACGGGCAGGTCGTCTCGTACCCCACCGCTCCGAACTGCTGGATGTTGCGACCGCAGTCGGGGCAGCGGAGAACTTCCTGGGCTTCCCGATCGGTCGCGTGCCGGAGCGAGCGAAGCTGGGCCTTTTCTTCGGGGGTGAGCGGGCGGCGGGGCGGAGGCTTGCGACGGTCGCGGTCGTCGCCGCCTCCGTCCATGTACCCCTGCTGACGGTACTTGCGGTCCATGGAAGACGCCTCCTCGTGAGGGTGTCGGTCTCCTCGCGGGAACGGGCCGTCGGGCGGGGCGGCCGGGAGGGACGAGAGGAATCGTAATGCGCGGCGCTCCGCCGGACAAGTCACGAACGCACGACGCTTCCGTGAAGGGGGAGGATCCTCTGCGGGAGGGGGCCACTGGAGGCCCCTCCCGATCGGATCGAAGGTTCAAACGACCTCGCGGAACGTCGCAACAATCTGCTCGAACGCCCAATCGAGCTCCTCCTTCTTGATGCAGAGGGGAGGAGCGAATCGGATCGTGTTCACGTGCGTCTCCTTGCACAGGAGACCCCTGTCGCGCAGGGCCTCGCAAAACCGGCGGGCGCCTCCGGCCTCTGCCTTCAACTCGAGCCCGATCCAAAGGCCCTTTCCGCGAATCTCCCGAATGCGGGAGTCCTCGAGCGTCCGGAGCTTCGCCAAGAAGTAGTCTCCCATCTTCGCCGAGTTCTCGACGAGACCGTCCTCGACGAGCGCACGAAGCGCCGCGCGGCCGACGGCGGCGGCGAGCGGGTTTCCTCCGAAGGTCGAGCCGTGATCGCCCGGCTTCAGGACCCCCATGACGTCATCCCCCGAGAGGACACCGGAAACCGGATAGAAACCTCCGGAGAGGGCCTTTCCGACGATGACCATGTCGGGGCGGATCCCGTCGTGCTGGAAGCAGAACATCTTCCCGGTCCGCCCGAGACCCGACTGGATCTCGTCGGCGATGAAGAGGACGTTCGTCTGGCGGCACAGCTCGTACATGGCCTTGATGAAGCCGGGAGGGGGCGGGATGATCCCGCTCTCACCCTGCATGATCTCGACCAGAACCGCAGCGGTGTTCGCGTTCATCGCCGCCTTGACGGCGTCGAGGTCGCCGTATTCGACGAGCGGGAAGCCCGGGGTGAAGGGACCGAAACCGTCCCGATACTGCGGATCGTCGGAGAACGAGATGATCGTCGTCGTCCGTCCGTGGAAGTTCCCGGTGAAGGTGATGATCTCCGCCTTCCCGTCCGGGATCCCCTTGACCTTGTGGCCCCACTTGCGGGCGATCTTGATCGCGGTTTCCACGGCCTCCGCGCCGGAATTCATCGGGAGGAACTTCGGGTAGCCGGAAAGCTCGCAAATCTCCCTGTAGAACAGACCGAGCTGGTCGCTTCGGAAGGCCCGCGAGGTCAGGGTCACCTTCGCCGACTGGTCCACGAGCGCCTGGCGGATGCGCGGGTGGCAGTGCCCCTGGTTGACGGCTGAATAGGCCGCGAGGAAGTCCAGGTACTTCTTCCCCTCCACGTCCCAAACCCACACGCCCTCCGCCCGCTCCACGACGACGTCGAGGGGGTGGTAGTTGTTCGCGCCGTATCGGGACTCCAGTTCGATGAACTCGGCCGCCTTCGCCTTCACACTCTCCATAAGTCCTCTCGGGGCTGCTCCGTGAACGGGCAGCGGAACGCGCCGCAACCACCGTTCGGGATCGTCGTGCGGCGTGGAACCCCAACATAGCACGGGAGATCCGGCCGACGCCCGCTTGACGCCCCGCGTCCGGGAGGGGAATAATCCGCCCTCCCCGTGAACGAATCCACGCCTCCCCGACCGCCCCGCGCGAGTCACCAGCAACGCCTGCTTCTCCGCGTCGAGGCGTTCAGCCGGCGACGGTACGGCCTCGTCCTCCTCGCGTCGCTAGGGATCCTCGCCGGTGCCTCGTGGCTCGGATCGAACATCCGCCTCGAATCCGATGTCCTGAAACTGATTCCCGAAGGGAACCGCCAAGTCGACACGTTCCGGTCGGCCCTCCGGGACTTCGGCTCGATCGACTACCTCTTGGTTCTCCTCGAGGCGGGGGAGACGGCGGAGGCGGGGGCGCTCGAGGAGTACGCGGACGCGTTCGCCGAGCGACTCGCGGCGCGAACCGATCTCGTCGAATCGGTGGAGTACCGCTTCCAGCCCGACTCGCAGTTCCTCGAGCTGTTCACGCGCAACGCCCTGCTGTTCCTCAGGCCCGAGGAGCTCCCGCAGATCGCGGCAAAACTGACCGACGAGGAGATCCGGGCGCAGATCCGGGACAACCGGCTCGCGCTCGCCTCGCCCGCGGCGCCGCTCGCCGAAGAGCTGGTTCTGAGGGATCCGCTCGGGTTGATGCCCTTCTTCATCGGCCGGCTTCTGAGCCAGCGGGGGGCGCTCAAGTTCGACCTTTCGAGCGGGTACTACCTCTCCGAAGACGGCCGCACTCTGATTCTCCTCGTGAAACCGGCGCAGCCCTCGCAAGACCTCGCCTTCTCGCGCGCTCTCCTCGACGCGGCGCGGGCGGACGCGGAGGCGGCGCGCGCCGATCTGTACGGAGAGGACGCCGGGTCTTCGGGACTCGGGGTGCGCTTCGGCGGGAACCCGGCGATCCTCGTCGAGGAGGCGGGACTCCTGCGGGAGACGGTCCAAATCAACATCGTCGCGTCGTTTCTGGCGGTGACGGTTCTCTACTGGCTGTGCTACCGGCGCTTCGCGGCGCTCCTGTACTCGGCGTACCCGCTGATGATCGGCCAGGCGGCGACGTTCGCCGTCGCGCTCTTCGCCCTCGGAAGCCTCAATTCCGCGTCGTCGGCGCTCCCCGCCCTCCTCATGGGACTCGGAACCGACTTCACCATCGTCATGTACGCCCGCTACGTGGAGGAACGGCGCAACGGGGCATCCCTCGCGCGGGCCACCGAGCTGATGGTCGGGGAAGGAGGCCTCGGAGTCTTCACGGGGGCGATCACCTCCGCGGGGACTTTCTACGCGCTCACGATCAGCGGTTTCCGTGGCCTCCGCGACCTCGGTTTCCTCATCGGGACGGGGATTCTCCTGTGCGGCGTCGCGATCGTCTTCCTCCTGCCCGCGATGATCGTGTGGAACGAGGAGGCGCGCCCACGAAAGACCGACTCGGTCAAGAAGCTCCATCTCCAGTCGTTCGGGCTCGAGCATTTGCTGAGCGTCTCCGCGCGGCACCGGGGGATCGTCCTGTCGCTTCTCGCGGCGTTGGTCGCCGCGAGCGCGTGGCTCGCGACCCGTCTCGACTTCGACGACACGATCAACGCGCTCCGGAGCAACACGTCGGAGTCGTTTCGGGTGCAGAACGAGGTCGCGGAGCGGTTCGGCGCGTCCCTTTCGTACATGATGGCGATCGTCGAGGGGCGCACCGTCGAGGAGGCGGTCGAGCTCACCCAGGACCTGCAGGAACGCCTGCGGCCGTT
The DNA here is from genome assembly GCA_964628935.1 of uncultured Acidobacteriota bacterium. GTDB lineage: Bacteria > Acidobacteriota > Polarisedimenticolia > Polarisedimenticolales > DASRJG01 > CAYLHQ01. The sequence goes on from CAZVOE010000074.1 coordinate 11,600, forward strand.
CGTGGACGACGGGACGATCGGCCGTTACGAGTCGATCCTCGAGTACCTCCCCCCCGCGGACCGCCAACTGGAGGTGATCGGAGCGCTGCGCGCGGGCGCCGACGGCGCGTTCGATCCGCGGCGGATCCGGCGGACGGTCGAGTCGGCGCTCGACGAGAACGGTTTTCGGCCGGAGCCGTTCGCCGATTGGCTCGCGCGCCTCGAGAACTTCCTCGCCCCCGTCCGCCCGATCTCGCTCGTGGACCTCGAAGGGCAGGGGCTCGGCCGGATCGTCGACCGATACGTCCGCAGGGACGCACGGGGGGTCCGGATCGTGACCTACCTGTATCCCACCGATCCTCGATGGAAGCGGGAAGCCCCCCCGGGTCTGGTCGAGGCGCTCTCCGCCGGGAACGAGCGGATCACGGTGACGGGGACGAACGTGGTCAGCCGTGAGCTCCGGCATCTCTTCGTCGGCGACGCGCTGCGATCGGTTGCGCTCGGCTTCCTGATCGTCGCCGTCCTCCTCTGGGTGGATTTCCGGAGCCTCCGCCTGACGGCGGTCGCGCTCGTGCAGCTGCTCGCGGGGCTCGTGCTCATGCTCGGTGCGATGCGGCTTTTCGGCATCGCGGTCAACTACGCGAACTCGTTCGTGGCCACGATGATCATCGGCGTCGGGATCGACTACAGCATTCACCTGATTCACCGTCTCGATCGGAACGACGGGATTCTCGACGACGGGGTGAAGGAGACGGGGAAGGGGATCGTGCTCGCCGCCCTCACGAACGTCGCCGGATTCGGCACATTGACCCTCGGGAACTACCCCGCGATGCGGAGCGTCGGAGTCGTGGCCCTCATGGGCTCGATTACCTGCCTGATCACGTCGCTGACGCTCGTCCCCGCGTGGATGGCGCGGGCCCAAAGAGGGCCTGCCGCGTGAGCTTCCTCTTGGCGGTGATCCTCGGCATCGTCGAAGGGCTGACGGAGTTCATCCCGGTCTCGTCGACCGGGCATCTCATCCTGACGAACCGCTTCGCGGGGTTCGACGGGCATCGGGCGGAGGTCTTCGAGATCTTCATCCAGCTGGGGGCCGTCCTGGCCGTGATCCTCGAGTACCGGCGCAAGCTCGTCGGTTTCGCCGGGACGTGCCTGACGCGCGTCGAGTCCCGCTCGTTCGTCGCCGCGGTCGCGATCGCGTTCGTTCCCGCGGCGGCGACCGGGCTCCTCCTCCACGATCTCATCAGCGCCCACCTGTTCTCCGCGCGCATGGTGGCGGTCGGACTCATCGCCGGCGCGGTCCTGATCTTCGTCGTGGAAGCTCTCCCGCTGCGTCCTCGGGTGAAGGCGGCCGAGGCGACGGGATGGAAGAGCGCGCTCGGCATCGGGCTCGCGCAGTGCCTCGCCCTCTGGCCCGGTTTTTCCCGATCGGCCGCGACGATCCTGGGAGGCCTCGTCGCGGGACTCAGTCGCCCCGCCGCGACGGAATTCTCGTTCTTCCTCGCGATCCCGACCCTGGGGGCGGCCACGGTCTACAGCCTCGTCAAGCGGTTCGACTCGCTCGAGCCCGGGGATCTTTTCTATCTCGGAGTGGCGTTCGTCGTTTCCTTCGCGGTCGCCTGGTGGTCGATCCGGTGGCTCCTCCGCTTCGTCTCGACCAACACGCTCCGCCCGTTTGCGTGGTATCGAATCGCGGTGGGTGCTGCGTTGCTGGTTTGGGCATAGGGAACCTGCCGCCCAGATTCGCCGCTTGCGAAAAGGTGCCGGTGCCCGTTCTACTTCCCGCATGAGCGACATCACCCCTTCGCAGCGCGGGCTCGGCGACATGGACGTCGAGGAGTTCCGCGCCGCCGCGCACCGGGTTGCCGACCTCGTGGCGGACTATCTCGGACGGCTCCGCGACTACCCGGTGATGCCCGATCTCACGCCCGGGTCGGTCCGCGCGGCGCTTCCCGCGGAACCTCCGTCATCCCCGGAACCGCTCGACGCGGTCCTCGCCGACTACCTCCGGCTGATCGAGCCGAACATCACTCACTGGCAGCACCCGCGGTTTCTCGCGTACTTCGCGAGTGTCGCGTCGGGCCCCGGCATCCTCGGCGAGTGGCTCGCCTCGGGGTTGAACTCGAACGTCATGCTCTGGCGGAATGCGCCGGCGTCGACAGAGCTCGAGCAGACCGTGGTCGAGTGGATGCGGATTCTCCTCGGCCTCCCGGAGGGGTTCGATGGGATGTTCACCGACACCGCGTCGGTCTCCTCGCTCCTCGCGCTCGTCGCCGCGCGGCACGCGATACCGGGGCTCGACGCCCGCGACCAGGGGCTCGCCGGACGCCCCGGGGTCGGAAGGCTTCGGGTGTATGCGTCTGCCGAAGCGCACTCGTCGATCGAGAAGGGGGCGATCGTCGCGGGAATCGGCCGCGCCGGAGTCCGGCGGATTCCGACCGACGACGCCTACCGCATGGACCCCGAGGCGCTCCGACGGGCCGTTCGAGAGGATCGGGAGGCGGGCTTCGCTCCCTTTTGCGTCGTCGCAACGCTCGGCACGACGTCCACGACGAGCGTCGACCCCGCGGCCGCGATCGCCGCGCTCTGCCGGGAGGAAGGGCTCTGGCTACACGTCGACGCGGCGTATGGCGGGGCGATGGCCCTCGTTCCGGAGTATCGCCCGATGCTCGCCGGGTGGGAGGAAGCGGATTCCATCGTGGTCAACCCGCACAAGTGGATGTTCACCCCGTTCGACGCGTCGCTTCTCCTCTTCCGCGGACCGGACCGGTTCCGGGACGCGTTCTCGCTCGTTCCGGAATACCTGCGGACCCCGGAGGCGCCGGGAGTGCGGAACTACAACGAGTACGGGATTCAGCTCGGCCGTCGCTTTCGAGCGCTCAAGATGTGGATGCTCATCCGCTGGTTCGGCGCCGAGGGGTTCCGGGATCGCATCCGCGAGCATGTCCGGCTCGCCCGGCGATTCGCCGAGCGGATCGAGGCGGACCCCGATTGGGAGCTTCTCGCCCCCGTCCCGATGGCCACGGTTTGCTTTCGGTACCGACCGCGAGGGATCCCCGCGGGGGACACGACACTCGACCGGCGGAACGAGGCGATCCTCGAACGGGTGAACCGAGGCGGCCAGATCTATCTCTCCCACACTCGCCTGCGGGACCGGTTCACCCTCCGGGTCTCGATCGGGAACCCGAGAACTCTCCCCGAGGACATCGATCTCGCGATCGAGGTGCTCCGGGAGGCCGCCGCCGCGGTCGGCCGTAACTCTGTCGATAGCAAGTAGAAATGTCCGCTTTTCGTAGCGAGTGAGTTGGCCGGTTGC
>CAZVOE010000075.1:0-14641 GCA_964628935.1 uncultured Acidobacteriota bacterium
CGTCAAATCCGAATGAGTCTTTTGGAAAATGAGTCTGGTGGCGACCGATGCGATCGAGTTCGCGGGCGCCGCGGTGGGAGACCGGGACGCCTGCCCCGTCGACGCCGTTCCCGCTGCCGTCTGGCGGCTCCTCTACCCCGCCCCGTCCGGAGATCTCGTCGACCGCGAGTCGGACCGCGCCGGGCTCGAGGCTTGGTTCGTCGCGGCGGTGATCCGCCAGGAGAGCGCCTTCCAGCCGCGCGCGGTCTCGTCGGCCGGGGCCCGGGGACTCCTCCAGATCATGCCGGCCGTCGGGGCCGAGTGGGCCCGCCGCCTCCGCTTGACCGACTACCACGAGGATCGACTGTTCGAGCCGGAGACGAATCTCCGCCTCGGGACGGCGTACCTCAAGGCGCTCCTCGACCGGTTCCCGTTCCGCGGCGCGGCGCTCGCCGCGTACAATGCCGGCCCTTCGCGCGCGGAACGTTGGCTCCGCCCCGGCGATCGGGAGGACACGTTCGTCGAACGGATTCCGATCGGCGAAACGAGGCTCTACGTGAAGCGGATCTTGGCGCTCGAGCGGCTCTATCGGATCGCCTGGCCCGACGGGTTCGCGGGCGCCTCGGCGCCGCCTCCCGGTTCCTGAAGCCCTCTCGCATGCCCCGGACGCCCCGGGGTGTTAGGCTCTAGGGTCGTCCCGGAGGACCGACCGATGAGGCGTCTTTCCGTCGTCCGCACCGCCTGCGCGCTTCACCTCGCGCTCGCGGGCGTTGCCCCCGCGCCCGCCGGCGAGATCCACCTGGAAACGATCGCCGAAGGGGTGTCCGTCGCCCGCACCGAGGAGACCGCGAGGCTCGGACTCAATGCGCTCGTCGTGGAACGCGAGGACGGCCTTCTGGTCGTCGACACGCTCGGATCCCCCGAAAAGGCCGCCGCGCTGCTCCGCCGCCTCGAGCGCGAAGGACGCAAGCCCGTGCGCTACCTCGTGTACACCCACGCCCACGTCGACGCGACCGGGGGCGCTTCCGCGTTCCCCGACGGGGTTCTCCGGATCGCCTCCGCGAACACCCATGCCGCGATGGCCGACCCGGCCTCTCCGATCGCTCAGGAGACGAAAGACCGCGTCGGAGGCGGAGACGCCTGGACCGAGCCCCCTCGCCGCCTTCCGGTCCTCACCCTCGTCGCTCCCGCCCGCCTCGAGGACCCACGGAATCCGGTCGAGATCGTCCCGCTGCCGGCGGGACATTCCCCGGGGGATCTCGCCGTGATCGTATCTCGCGCCGCCGTCGTCGCCGCGGGAGACGTCGTCGCCGGGAACCGGAATCCTTGGGCCGGGGACGCCGACCTTTCCGCCTGGATCGCCGCGCTCAACTCGCTCGCGAAGCTCTCGCCCGAACTCGTGGTCCCGCTGCGGGGCGAGATGCAGGATGCTCGCGGGCTTCGGCTGCAGCGGGAGGCGCTGTCCTGGACGAAGGGACAGGTGGAGCGCGGGTACGTCGACGCGCTCCCCTCCGAACGGATCCCGGCTCGCGTGCTCGCCTCCCCCGACCTCGGCCGTCACTTCGATCTCGAGGCGAATCCCTCGTTCGTCGAGTCGGTCGTCCGCTCCGCCCACGAGGCGGTGAAGCGCGATCGGCGCAAACGGGGACTTCCCGAGTGAGGCACGCGGTCGGTCAGAGCTCCTCGGGCTCCCGCGACGCGCGTCGCTCCCGGCGGGCTCGCACCCGCTCCCGAATCCGGCGGCCGACTCCCTTCGCGCGTTCGTGAAGCGCCTTCGCGAACCGGCTGTGGCTGCTCAGGACGGCGAGCCCGGCGAGGATGAAGACCCATCCCTGGAGAACGGGGACGAACCCCCCGATGATTCCGATCCCGATCAGGATCAACCCGATCGTCCAGTCGAGGAACTTGCGGAGACGCGCGTTCATGCGTCCCCGGCCGGAGACACCTCGGGGCCGGTGGTCCCTTCGAAGAGAAAACGCGCGTCCCCTTCGAGCGTCGCGTACGGCGCCGCTCCGGCAGGTCCGGGGAGCTCGACCCGCAGACGAATGCCGCTCCTCGGAATCACGACGATCGCTTCGCCGGCCCCGCGCGCCCGCGCGGCGGCGGCCGCGGCCACGGCCCCCGACCCGCACGCGAGCGTCTCCCCCTCGACCCCGCGCTCCCACGTCCGGATCCGGATCCGGTCGTCCGGCGCGAAGGAAACGGCGTCGACGTTCGTGCCACCCGAGCCGAACGCCGAATGGCTGCGGAGGAAGGGCCCGATCGTTTCGAGCGGGAAGCGATCGACCTCCCCGGCCTCGATCACGAAGTGGTCGACCCCGGCGACGATCCGGCGCCCGGTGATCGCTCCATCGGGGGTCTCGAGCGTGAGCGGCCCGAGGTCGACGGGGGCCGGCAGCCGGAGAGAGACGGTCCCGCCCCGCACGACGGCGGGAACGTCGCCGACCGCCGTGATGCAGACTCCCGTCTCCCGAATCCATCCCCGGCGCTGGAAAAACCGGGCCGCGCAACGGGTCCCGTTCCCGCAGAACGCGACGGAACCGTCCGGGTTGCGGAACTCCACGCGGACCCGGTCCTCGCCTTCGGGCGCGACGGCGAGCACCCCGTCGGCGCCGATCCCGATCCCGCGCCGGCAGACCGCGCGGGTCCACTCGACGAAACGGTCCCCGAGCGACGCTCGCCCATCCGGACCGATCACGACGAAGTCGTTCCCAGCCCCCGACATCTTGACGATCGCCACTTCCGGAAAGTCCGCCGTCACGGGGTGTTTCCTTCCGCGCCGACCGTCGGATCCTCGACGACGTCGACGATCGTCTCCTGCGACGGCTCGCTCGCGTTCGGCGGATCGGCGCGGTCGAACGCGATCACGCGGTACTCCCAACGGTCGCCGGGAACGACGTCTCCGTCCAGGAAAAGGGGCTCGACCGGAGTTCCCCGGACGTCCCATTCCCCGCCCGGCCGGCGCCGTTCCACCCGGTACCCCGCGAGGTCCCGTTCGGTGTTCGGGTTCCAGAACAGGCGCACCGCCTCCCGTTCCTGCACCGCCACGAGACCCGAGGGGCGCACCGGCGGAAAGCGGTCGGTCGCGATCACCGTGACCTCCGAGGACGATGCGCTCTCGCGAAGGGGAAGCCCGGGAACGGCCTCGGTCCGGACGGCGTACCGGTAGGTGTTCCCGGCAGTCGCGGTTTCGTCGAGGAACTCGGGACGAGCGATCGACGGCGTGGTGAGGGGGTTCTCGGGAAAGGGACCGTCCCCCTCCGCGCGGTAGACGAGATAGTGGGCGTCGGGGGGTTCGGCGACCGCGACCCAACGCACGAGGGTCCCGTCCGCCGTCGTCTCCACCCGAACGCCCGAAGGCGGTGCCGGGGGCGCGACCGCGACGAGGTCGGGGGCGGCGATGAGCGACGACGGCCTCCCCGCGCGGTCCCGCACGCGCACCGCGTAGCGGAGCGTCCAACCCTCCGGCCCTCCTTCGAGGACGGGGAGGCCGGTGTCGGTCACGCAGACGCGGCGGCCGGGGACGAGTTCGTCCGGACCGGGGGTGGCGATCGTCTGGCTCCGCACGCGGAAGGCCTGCGGGTCCCGCGGAACCTGGAGCCCCGGCGCGTAGGTCACTCGGAGAACCTCCGACCCCGCGAGCACCTGATTCGGTTTCTCGCCGCGCGGCTCGGGGACCGTGAAGCAGACCCGCGCCGATTCTCCGGTCTGCCGGACGGTGACCTGCCCGGGGGGGAGCGGCCCCCGCGGGAGCGGGGGTTGCGGGGGACCCGCCTTGCCGCACGCGACGGCGGCGAGGGCGAACAACCCGAGCCCGACCCGCGAAGCGATCGACCCCACCGATCCCCCCTTTCAGAGGACGAAGCGCGAGAGATCGGCGCTCGACGCGAGATCGGCGACCCGGTCCCGCACGTAGGTCGCATCGACGACGACGGAGCCCCGCACCCCTTCCGGCGCGTCGAACGAGACCTCTTCGAGGACCTTCTCGAGGATCGTGTGCAGCCGACGCGCGCCGATGTCCTCCGTGCGCCGGTTGACCTCCTCCGCGATCTCCGCGATCGCAGCGACCCCGTCCGGGGTGAACTCGAGCTCGACTCCGTCGGCGCCGAGGAGGGCTGCGTACTGCCGGGTGAGCGCGCTCTCGGGCTCCGTCAGGATCCGCACCAACTCGTCCCGTCCGAGCGATTCGAGCTCGACGCGGATCGGGAATCGCCCCTGCAGTTCCGGAATCAGGTCCGAGGGCTTCGACACGTGGAACGCGCCGGCCGCGATGAAGAGAATGTGATCGGTCCTCACCATCCCGTGCTTCGTGTGGACGAGGGTCCCCTCGACGACGGGGAGCAGGTCGCGCTGAACCCCTTCGCGGGAGACGTCGGGCCCGTGTCCCCCCTCGCGCCCGGCGACCTTGTCGATCTCGTCGATGAAGAGGATCCCGTCCTGCTCGACCCGCGCGATCGCGTCCCGCGCGATCCGGTCGGGATCGAGCAGCTTCTCCTCCTCCTCGCGCTGCAGGATCTCCCGCGCCTCCCGCACCGAGAGCTTCCGAGGGCGCTTCGGCTGCTGGAAAAGGCCGGGCATCAGTTCCCGGAGGTTCATGTCGAGCTCTTCCATCCCCGACTGCCCGAAGATCCGGAAGGCGGCGCTCGACCCCGTCTGCACCTCCACCTCGACGATCGTCTCCTCCAACTCGCCGCTCTCGAGCCGCGAGCGGAGGATGCCTCGGCTCCGTTCCCACTGCGCCTGCGCGTCGGCCTCGCGCGCCGCGGCCGCCGGATCGGCGGGTCGGGGGGAGCGCGGCCGAGGAGGGAGCAGGAGGTCGAGCAGACGTGCCTCGACCGCCGCGCGGGCGCGCGCCGCGACTTCCACGCGCTTTTCCTGGCGGACGAGGTCGACGCCGACCTCCACCAGGTCGCGCACCATCGATTCGACGTCCCGGCCGACGTACCCGACCTCCGTGAACTTCGACGCTTCGACCTTGACGAAGGGGGCCGCGACGAGGCGGGCGAGTCGCCGCGCGATCTCGCTCTTCCCGACTCCCGTCGGCCCGATCATGAGGATGTTCTTCGGGAGGACCTCCTCGGCGACGGCCGGGGGGAGCCTGCGCCTCCGCGCGCGGTTCCGGAGGGCGACGGCGACCGCGCGCTTGGCCGCGGCTTGCCCGACGACGAACCGGTCGAGTTCCGCGACGATCTGGCGCGGGGTGAGGTCGTCCGTGACCTTCGGCGGCTCGACGCTTCCCGGCATGTAGAAGATCAACGTCACAGCTCCTCGACCGTCAGGCGGTCGTTCGTGTACAGGTCGAGACCGGCCGCGATCCGGAGCGCCTCTTCCGCCACGGAGCGCGCGTCGAGATCGCTGTGGGCGAGGAGGGCCCTCGCCGCCGCGGTCGCCGCGACCGACCCGCTCCCGACGGCAAGGACGCCGTCGTCGGGCTCGATCAGGTCGCCCGTCCCCGAGAGGAGGAAGATCCGCTGCCGGTCGGCGACGACGAGCATCGCCTCCAGCCGGCGCAGGACGCGGTCGGTTCTCCAGTCTCGGACGAGCTCGACGGCGGCGCGCTCGAGTTGCCCGCGATGCTCCTGGAGTTTCTCCTCGAAGCGTCCGAGAAGGGCGAAGGCGTCGGCGGCGCCTCCCGCGAATCCCGCGAGCACGGTGCCGTCTCCGACGCGGCGGACCTTCTTCGCGCCGTGCTTGACGATCGCGCGGTCGAGGCTGACCTGTCCGTCCCCCGCGATCGCGACCTTCCCGTTCCGCCGGACCGTCAGGATCGTGGTGCCGACGAACCTGCTCGTTTGCGTCACGCGCGCTCTCCCGGAAGACCGGAAGTGTAGCCCGGCGATCGTCCTGTGGCGAGGACAGGTGCGTCGTCCGGGCGTTCTCCGGAACGGACGGATGATCGGGGCGAGGCTTCGGAAAAGGGAGAGTTTCGCCCGTCTCCGGGTTGGCCCGCCCTTCGCAGTCCGATGCCGCCGTCGAAAGGAGACCGTCATGGCGAACACGAAGACGAACGGAACCGGACGCGCCCTCAGGATCGGACTCAGCGTGACCCTCGTCGCGGCCGCGGCGCTCGCCTTCTCGGGCGACGCCCTCGCGCACGGCAAGCACAAGCACGGCAAGCACCACGGGCGCCACGCGCCGGTGGTCGTCGTCCCCGCCCCCGTCGCCCCGCCCATCGTTCTCCGCGACCTGCGCGCCTATGCGCCGTATCGCGCGGCGACGGTCTGGTACGCCCCGCACCGGCACCGCCACGTCGTCTACCGGTTCCCGGTGGCGACGCGCCACGGGGTCGTCTACGAACCCTACGCCTACTGCGACGGCCACCGGTACGGTGTCTTGACCGGCCCCGTCGTCTACGACGACCGCCCGCACGGCTACGTCTCGTTCGGGGACGAGAACGTGAGGATCGGGATCGGGTTCTGAGTCAGTCCGGGCGCCCTGCGAGCGCGAACGCGACGATCGTCTCGCGTTCCCCCGCGAGCAGGGCGCCCTCGAGGTCTTCGGGGTCGGGTTCGACGCGGAACGTCTCGATCTCCGCGGGACCGCAGCCGACGAAGCAGAGCCTGCAGGGCGGCAAGTCCTCCGCTCCGATCCGTACGGGAGGGCCGAACGTCCGGCACGAGACGGGACGCCACGCGTAGAGGTCGCAGGTCCCGGTCAGAGGATCGAGCGCGGGGCAGGGCTTCCCTGCGTTGGCTGCGAAGAACCGTTCGACCGCGCCGTCGTTGTCCGCGAGCCAGCCCGTGTCGGGTGTACCGGGAAACTCCGCTTCGAGGTCCATCACGTCCCGCGCCGCGCGATCGCGCACGGCTTGCGCACGGGCGGGATCGGTCGTAGCGAGTGTGGCGAGACCGCGACGGAGCCGTGCGGCGTCGAGATCGTTGATCGGGAACGGCCCGATGCAGCACTCGGTGCAGCCGGGTCGGCACGCGAGCCGGTCCCCGGCCGCCCGCGCCGCCTCCGAGAGGCGCGCGTCGAGGATCGCGAGGAACGGGCTGTCATCCCGCATGGGCCATCCTGGCGCCCCGGGGTCCCTCGTCGAAACGACCGGGAGGGCGAACATTCATGGTACTCCCGCAACGGCCTCGGAACTGCGGCGTGTTCTCTTCCGTCTCCGCCTGGGGACGTGGCCTCTCTGGCGATCGTCCGCACGCTCCCCTCCCGGAGGTCGTGGAGTCGGGAGCGGAGCCCCCCCGCCCCGTGGAAGCGTTCGCCGGAGGCCAGCCCGGGATCCCCGCCGATCAGGACGAACGCCGCCCAGACCGCGGGATGCGACCACGGCCCGCCGGAGCGGGCGAAGGCCGCGCGCGTCTCGCGGAGCGCGCGGGCCGGAGCCGTCCCCGTCGCGAGCCGCCGGTACCACGCCTCCATGAACTCGGCGGTCGCGCGATCCTCGACCTTCCACAGGGACGCGGCAACGGCCCGGGCCCCCGCCGACAGGAACGCGTGGCTCAGCCCGACGATTCCCTCCCCCCGCATGGTTCGCCCGAGGGCCGTCTCGCAGGCGGAGAGGGTCACGAGCTCGGCTCGCAAGCGCAGCGCCCGCACACCCGGGAGCTCGAGGCTCCCGCCGTGCAGCCGCAACGACGACCGCGCCACGGGTTGATCGATCACGCGTGCGTGCGTGGCGAAGTGCAACCGGCGATACCGCTCGAGTCGCCTTGCGACGACCTCGGGAAGCGTGGCCGAAGGCCCCACGAGCACGTCGCAGCGGGCGACCCCCAGGGCGGCTGCGATCGCCCGGACCTCCGTCGCGGCGTGCGGCAACGGGCGTTCGCCGTCGCGCTCCGACGCGGAAGGGAGGCGCGAGCCGGCGTCGGGAACGCCGACGGCGAGCAGGTCCCGCTCGAAGGGCCCCGCAGCCGGGGCGGTCGAGAGCGCAACGAGGACCGAGGCCGAGGGGCCGTAGTAGAGAGTCGTCCCGAAGCCGATCGGGTCGGCATCGGGCGCGGGCACGAGAGCCTCGAGCGGAAGGCGAAGGAGCGGGCCATCCGGAACGACCACCGCCTCCGCCGTCGGCACCGGCAGGAGAGGCGCAAGAAGGCGCCCGTGGACGGAGGCCGCGGGGAGTCGCCAATCGACGCCATCCTCGGGGGCCGCGAGGGTGCGGCGGAGGAACTCGACCTGGGCCGCGAGGGCCGGGGCCGGTCCGAGGCGCCGCCCGCGGATCCCCGAGTCTTCGAGGCACCAGCCGTAGACGTCGCGATCTCCCCAGAACCACGCGACGAGGGGGCGGCCGGGGCGGACGATCGCGTCGCGGATCTCCGCCAGCGAACGCGGTTGGGGATGCCGGCTCGCCGCCCGCACCGGATCGAGCACGCGCTCCCGTCGCACGGCCGCGTCGAACTCGGCCTCCACGCTTCGCAGCGTGGCCTCCAAGACGCGTCGTCGTTCCCCTTCCGCCGCGAGACGCTCGGCGTTCACCTCGCGCAGCCTCGCGCGGATGTCCGCGATCTCGTCCGGCGGCCCTTCCCCGTCGCGCTCGGCGATCCACTCGAGAAGAAGGCGCGCGCGGGCGCGTTCGCCCACGACAAACGCCTCCTCGTCGCGGCCCGCGGCCAGGAGGTTGCGGATGGCCCCTTCGTGGGCGGCGAGATGGGGGGCGGCGACGCCGAGCCGGAGATCGCCGAGCTCGAGGCGGCCCCGGAGCGTCTCCAGAAGGTCCACCGCCTCGATCCAAGCCTCGGCCGCCTCCGCGGGCCGATCCGCGCGCTCGAGCACTTCGGCCAGGGCTTCGCGAAGCTCCAACTCGACGGACGGGTCCTCCAAGTCCAAGGCGAGCCGGAGCCCGTCGCGCGCGTGCAACGACGCGTCGGCGCCTCGCCCGATGCGCGCCTCGGCGCGGGCGAGCACCCCTCGCGCCACCGCCCGCTCTTTCCCGAGCCCCGCCCCGTCCGCCAGCTCGAGTGCCTCACGGGCGTACGCCGCGGCCTCGTGCGGCCGATCGAGGTCGAGCTCGACGCGGGCCAGGCCCAGCAGCGCGCGGGTCTCGCCGTACGCCCGCCGCTCCTCCCTGTGGACCCGGAGCGAGCGCTCGTGGAACTCGCGAGCGCGGGCGAAATCGCCGGCGCCTCGATAGCTCTCCCCGAGGTCGTTGAGGGCGAGCCCGACGCCCGCGCGGTTTCCGGACCGTTCCGCGACCTCGAGCGCCTTCGACTTGAGCCGGATCGCCTCGGCTTCCTCTCCGGCGTGAGACCGTACGTTCGAGAGGTTGAACAGGACCGGACCCGTGCCCGCCTCGTCCCCCGCGGCCTCGTAGAGCTCCAGCGCTTCCTCGAGGATCGCGCCGGCCTCGTCGTAGCGGCCGAGATGTCGAAGGTCGATGGCGAGGTTGTTGAGGGCGCGCGCGAGCTCCGCGGGGTTCCCGCCGTCCCGCCTCCAGAGTTCGACCCGCCGCTCATTCCACGCGAGGGCCTCCCGGTAGCGGCCCTGGTACGATCGCACGTTCCCGAGCGTGGCCCAGGCGAGCGATCGCGCGACCGTGTCCCGCGTCCTCTCGGCCGCGCGCACCGCCCGGTTTCCCCACTCCTCGGCGTCCTCCGTGAGTCCGACGCGCAGCGCCGCGAGGCAGGCGTGGTAGGCCGTCTCCACCTCGCGCTCGGGGACCCCCTGCGCCAGCGCGAAGACGCCGGAAAAGCAGGACAACGCCGAGCTCGCATACCCCTCGGCCGCGAACGCGGCGCGGCACTCCCCGAGTGCCGCGCGCCATGCCGCACGGGCGTCGCCGCGCGCAGTCGAGGACTCCCGGAGCGCTGCGTAGGCGTCGGTCGCCCCCCGCCATTCCCGCTCCGCGAAGAGGCGGTCGGCCTCGCCGAAGCGATGTTCGTCGGGCGACGGCCCGGCGCAGGCGCCCGCGAGGATCGCGCCCGCTGCCGCGAGGCGCCAGAGGGGCAGCATCAATGCTCCGCGACGCCCGGCAGGGGGACGAGCGCCGATTGCGCCACCGGGTTTCCGGCCGCGTCGAGCCCCTCCACCCTGGCGTACAGCGGGCCCCCGCCCCCTTCGCCGAGGAGTTCCGCCGCGGAAACGGACAGGCGCGTGGATCCGATTCTGCGCTCGAACAGCGGTTCCCCTTCCGCGGTGAAGATCCGCGCCTCGTAGGACTCGACCCCCTGCACTTCGTTCCAACGCAGCTCGACCCCGCCCGCGACGCGCGCCGCCGTCAGCGCGATCGCGTCCCGAACGCCCCGGACCGTCGCCGCCTCGGGGGGGGCGAACGGCCCGGGATCGCGTATCGCGTACCCGATCGCCACCGCGAGGACGACCGTCGCCGCCGCCGCCCAACCCCAATTCCGCGAGCGCGACCGCACCGAAATCTGCGGGGCGCGCGTCGCGGCGTGCAGGCTCGCGGCGAGCTCGATCGCCTCGAAACAGGGATCGCAGGCGTAGGCGTGGGCCTCGAACTCCTCCGCGGCCGGACCGGAAAGTCGGCCGGAGAGGAACGCGACCGCCATCCGGTCGCGGTCGCCCCCGTGCGGGCAGCCCGCTCCGCCTTCGTTCATCGTCATGATGTTCCCGCTCCCCCTCTCTCGTTACCGGGAACGTCTCCTCGCAGGAGCTCCTGGAGCCGCCGGAGCGCCCGGTGCTTGCGCACGCGGACCGCCTCGGGGGTCAAGCCCAGCCGGGCTGCGATCGCCTCGGAGTCGTTCCACTCCCCGTACGCCTCGCGCAGGATCTCGCGCTCGACGTCCCGCAGGCGCGCGAGGGCGGCACGGACCCGCTCGACGCGCTCCGCCGAGACGAGCCGGGCGACCCCCGTGGGCTCGGCGAACCGCGGAGCCCCGCCTCGGAGACGCTCGAGTGCGTTCGCCTCGCGCCGTCGTTTGCGGGCGTGCTGCTGGCAAAGGTGCCGGGCCGTCTCGAAGACGAACCCCGGAAGGGCGTCGTGGGACTCGACGCGCCGGTCGCGGAGGGCGGCGAGGACGCGCCTCAGGGTCTCCTGCGCGACATCCTCCCCGAGGGACCGATCCCCGAGGCGACGCGCGGCGAAGAACGCCACCCGCCCGAAGAACCGTTCGGCGACGCTCGTCGCCACCACGTCGGGATGGTCGGATTCCATCGTCCCCTCGCGCGGCGGACAGTCTAGGCCCGATCGGGTCCGGCTGTAACGCCATGCCCCCTGCGGCGACTCTTCTCGCGAACACGGAGCCGAGGAGGGCCAGATGAGAACGTCGCGACTCCCGATGCCGCTCGCCGGTTCGCTGGTCCTTGCGGCGGCCTTGCCGGCCGTCGCCGCCGGTCTCCCGACGGGCGCAGCCTCCCAGGCGGTCGCCGCCCTGCCGCTGGGGGCGTCCGAGCAGGGCCGCCGGATCTTCGAAGAAGCGCTGGGAAATCTCTCGCTCGACGTGCAGTTCCGCTTCCTCGACAAGACCTACAAGAACGACGTGTACGTCCGGGACCCGATCACCGGGAACAAGGTGCGCACCGCCTGCGTGCGATTCAAGGCGACGAGCGGGTTTCGGTTCGCGATCGACCCGCCCCGGGCGCAGCTCACCCCGCAAGGACTCACGCTCGAACTGAACGTCGCCCGCCTCGAGGCCGACGCTCTCGCGGTGAAGTTCCAGCTCGGACCGTGTACCGACATCGCGGGGGGGTTCGGCGTGCGGCTGCGGGACGTGAAGATCGCGTACAAGGCGCGTCCCCTCCTGGAGTCGAGGGACGGGGGGTGCAGCGTGCACCTCAATCCACTTCCCTCCGAGACCCGGATCAGCATCGGCGACCTCAACATCCTCGGGGTCCAGAACGACCTCGACGGGCTCGCGAAGGACGCCGTCCGGGAGGGACTGAACGCCTCGATCGAGAACTTTTTCAGTAGCGTCCTCGGCGGGAGCCTCGTGCGCGCCGCATCGAGATCCTGCGGGGCCCCTGCACGCCGATAGGAGAGAAACCGATGAACGGAAAGAAGATGACGCTGCTCGCCCTCGGCGCGCTCGTATTCTCGACCGCCGGCGCGGCCGAGCCCGTCGGGCGCAAAGCGGCGCCGGCGATCGAGAAGACGATGACGCTCGCGACCCTGCTCGGTCCCGGCGACTTCCAAGTCGTGAAGACCGCCGACGGGTGGGTCGAGTTCCGCAACGTGCGCACCGGGGCGACGAATCGCTACCGGATGGGGGCCGGTGCCACGCTCGAGGGCGGAAGGAGGATCAAGGTCACCGCCGCGGACTGCGCGGACGGGGGCGGCACCGGCGCGGACCTCGACTGCGGGTCGTGCAAGAAGGAGTGCACGATCGTCGCCACCGGGTCGGATCCGGGACCGGCCGACGACACGGTCTCCTGCGTGTGCATCTCTCCCGACGGCCGCTCGTGCCGCCCGAAGTAGAGGAGGCGACCATGAGGAGACGAGCCCTGGCAGGGGCGATCGCGGCGTTGCTCACGGCTTCGGCGGCATCCGCGGCGGAGCCCAAGCCCAAGGCCGTGTTCGAGCCGGTCTCGTACGCCGAGGACCTCGATCTCCGCAGCGTGTTCTTCGTCGACGAAGACACCGGATGGGCGGCGGGGGAGGCCGGTACGATCCTCCACACGGTCGACGGCGGCGAGAGCTGGACCGCCCAGCTCGGGGGGGACCCCCACGGCGCCGAGTCGCCCATCGATGACCTGCGTTTTCTGGACCGCAACACCGGCTGGGCCGTGGGCGCGGCCGAGGTCACGGTGCAGCGCAAGCTCCTCGGGACGACCGACGGCCGCACGTGGCGGCAGGTCGGCGTGGTCGGGACCCCCCTGGGAAGCTACACGGACTACGCGTTCACGTCGTCGAGGACCGGGTTCTTCTTGGAAGGGGGAACCGGCAGCGTCAGCGCGATCCACCGAACGCGGGACGGCGGCCGAACCTGGGATCCCGTGCTCCCGCGTTGCACCGCGAAGGTGCGGCTCGCAGGACTGAACAAGGAGATCGGCTGCCGGCTGACCGATCTCTTCTTCCTGACGCCCGAGGTCGGGTGGGCGGTCGGCGGCGGGCCGGCGGGGACGGTCGTCCTTCTGCGCACGCAGGACGGCGGAGAATCGTGGCAGCACCTGTTCGTCGAGGCGAACCTCGGGCACCCGGACGAGCAGCACGCCGATCAACACGTCTTCTTCGTCGACGAGTCCCGGGGTTTCCTGTCGCTGCCCCGCTCCGACAAGCTGCTTTCCACGCAGGACGGAGGGAAGACCTGGCAGGCGGTTCCCGTGGCGATCGACGACGGCGGCGTCCGCTTCGCCGATCCCGAGGTCGGGTGGATCCTCGGCGGCGAGAAGCTCCTCTACACCGCCGACGGCGGGGCGACTTGGGGCTCGCGCGCGATCCGGTTCCCGGCCGCCATCGCGGACTTCGCGGTGCCGAGCCGGAGACGGGCGTACGTCGTGGGCCCCTCGGGGATGGTCTTCCGCTACCGCTTGGTCGAGGCGCAGTACAGCAACCCCGACGCGATCGCCGCGCCGCTCCTGCCCGGCGTGGACGACCCGCTCAATCCCGCGCTCGCGGACGTCCGCCGGAGCGCCGAGTCGCTCGGGGCAAAGCTCGACGGAGCGGCCGCCTCGGAGCCGGCGGGAACCGTCGTCGATTGCTGCGGAACGGAGCTGGCATCCCTCGAGTCCGAGGTGGCGACGTTCGTGGCGGACGTCGCGCCCGCCACGGCGCGGTATCGGAATCTCAATCTCGTGGTCGCCGGGATTCGGCTCGTCGCGAGACTGAAGGGCGAGGCGGACGGAATGCGTGACGCCCTCCGGGCGTTGAAGGCAGCGCCGAACGTCGAGGCGGCGTCCGCCGCGCTCGACGAGCTGCTCTCCCGCGTGGATGCCGCCAAGGCGTTGATCGCTGAAGGGTTCGATGCGCCGCCGCCGCTCGATGCGGCTCCGGGAAGCGGCGATTCGCCGCCGGCGATGGCGGTCGAGGAGCCCGCGCCCGCCCCGGCGGCCTCATCCCCGCCCCCCGAGCGCTCCGACCGGAAGAAGCTCCTCGACAAGCTGAAGGGAAAGCTGAAGATCCGCTAGTCCCGACCCGTCGGGATTGAAGTCAGCCCCCCGCGATCCCCGCGGGCCGAGGCCGCCACGGCCAGACCTCCTGCGCCGGGTGTTCGTCGTCGCGGCTCGGACTGGACCCCGCTGCGGCATCCGTTGCGCATCCTGGCGGCGACTTGATCGCCTGAGGCGACGGGAGTAGGTTTGCGACCGCGCTCTCAGGAGGACGGTCATGACTCCAATCTGCCGTCTGAGAATCGCTCGGATCGTTCCGCTCGCGATCATCGTCGTCTTCGCGGTGTCGACCCCCGGGACCGCTGCGGGCGCCTCGCCGACGGGTTACGGCGTGTTTCAGTTCGGGGCGTTCTCCGAGCGGTCGGACGACCTCAAGGACGGTGACGTCGGCTACGACATGTCGCTCGGCTATGGGATGAACTTCACCCGCGCGTTCGGTCTCGAGTTCGACGCAGGCTACTTCGGAACCAAGATGACGAGTTATTTTCCGTACGGCACGCCCTACGACGTGGGGATCTCGGTCTACCACCTGGGCGTCACCACGCGATTCGGGCTGCTCGATCGCGGCTTCAAGGTGTTCGGGCTCGCCGGCGTGAGTTTCGAGGGCGCAACCGCGCAGGACGTCTTCGACGAATACTCGGACACCGGGCTCGGAGCGAGCATCGGCGTCGGACTGTCCTATCGGGGCTGGGGGATCGACCTCCGGCGGTACTCC
>CAZVOE010000076.1:0-14505 GCA_964628935.1 uncultured Acidobacteriota bacterium
CCGCTTCTCGTTTTCGGGCAAAATACGTGCCATGAAGACCGACCCGCCGATTTCCCTCCAGGGCTACCAGCAGCTCATGCCGTTCCACGTGCAGGAGATCCTGCTGGTCTCGAGCCTCTACGACGCGTTCATCCTCCAGGAGGACGGACGCCTCGACGAGCTGATCCTCGGCGAGTTCCTCGACCTGAACCTGCGGAGCATGCCGAAGCTGACTCACGTCGCGACCGGCGAGGAAGCACTCCGTCTCGCGCGCGATCGGGGGCGATTCAATCTCATCTTGACGACCCTGAGCCTCGCCGACATGAACGCCCGGCAGCTCGCGGAGCGCGTGCGCGAGGCGGGACTCGACACGCCCGTGGTCGTGCTCGCCTACGACAACCGGGAGGCGAACGACTTCCTCGCGCGGAACCCCGATGCGCCGATCGACCGGGTCTTCCTCTGGCAGGGAAACGCACGGATCCTCCTCGCAATCGTCAAATACGTGGAGGACAAGCGGAACGTCGCGAACGACACGCTCGTCGCCGGGGTGCGCGTGATCATCGTCGTCGAGGACAACATCCGCTACTACTCGTCGTTCCTTCCGATGATCTACACGGAGTTGATCGAGCAGTCCCAGCGCCTGCTCGGGGAGGGGCTCAATCTCTCCCACAAGCTGGTGCGGATCCGCACCCGGCCCAAGATCCTCTTGTGCAGCACCTACGAGGAGGCCTGCGAACGGTTCGAGACCTACCGCGAGTGGGTGCTCGGCGTGATCTCGGACATCGAGTTCCCGAAGGACGGCATCCTCAACCGAAGCGCCGGGTTCGATCTCGCCCGCAGGATCCGGCGGGACGTACCCGACCTCCCGCTCGTCCTCCACTCGAGCCAGGCGCAGTATGAAGCCGCCGCACGCGCGGAGGGAGCGACCTTCCTCCTGAAGGGATCGCCGACGCTCCTGTCCGACCTGAGGCGGTTCATGATCGAGCAGTTCGCGTTCGGCGACTTCGTCTTCCGCCTCCCGGACGGGACGGAGGTTGGGCGGGCCTCCGACCTCAAAGAGCTCGAGGAGCGTCTCCGGACCGTTCCCGCGGAGAGCGTGGCGTTCCACGGGGAGCGGAACCACTTCTCCAACTGGTTCATGGCGAGGACCGAGTTCGCCCTCGCCCGAAAGCTGAGACCGCGCAAGGTGACCGACTACTCGGGGCCCGAGGCGATCCGCGACGACCTGATCGCGTCGATCGCCGAATACCGGCGCGAGCAGGCCGAGGTCCTCGTCGGCGACTTCGATGCGGAGGGGTTCGACCCCGACACCGACACCTTCACCCGGATCGGCCGCGGTTCCCTCGGCGGGAAGGCGCGCGGCCTCGCGTTTGTCCGTCACCTCCTCCACCGCCATCGCTCCGAGGGGCCCGAGACGGGAGTGCGGGTCGCGGTCCCACCCGCGGTGGTCCTAGCGACCGACGTTTTCGATCGGTTCCTCGCGGACGCCGGACTCCTCGACTTCGCCGTCCAGTGCGGCGACGACGAGGAGATCCTCCGCGCGTTCCTCGTCGCCCCGTTTCCGGAGGACGCCCTCGCCGATCTCGAAGCGTTCCTCGAGGTCGTGCGGTACCCGCTCGCCGTCCGGTCGTCGAGCCTTCTCGAGGACTCTCAGTACCAACCCTTTACGGGCGTGTACGACACCTACATGCTCCCGAACGCGCACGCCGACCTGGGGGTGCGCCTCCGGCAGCTGGAAGTGGCGATCAAAAAGATCTACGCATCGACCTTCTCTCATCGCACGAAGTCCTACCTCAAGGCGACGCCCTACCGTCTCGAGGAGGAGAAGATGGCGGTGATCGTCCAGCGCCTCGTCGGCCGGCTCCACGGCAATCGGTTCTATCCCGATTTCGCCGGAGTGGCGCGATCGCACAACTTCTACCCCACGCCGCCGATGACCTCGGCCGACGGCGTCGTCGCGGTCGGCCTCGGCCTCGGACGGACGGTCGTCGAGGGAGGGAAGTGCGTGTCGTTCTGCCCTCGGTATCCGCGGCACATCGTCCCGTTCTCGTCGGTGAAGGACATCCTGGCCAACTCCCAGCGCGAGTTCTGGGCGGTCGAAATCGATCCCGAGGACGCCCGGACCGATCCCGGCGTCCTCCTCTCGGAAACATCGTTCGGTCTCGAAATCGCCGAGGAGGACGGCACCCTCGCGGCGGTCGGCTCGACCTACTCCCACGAGAACGCCGCCGTCTACGACGGGCTCTCGCGAAGAGGAGTCCGTCTCGTCTCGTTCGCGCCCGTCCTGAAGCACGGCGCCTTTCCGCTGGCGGAAACGCTCACCCGCCTCCTCGAGATCGGCGCCCAGGGGATGGGGCGGGCCGTCGAGATCGAGTTCGCGGTGCGTCTCGGAACCGCGGCGGACCGCCGCGCCGAGCTGGGGTTTCTCCAGATCCGACCGCTCGTCCTGTCCCGCGAGACCGAGGAGCTGGAGATCGAGGAGGTCGAGCCGTCCGCGCTCCTGTGTCGAAGCTCCCGCGTGCTCGGGCACGGCCAGATCGACTCGATCCGGGACATCGTGGTCGTCGATTTCTACCGGTTCGACCGGTCGCGCAGCCGAGAGGCGGCGGCGGAAGTCGGGCGCCTCAACGCGGCGCTGCAGGAGGAGAGACGCCCCTTCGTCCTCATCGGGGTGGGGCGCTGGGGATCGACCGATCCCTGGCTCGGGATTCCCGTCGGGTGGGACCAGATCTCGGGGGCGCGGGTGATCGTGGAGGCCGGGTTCCGCGACCTGAGGATCACTCCTTCGCAGGGGAGCCACTTCTTCCAGAACCTGACGGCGTTCCAGGTCGGCTATTTCACGGTCAATCCCGAGGCCGGAGAGGGGTTCGTCGACTGGGACTGGCTCGCCGCTCAGCCGGCGCTCCACGAGAACGCGTCCGTGCGGCACCTGCGTCTCGACGAGCCGATCGTCGCGCGCATGAACGGGAAGACGAACCAGGGCGCGATCTACAAGCCTCGCTCGCTACCGTCGTAGTCGCGCAGCGGCCCCGCGACGATGTTGAAGTCGGGGGGCTCGACTTGGAGCGTGACGTGGCGGATCCCGAACCGCTCGCGGACCCGCCCGGTCGCGGCCTCGAGAACCCGCGCGAGTGGAACGGAGTGGTCGGCCACCAAGTGGGCCGACAGGAGGGGGGTCGAGCCGAGCGACCACGCGTGGAGGTCGTGGACGTCGGCGACGCCTTCGATTTCGAGGAGGGCGCGCCGGATCTCGTCGACGTCGAGATTCGCCGGGGTCCCCTCGAGGAGGACGTGGACCGTCTCCCGGAAGAGGCGAACCGCGCCCCAAAGGAGGATCGCGGAAATCGCGAGCGTGGCGATCGGGTCCGCGCGGAGCCAGCCGAATCGGGCGACGAGCCCCGCCGCGACAAGCGCGCCGATCGAGCCCAAGAGGTCGCCGACCACATGGAGGAAGGCGGCGCGGACGTTGAGGTTTTCGGAGCGCTTCCTGAGGATCCACGCGGCGACGAGGTTCACCGCGAGCCCTCCCGCGGCGATCGCGCCCATCAGCCCGGCTTCCACCGGCCTCGGGGCGAGGATCCGCTCCCACGACTCGACGATCAGGGCGAAACAGACCCCGGTGAGGAGCAGCGCGTTCCCGAGCGCCGCGAGGATCTCGACGCGCTGGTACCCGTAGGTCCTCCCCGGATCGGGAGGTTTCCGCGCGAAGCGGCTCGCGGCGAGCGCGAGTGCGAGCGCCAGGTTGTCGGTCATCATGTGGCTCGCGTCGGCGAGGAGGGCGAGCGATCCGGAGACGACCGCGCCGACCACCTCCGCGAGGGTGTAGCCGACGGTCAGCGCGAGCACCCATGCGAGGCGGGCGGTTGGCCCCTCCGCGGGGCGGTCGTGCGGGTGACGGTGGATGTGCGTGGCTCCCAAAGGCGGTCTCCGGAGGGAGAACTTATCTCAGGAAGAGCGTTTCGTCCCCGCCGCGCGGATAATGGCGGCCGTGCAGTCCCGCGCCCCCGTCATCGTTGCGAAGAGGGTGGACGCCGGGGTCGCCCCTCCCGAGCCCGAGCGCGACCCCGAGGTCGTGGCGTCGTACCTCGAGGACGCATCGGGGTACCCCGTCGCCCCGGCCGCAGGGCTGCTCCGCCCCTCGTCGTTCGAGGAGGCCGCAGCCTTCCTCCGGGCGACGTCCGGGCGCGGCGTCGCGGTGCTCCCCCAGGCGGCTCGGACGTCCCTCACCGGGGGAGCCGTCCCGCGCGGCGAGGTGATCCTGTCCTGCGAGCGTTGGGAGGCGGTCGGCCCGGTTCGCGAGTACGGTCGATCGGCGGCCGCACGGATCGGGGCGGGGGTCCGCCTCGATCGCCTCGAGCGGGAGCTCGCGGGACGCGGCTTCTTCTTCCCTCCGGTCCCGACGTATCACCAGGCGATGCTCGGCGGGATCGTCGCCACGAACGCCGGTGGTGCCGCAACCTTCAAGTACGGGGTCACGCGGGATTGGGTCCGTGGCCTGCGCGTGCTCCTCGCCGACGGGGACTTGCTCGAGATCGAGCGGGGCCAGGCGCTCGCGCGGCCGGGGGAGTCGTTCGTCGTCATCGGGTCGGACGGGCGGCGCGTCGGGTTCCCGGCGACTTCCCACCGGCTTCCGAGGCTCCGAAAGATCTCGGCGGGGTACCACGCATCCGATCCCCTCGATCTGGTCGACCTGTTCGTGGGGAGCGAGGGGACGCTCGGGATCGTGGTCGACGCCGATCTCGAACTTGCCCGGTCGCCGGCGGCCGTCGTGACCGGGCTCGCGTTCCTCGATGGAGAGGGCGCGGCCCTCGCGCTCGCCGACGCCCTCCGCCGCGCGGGGAACGAGGCACGGAGCCGTGCGGGATCGCGCGAGCCAGACGTGCGCGCCCTCGAGTACGTCGACGCGAAAGGGCTCGATCTCCTCAGACGACACGGCGATGCGCAGAGGCTGCGCGTGACCGTTCCCGACGGCGCGCGCGCCGCGGTGCTCGTCGAGGTCGAGATCGCGGAGTGGGACGGAGAGGAGGCGGCGGAGGCGGCGATCGTCGCCGCGCTCGACGGCGGCGGCGGCGGGCACGACGGCCCTCTCTTCCGGCTCGTCCGGATTCTCGCGCGCCACCTTTCCACCGACGCGCTCGAAATCGCCCTTCCCGGAAACGCGGGACGGGCGGAGGCCCTCGCGGCGTTCCGCGAAGCGGTGCCCCGGCGGGTCAACGAACTCCTCGCGGAGCGGCGGCGGCGGGACGGCGGGGTGAGGAAGGTCGGGGGCGACCTGATCGTCCCGGTGGAGCAA
Source organism: uncultured Acidobacteriota bacterium (assembly GCA_964628935.1). GTDB lineage: Bacteria > Acidobacteriota > Polarisedimenticolia > Polarisedimenticolales > DASRJG01 > CAYLHQ01. The sequence goes on from CAZVOE010000076.1 coordinate 5,273, forward strand.
GTCGGAGCGGCGCTCGCGACCTGGCGCTCCGCGCTCGAGCGAGCCGGGCTCGAGCACGCGACGTGGGGGCACATCTCCGACGGGAATCTCCACCCGAACGCGCTTCCCCGGAACGCGAGGGAGGTCGAGGCGGCGGAGGCCGTCTTCCTCGGCATCGCCGCCGACGCGATCGCCCGCGGCGGAGCACCGCTGTCGGAGCACGGGGTCGGACGGAGTCGCCTGAAGCAGGAGATGCTTCGCCGCTTCGTGGGAGACTCCGCACTCGCCCGGATGCGCGAGATCAAGCGCGCCCTCGATCCGGAGTGGCGCCTCGCTCCGGGAGTTCTGCTCGGGCTTGGGGACGAGTCTCGATAGTCGCCCATTCCTGGGGGCGTTCCGATTCGGCGAGGTCCGATTCGAGAGGTCGAAGGGAGACTCCCACCGGCCGCCCGATCTTCGGATGCGCGATCCCGACGCTCGACCGGGGGCGGACACCCCGAAGGGCCGATCATCGAGGAATGTCCCGGATTCCTTTGGCCGCCGCGATCTCGCGGATCGTGCGTCCGGTCGCGGCCGCCTCCTTCGCGATCGCCGCCGCTTCGTCGTAACCCACGAGGGGAACGAGGAGGGTCGCGAGGGCGAGGCTCCGCTCGAGCAACTCGGGGCCCCGCTCGGTCGCCGCGATCCCCCGGACGCAGCGCTCGGCGAAGTTCGCCGTCGCCGCGCCGAGAATCTCGATCGAGTCCACGATTTCGTACGCCGCGAGCGGGAGCATCGTGTTCAGCTCGAAATTGCCGCCGCAGCCGCAGTGGACGATCGCGGAGTCCGCACCGAGGGCGCGGGCGCAAGCCTGGAGGAGAGATTCGGCGAGGACGGGGTTGACTTTTCCCGGCATGATCGAGGAGCCCGGTTGGACCTCGGGAAGGGTGATCTCGCCGAGGCCGCAACGAGGCCCGGAAGCCATCCACCGGATGTCGTCCGCGATCTTGCGCAGGCTCAACGCCAGAGTCCTCACGGCTCCCGACGCCGCGACGACCGCGTCGAGCGTCGCCTGTGCCTGGAAGTGATTCGTCGTCTCATGGATCGGGACCTCGAGCCGTTCCGACAGGCGCGCGCACACGCGCCGGGCGAACTCGGGGTGGGTGGCGATTCCCGTGCCGACCGCGGTGCCACCGATCGCGACCTCCGACAGCTCCTCCCGGGCCACCGCGAGACGGCGCAGGCCCCGCTCCATTTGCCCGGCGTATCCGAGGAAGGCCTCGCCGAGCCGAATCGGTACGGCGTCTTGAAGGTGCGTGCGGCCGACCTTCCGCACCTCCCACGTGTCGCGCGACTTCGCCTCGAGTTCCCGCCGGAGCGCGCGCACGGCGGGTTCGAGCACCTCGCCGATCGCCGCGAGCGCGGCGAGGTGGAGCGCGGTCGGGATGACGTCGTTGGAAGACTGCCCGAGGTTCACGTGATCGTTCGGGTGAACGCGTTCTCTCGACCCGCGCGGAAATCCGAGGAGTTCCGCGGCGCGGTTGGCGACGACCTCGTTGGCGTTCATGTTCGTCGACGTCCCCGATCCGGTTTGGAAGACGTCGACCGGAAACTCCGCGTCCCACCGCCCGACGGCCACTTCCGCGGATGCCTGCGCGATCGCCCGCGCGAGGGACGGATCGAGGAGGCCGAGTTCGGCGTTTACTTCGGCCGCCGCCTCCTTGATCCGGCCGAGGGCCGCGAGGAACCGACGCGGCATCGGCCGGCCGCTGACGGCGAAGTTGCGGATCGCCCGCGCGGTCGAGGCGCCGTAGTAGACCTCCGCGGGTACCTCCATCTCGCCCATCGTGTCCCGCTCGATGCGGTTCCCCCCCTCGGCCATGGTAGAGTCCTCCTCCCCTCCGGGGGGAGACTAGCACCGAAGGAGACGCACGATGCCGGCGTCCGGAGACCGTCTTCCCGCGTTCAAGGCGTATGACATCCGAGGACGGATTCCCGACGAGCTGAATCGCGACCTAGTCTACCGAATCGCCCGCGGCTACGCGGCATTCGTCCGGCCGCGGAGGGTCGCCGTCGGCTACGACATCCGCCTCTCGAGCCCCGAATTCGCCTCGGCGGTCGCCGATGGCCTGACCGACTCCGGCGTCGATGTCGTCGACATCGGCCGATGCGGCACCGAGGAGGTCTACTTCGCGACGTTTCACCTCGGCCTCGACGGCGGGATCATGGTCACGGCGAGCCACAACCCGGCCGACTACAACGGCCTCAAACTGGTGCGCGAGGCCGCCAAGCCGATCAGCGCCGACACCGGCCTCCTCGAGATCGAGCGGATCGTTCGGTCGGGCTCGTTCGCGCGCCCGGAACGCAAGGGAGCGGTGGAGCGGCGCGACCTCGCGGCGGAGTATGTCGCGCACCTCCTCAGATACGTCGACCTCCGGTCGCTCCGTCCGCTCAAGATCGTCTCGAACCCGGGAAACGGAGGGGCGGGGAGAGTCGTGGAGCGGCTCGAGCGCCACCTCCCGTTCCGGATCGTGCGCGTCCATCACGAACCGGACGGAGCGTTCCCGAACGGGATCCCGAACCCGCTCCTTCCGGAGCGGCGGCGAGACACCGCGGAGGCGGTCCTCCGGGAGAAGGCCGATCTCGGCGTCGCCTGGGACGGCGATTTCGACCGGTGCTTCCTCTTCGACGAGAGGGGAGGGTTCATCGAGGGGTACTACATCGTCGGCCTCCTCGCCGGCCAGATTCTCAAGAAGCATCCGGGCGGGAAAATCGTCCACGATCCACGCATGACGTGGAACACCCTCGAGATCGTCCGGGAGGCGGGAGGGGTGCCGATCCAGAGCAAGTCGGGGCACGCCTTCATGAAGGAAGTGATGCGCCGCGAGGACGCCGTCTACGGGGGCGAGATGTCCGCGCACCACTTTTTCCGCGAGTTTTCCTACTGCGACAGCGGAATGATCCCCTGGATGCTCGTCGCCGAGCGGATGTGCCAGAGCGGACGGTCCCTTTCGGAGCTGGTCGGGGAACGGATGCGTCGCTTCCCGGCGAGCGGGGAGATCAACCGGCGGGTCGATGACGCGCAGGCGGCGATCGCCCGCGTCAAGGCCCACTACGCCCCGGCGGCTCTCGCCGTCGACGAAACCGACGGCATCGGCCTCGAATTCGAGGAGTGGCGGTTCAACCTCCGAGCCTCGAACACGGAACCGCTCATCCGCCTGAACGTCGAGTCGCGCGGGAACGAGGAGTTGATGCGCGCCAAGACCGAAGAGGTCCTGGCCGTCCTGGGCGGGGCCGTCTGACGATCAGCCCCGGAGCAGTTCCTCGACGGAGCGGTGGAACCGGGATCGCGGGACCACGAGGTCGAACCCGGCCTCCTTGGCCGACGCGAGTCTCGCGCCGTCCACGTGCGACCCGAAGGCGACGAGGAACGGGGGGTGCGGCCGGCCCTTCCATCGATCCGCCCACACGAGGGGGTCGAGACCGGCCACCTCGAGGTCGAAGAGGACCCTCGCGACGCCCCCTTCGAGAAGCGCATCCTCCATCGTGGTCTCGTCGGTCACCCGGGAGACCGGGATCCCGGCTCGAAGGGCGGCGTCCCGAACTCGCGCCCAGAACATCAGATCGTCCGACACGAAGAGGACGGTTCCGCTCACACAACCCCTTTCTGCCGTTCCCGGCTTGACATCGCGCGACGCCCTAGCAAAACTGCTGCCTGCACATGGATGGACCCAGGTGATTCATCTCAACGACAAGATCCCTCTCTTCGTCGGCTACAAGATGGACGGCGCGCTCCGGCGCCGGCTCGCCGACCTGACGGGGGCAGACCGGCGGTACGTCTCCACGGAAGATTCGACCTTTCTGCGGGTCTGCCGGCTCGGGGAGGACGAGTACGTCGGCAAGGTGATCGAGGAGCCGATCCAGACCGACCGGGTCGACGACATCCGCCGGAACGTTCTCAGCATCCTGCAGCGGATCAGCCCCGAAACACGATTTCCCACTCAGCTGACGATCTTCGCGTGCGAGGCCCGAGAGCGACCCGAGGCTGGTAGCGCTACGGGGATTCGAACCCCGGTTTGATGGCTGAGAACCACCCGTCCTAACCCCTAGACGATAGCGCCGCTCGGATTCTAGCGACTGCCCCCGTGCTGTCAACCCTTGGGCCGGGGCCGGGTTGCGCCGAAAGGCTCCGACCCTATATTCCGTCCCGGTTGCATAGGTGTAAGGCGCGATCCGAGTAGGGGCGGAGGCCTGTGGAATCTCATCGTGACGGCAGGCGGGCCCGGACGGAGCGCCGGAATCTCCTGCGCTTCCGGTGGGGGCTCGTGCTGACCGTCGCGGCCGTCGCCTTGGCGATCCCCGGCCCGTCCGTCGCTTCGGCCCTCCCGGTCGCGTTCCTCATCCTGACCGGGATTCTCCTTCATCCGCTCCTCGAAGCGGCGGAGGGCGCGGTCCGTCCGGACGTGGCGCTCCTCGTGCTCGACTCGGTGTTTCTCCCGATCGTCGCCCTCGGCCTCGCCGAGATCCCCCCGGGCGTGGGCCTCCCCGTTCTGACGGGGCTCGCCGCGAGCGGGGTGTACCTTCTCGTGCTCCTCGGACGTGTCTGGGGAGGGGCATCGGCGGAGACGGAGGCCCGGCGCGAGCGCGAAGACCTCCGCGCCCTGCTCGAGATCGCCGAGTCGGTGACGAGCACCCTCGATGCCAGGAACGTCCTCTTGCGCATCGTCACGCGGATCGGAGACCTGGCGCGAGCGCAGCGCTGCTCCATCCTCGCGGTCGACGGTCGCCTGAGCCGCTGTTGGATCGTGGCCGCGAGCGACAACCCCGAAGCGTCGATGCGCACCGTCGACCTCGAGAAATACCCGGAGATCCGGCGGGCGCTCCTGACGCGGGAGCCGGTCGTCGTCGAAGACGTGGCCTCCGACCCGCTCGTCGAGCCCGTCCGCGAGGTCCTGCTCGAGCAGGGCTACCGGTCGATGCTCGTCCTCCCGCTCGTCTTCGGGAAGGAGGTCCTCGGGACCCTCTTCGTTCGCGCGAGCCGGAATACCCCGTTCACCGAGGCGGAGATCCGCTTCTGCCGGGTGGCGGCCGCGACCTGCGCCAACGCCCTCAAGAACGCGCTCCTCTACGAGGACGTGCAGCGGGAGGCCTCGCGCCACCGGGAGACCGGGGAGAAGCTGCGGCGCGTGCTCGACGGCACGCCGGACTTGATCGTCGCGACCGACTCCGAGGGACGGATCACCGAATTCAATCATGGGGCAGAGACCTTGACCGGGCTCTCGGCTGCGGAGGTTGCGGGACGGCCGTTTGCCGAGGTGCTCGGGGTCGATCCGCGAGACGCGGGGGACGCCGCGCTCACCCGTCGCGAACTGGTGCTCACGCGTTCCGACGGGGCCCCCGTCGAGGTGAGCCTCGTCGGGGCGCCTCTCGAGGCGGCCGGGGGTGGAGAAGCCGGACGCGTCTGGATCGGCAGGGATGTCACCGAGGTCCGCCGCTTCGAGAAGACGCTGGCCCAGGCGGAGCGGCTTTCGAGTCTCGGCGAAGTGGTCGCGGGCGTCGCCCACGAACTCAACAACCCCCTTTCGAGTGTCCTCGGGTACGCACAGCTCCTGCTCCCGAAGTCCCGGGCGGCGGGCGAGCCGCTCTCGCGGGATCTCGAGCGCATCGTCGATTCGGCGAAGCGTTGCCAGCGGATCGTCCGGAATCTGCTGTCCTTCGCGCGGCAGCATCCGGCGGAGCGGAAGCTCCAAGACCTGAACGCCTGCGTCCGGAAGGTCGTGGACCTCAAGGCGTACCATCTTCGAGCGTCGAAGATCGAGATCCGCCTCGAGCTCGAGGATCCCCTGCCCGAAGCGATGTTCGACTTCCACCAGATCGAGCAGGTGGTGCTCAACCTCGTGAACAACGCGGAGCAGGCCCTCGTCGGCCGGGGCGGGGGAACGATCGTGCTGCGGACGCGGGCCGTCGACGGCCGCGTGTGCCTCGAGGTCCAAGACGACGGTCCCGGGGTTCCCCGCGAGATCCGCCACCGGATCTTCGACCCGTTTTTCACGACCAAGGAACCGGGGCAGGGAACCGGGCTCGGCCTGTCCGTATCCTATGGAATCGTCCAGGAGCACGGCGGGAGGATTGAGCTCAGACCCGGAAAGCCGGGCGCGGGGGCGTGCTTCGCCGTCTACCTGCCGGCCGCCACGCCGGCTCCGAAGCCGGCCCGGGAATCCGTCCCGGAACGCGAGGCGCCGCACACGCCGGACCTCCCGGCGCGCTTTTCGGGCACGCGCGTGCTCGTCGCCGAGGACGAGCCGCTCGTGCTCGACCTCCTCTCTCGGATCCTCGAGGACGACGGGGCCAAGGTCGTCGCCGCCCGCGACGGGGAGGAGGCGTGGACCCGCCTCGCCGAGGCCGACTTCGACCTCGTCGTCGCCGACCTGAGGATGCCGGGGCTCGACGGCCGCGCGCTCTACGAGCGGCCGGAAATGGTGCGCCGCTTCGTCTTCGCGACCGGCGACCTCGTGCGCCCCGAGAGCCTCCGCTTCCTCGAGGGGGTCGCGAACCCGGTCCTCGCCAAGCCGATCGACGTCGACGCGGTCCGCAGGACGCTCGAGAACGTACTCGCGCGGACGAGGCGGTGACGGGGGGCGGCCGATCCGTGGCATGATCGCGGCGTGACTCCCGACGGCCAGGGGAGCGCGGAGGCCCGGAGGTTCGAGGACTACCCGCTCACCCGAAACGAGTACATCACCGCGATGGTGCACTTCTATCGCGCCGAGGTCGCGCGATCGCAGTCGTGGCGACAGCGGCTCGACGCGACCACGAATTGGGCCGTGCTCACCGCCGCGGGGATGCTCTCGTTCGCCTTCTCCTCCCCGCAGGCCCCGCACTTCGTGATGCTCCTGTCGAATCTCCTGATCCTCGCCTATCTCGCGATCGAGGCGCGACGCTTCCGTTACTTCGCGGTCTACCGCGCACGGGTGCGGATGCTCGAGGAGAACTTTTTCATCCCGATCATCACCCGGCGGCTCGAGTCCTCGATGCCGGCTTGGCGCGAGGTGCTCGCCAAGGACCTCGACCTGCCGAAGCACAAGACGACCTTCCTCCAAGCGGTGGGCTTCCGCCTGCGCCGAAACTACGCCTGGGTTTTCCTGATGATCCTGGGCGGATGGGTCGTGAAGCTGATGATCCATCCGGAACTCGCGCTCTCGTGGCGAGAGATCTGGCACCGGGTGGCCGTCGGCCACCTGCCGCCCGCGTTCATCGCGGGAGCCGGGATCGTGTTCTACGGGGCCCTCGCCGTCGTGGCGACGTACGGCCGCCACCTGAGCCGCGGCGAACCGGAAGACGAGATCGCCGGTCTCGAGGGGAACCTGAGGGAGTGGAAGCTCTGACCGGGACCGGAACGTCGCCCGCGCCCCCGCGCGCTGGCTTCCGCGAAGCCCGGTCCTCCCATCCCCACGATTCTCGTCACGTCGTGGTCGCCGACGCCGGCAGGAGCAGGACGCGCCGGAACGGCGACGGCGCGTCCCGCCCCCGACCTATTCCTCCGATTCGGCGGGGCTCGGCTCGCCGATCGCGGGGCGCGGCAGGAAGTCGTCCGGACGGACCGGTTCCTTCGTCGCCGGCGGGACGGGCAGCGCCGCGGCCGCCTTGACCGTGGGCGTGAGGCGCTCCGGCGTCGCGAGCTTCGTCGAGATCTTGGGGGCCCCCTCGGGGCCGGCCGGGGGAGCGATGCGACGCGAGGGGACCGCCTTCTCGCCCGGTGCGGACGGAGTCTTCTTTTTCGGAGCGGCCCCGCTGCGGGAAACCCCCTGGGCCGCGCCCTTCTTCTTCGCGATCTTCTTCTTCGCGGCGGCCTTTGTTCGGGAGGCGGCCTTTCGAGAGGCGCCCTTCTTCTTCGCGGGGAGCTTCTTCTTGACGACCTTCTTTTTCGCGACCTTCTTCTTCGCCTTGGCCATGCACTTTCCTCCTGCTCAGCGCAGCGCGCGTGAACCGTAGCGTCGGAGCAACGCGGGTACCAGGTAATCGGAGATCGCCTCCCGGAGACCGTACCTCGGCGCGTGCCCCCAGTCCCGCCTCGCGAGGCGGTCGTCGACGTCGGCGGGCCAGGTGTCGACGATGGCCTGGCGCGCCGCGACCGGCTCGAAGACGATCGAGGCGTCGGGGAAGTGACGGAGCACCTCTTCTCGGAACTCCCCCGCCGAGGGGGCGAAGGCGCCGATGTTGTAGACCCGGGTCGTGAGGGTCGCCGCTTCCGCCTCGGAGAGGCGGAGGAACGCGTCGACCGCGTCGGGCATCGTCATGAACGGAATTCGACTCTCCGCCGACACGAAGCACGAGTAGGGTTTCCCCTGCGCGGCGGCGTGGATCATCTCGGGGGCGAAGTCGCTCGTGCCCCCGGAGGGAAGCGTTTCGGCGCTGATGAGGCCGGGGAATCGAATCGCGCGGAAGTCGAGGCCGGGGGACCCTTCGCGCAGAGACCGCCGCGTCCAGTAGGTCCCGAGAAGCTCGCCGCACACCTTGTGGCAGCCGTAGGCGCCCGCGGGGGCGACCCACTCGCCCTCCCGCACCGCCCCCGCGGCGCGCTTGCGCTCGGCGTCGGGCAGCCCGTACACCGCGATGCTGCTCGGAAAGAGGAAGCGCACGGAGGAGCCGCGCTTTACCGCCGTCTCGCGCGCGAGGGAGAAAAGGATTGTGGTCCCGTCGACGTTCACGCGGTGGGCGAGGTCCGGATTCGCCTCGGCGTTGGTCGAGAGGATCGCCGCGAGATGGAAGACCACTTCGGGACGATGCCGATCGAAGAGCCCTGCCATGGTCTCCGCGTCCACGATGCTCCCGCGAAGGACCTCGGTGCAACGTTTCGCGGTCTCTTCCGGAGTCGCCGCGAGGTCGACGGCGACCACGTCGTAGCCGCGCTCCACGAGGGCCGGGATCAAGGCCTGTCCCATCTCGCCGGCGGCGCCGGTCACGAGGGCGGTTCTTCGCGTCATGAGATCTCCCTTCGGGGCACCGGAACGCCGCTCAGGATATCAGGACCGCGGTCCCCTCGATCCCGTCCCGCTTGAGAGCGAGGAGGGCTTCCTGCGCCTGCTCGAGGGGGTACGGGACGGTCCGGGGCCGAATCGGGATCGCGGCGGCTTCCCGGAAGAGGGCCTCCCCGTCCGCGCGGGTGTTCGCCTCGACGCTCGTCAGTCGTTTTTCGTGGAAAAGGTGCGGCTCGTAGGCCATCGCGGGGAGATCGGTCATCGTCACGCCGGCGAGCGCGACCGTCCCCGCAGGGC
>CAZVOE010000077.1:0-14501 GCA_964628935.1 uncultured Acidobacteriota bacterium
GGAATCGCCCGGCCAGTCCTTCGATGACGACCGCGAGTACCGGCCGCTCGACCTCTATTTCCCCTTCTTCTCCCTCCTGATCGGCGATGGGCTGCGGGAGGCGGCTGCGCGGTGGGGGGCGGTCGCGTCGCTCCCGCGCAAGGCCGCGACGGCGGCGCTCGCGGCGCTCGTCCTGCTCGGGATCGGGTGGATCCCGTGGCGGGCGCACCGGGAGTTTCCGAAGGAGTTCATCCCCGGGTTTCCGGGCATGCGGTCCGGGCGGACCCTCGCGAGCGCCTACCTCGACCCGGCGGGCGACCCGCTCCTCCGGTGGCCCGGCCTCCGCGGGATCGCGGCCGCGCATCGGGATCTCGTCCGGACGACGACGAGTCGCCTCGTCGGCACGCGTGCGGAGGAGCACCGCCTCTTCCTCGGGACCGCGATCCGAACCGGGACGAAGCTGCGCGAACTGGTCGAGCGCGGGGTTCTTCCCGCGGACACGCACATCGCGATCAGCGCGGTCGGGGCGATCCCGTACCTCTCGGGCCTCCGGACGCTCGACCGGCTCGGCCTGACCGATCCGGTGGTCGCGCGGATGCCGCCGAACGAGCTTCGGATCCTCGCGCACGACCGGCACGCGACGATCGAGTACGCCGCGAGGATCGGCGTCGATCTCTGGGCGGAGGATCCGGTCCACCCGTGGCTCGCCCTCGACGACCCGCGTCTCGGATTCGTCCTCGACGACGCGCGGAAGGCGGAGCGGGACGTCCACTTCGCCCGGGTCGACGAGGGGGTGATCCTCGCCCGGTTCCCGCAGGGGGAAGCGCGCGGAAAGGAGCGCTTCCCGAGGCTCGCGTTCCACTCGACGCTCCGGGACACGGAGGCGGTCGCCGCCCTCCGTCGCGCGGCGGCGGCGGCGGAGCGGGAGGCGCTCGCGAAGCGCCCCGACTCGATCGAGGCGCGCGTCGCCGCGGCGCTCGCGCTCGCGGAGGAGGGGGATCTCGACGGGGCGGTGCGCGCGCTCGAATCGCTCGCGCGGCCGGACGATCCGAACGTCGTCTTCAATCTCGGGACGCTCTACGCGCGGCAGGGGCGGTACGAAGAGGCGGTGACGGCGCTGCGCAAGGCGGTCGCGACCGTGCCCGATCTGCCGGGAGGCCGATTCAACCTCGGCCTCGCGCTCGGGCGGCTGGGTCGTTGGGAGGAGGCGCGAACGGAGCTCGCCGCGGCGGTGGAGCTGGATCCGGCGGATCCGACGGCCTGGTACGCTTTCGGCGCCGCGTGCGTGAGCCTGGGCGACGAGGCGGGGAGAACCCGTGCGATCGAAGGGCTTCGCGCCTTGGGGAGTCCTTCCGCCCGGACGCTCGCGGAACGGCTCGGAGGCGCGGGCCGGTGACGATCGAGCAACGTCCGCAACCGCCCTTGTCGAAATAGGACCAACACCGTACACTTTCGGTCGGCGTATATTGCAGCGTTCAATTCCGGAGGACGCCTTGCCCCCGACCGACCCGACCGCCGCCGACCGGCCGAAGCGCAACCCGAAGACCGCCTTCCGCGATTTCGGCGACGAGGGAGGCCTCGTCGTCCTTCCCGGCCGGGCCGAGGTCAAGGTCCTGAACGCGGTCGCGATGGCGATCTACCCGCTTCTCGACGGGACCCGGACGCGGGACGACATCGTCGCGAAGATCGTGGAGGAGTTCGAGATCTCCGCCGAAGAGGCGAGGCAGGATCTGGACACCTTTCTCTCGGAGCTGGCGGAGCATGGAATGCTCGCCGGCGCCGAGTCGAACGGATAGCCGGAGGACCGCGTGGCCGAAACGCCGATGAATCCCTACCGGAAACTCGTCGAGAAGGCGTTCACCGACTCGATTCCCCTCAACGCCCAGTTCGAGCTGACCTATCGGTGCAACCACCTGTGCACCTTCTGCTACAACGCCCCCGACGGGAACCGGGAGATGACGACCCCGGAGATCTTCGAATCCCTGAGGAAGATCTCCGAGTTCGGCGTCCTCTACATGACCCTCACCGGCGGCGAGCCGCTGTGCCACAAGGACTTCTTCAAGATCGCCGACGAGACCCTCCGCCTCGGGATGGCGCTGCGGATCTACTCGAACGGCTACCTGATGGCCGACCCCGCGGTCGCCGACAAGATCGCCGAGCGCCACCCGATGGAGGTCGAAATCTCGATCCACGGGGCGAAGGCGGAGACGCACGAGGCGCTCACCCGGATCAAGGGGTCGTTCGACAAGACGATCGAGGGGGTCAGGAACCTCCGCGACCGCGGGATCAAGGTCCAGCTCAAGACCCCGATCACCCGCCTCAACCAGAACGAGTTGTTCGGGATTCGGGACATCGCGGACAACCTCGGCTGCTACATCATCTTCGACGCGGTGATCACCCCGAAAGACGACGGGAGCCTCGACCCGCTCTCCCTGCGCCCCGGGGACGAGTTCCTCCAGAAGTACTGGGGGGAGTGGTACCTCGACCTGCACCACGGGAAGCTCCCGCCGAAGAAGAACCACTGCGCCTCGGACGGCGCCGAGGCGAATTGCGGCACCGGGCGGAGCGGGTTCACCGTCGACCCGTACGGGAACATCCTCCCGTGCGTCGCGTTCCGCCGGCCGGTCGCGAACATCAAGAATCTCGCGAGCCTGAACGACATCTGGGGGACCTCGCCCGTTCTGAAAGAGGTCCGCCAGTTGGCGGTCGACGCGCGGACGAATCTGAACAAACACGAAGATGGGCAGTACTTTTCCGGGTTCTGTCTCGGGGTGGCGGAAAAGCAAGTCGGCGACCCGCTCGGCCTCTACCCGCAAGCCGAAATCAACGCGAAAGCCGTCCGGCGCGCCTACGAACTGTTGCAAATCGGGGAGCCCTCCCGGGGATAAAGCCCTTGAAATGGCTCTGGGCTCGGCGTATAAGTCCCGGCGTCCCGGGGGAGAGTCGTCCGGGCGCTGTAGTCATGTAACCGACCGAGAGGTTCGAACACGGATTTGACACTCCAGATCAGGGGGAGGCAATGAAGAAGACGTACGAGCGTCCGGCGATCCTTCACACCGAAAAGCTCGAAGCCCGTGCGGTGAACTGCACCAAGGCGGACGACTCCTGCGCGGGCGGGACGATCCAGAGCTGACAGGGGCACCATGCGGCTCAGATTCTTCGGAATCTGGGTCCTGTCCTGGTTGATGCTCGGGGGGGCTCAGGCGGGTCCCCCCGATTCCGTCTTCACTCCCGAAACGACGGCCTCCGACGCGCGGAGCTTCCGCTTTCGCGTGTCCACGCCCGCCCTGTCGGCGGCGCCGGATGGGTCGGGGGCCTACCGCATCGCGCTCGACGGCTTCCGCTCGCGGGACGCCCGCCCCGGCGCCCCCGACCTCCCCTACGAGATCGTCCGGATCGCGATCCCGGAAGGGGTCGTCCCGCGCATCGAGGTCCGCGCCGCCGGCGAAGACCGGCTCCCCGGCGTCCGGCCCCGGGCGGTCCCGACCGTCGCATTCGACGTCCCCCCGGAGGAGCCGGGCGAATCGCCGGAGCGGCCGCGCCGTTCCGTCGTTCGGCACGAGCGCGCCGTCGAGGATCCGGCGCTCTTCGGAGCCGCGGCGATTCCCCCCGTCGCGGAACTCGGCGCGATCGGTCGCTTCCGCGACCAGCGGTTCGTCGAGGTCAAGATCCGGCCGGTCCGGTGGAACGGCCGCGCCCTCGTCGTCGCCCGTTCCTTCGAGGTCGTCGTCCACTTCGATGGCGACGCCGGATCGAGGAGTGCCCCGCGCGTTTCCCGCTTCGAGGATCTCTACCGCGAGACCTTCCTGAACTACGCGCAGGGGACGACCTTCCGCGGGGGAGAGGCGGTCGAGCCGGCGGCGGCCGCGTCCTCGATCGCCTCCTCCGGGCCGATCCGCAGGATCCGCGTCCGAGAGGACGGGGTCGTCCGGATCGACGCCGCGCGCGTGTCGGGAACGCCGTTCGCGGGGCAGCCGCTCTCCCAGTGGAAGCTCACGAACCGGGGGGTCGAAATTCCCCTGGACGTCCGGGACTCGAACCTCAACGACCTTCTCGACCCCGGAGACTGGGTGGAGTTCTGGGGGGAGCGCCTCGACGATGAGCCGAAGACGGTCCTGAACACGGATCTCCCGTTCACGGACAAGGACGTATTCGAGTACCGGGACTTCACCGACGAAAACGTCTATTTCCTGACGATCGAAGCCGGGGCGCGTGCGCGGATCGCCGCGCGCGACGCGGCGCCGACGAACGTGAGGACCCCTCCGAACGATTTCGAGGAGACCTCCCACCAGGAGGTCGATTCTCCCGACGGCTGGCGGCCGCTCGGCGCGGCCGATCCCTGGTACTGGACGCCGACTTTGACCTCGGGTGGGGCGAGCGACAACCGGACCGTGAACGTCCCCCTTCCCGGCCTCGCCTCGGGGACCGTCCCTGCGCGCGTCCTCGCGAAGATCCGAGGCCTCTCGGAGAATTTCAACCTCGCCCCGGACCACAAGACGCGGGTCACTCTTCAGAACGCGTCGAACGTCACCCTCGCGACGAACGACGACGACGGGACGTTCGACGGGCGCACGCTGTACACGCACGATTTCACGTGGCCGGGAACGGGCGGGACCCTGACCGACCCCGCGAAGGTGCGAATCGACGCTCGGCCGATCGCGTCGGGAACCCACCAGGTCATCCTCGACTGGGTGGAGGTCAAGTACCGCCGCCTCTTCCTGGCGGAGGGGGACGAGCTCGTCTTCGCGTGGCCCGACGGCGACTCCGAGTTCGTCGTGTCGAACCTCGCGAGCGCCTCCCCGCGGATCTACGAGCTGACGGGGGGAACCCCGACGCGCCTCGTGAACGCCACCGTGAGCGGGGCGGGGCCGTACACCGTCCGCTTCCGCGTCGACGCCGACGGGTCGGGGGGCGAACGCCGCTTCGTCGTCTTCGGCGACGGCGCCGTGACCGTTCCCGCCTCGGCCGACTTCGCGGAGGACACGGTTTCCGACCTCCGGACGAACCGGACGCAGGCCGACCTGATCGTGATCGCCCACCCCGGCGTCTACGGGCCGCTCTCGCAAGCCCGTCTCGCCTCCCTCCTCGCCTGGCGGCAGGCGAACCAGGGGATCACCTCCCGGGTCGTGCTCGTGCAGGACATCGAGGACGAATTCCAAGACGGCCTTCCCGGGCCGGTCGCGATCCGCAACTTCCTGCGATGGGTCATGACGCCGGGGGACGGGTGGGACGAGCCGAAGCCGACCGACGTTCTCCTCCTCGGGGATTCCTCCTACGACTACAAGTCGGGAACGGGGAACGGCACCTTCGTCCCGACCCAGATTCTCTTCAAGGACGACCCGTCGTTCGGCTACTACGCGAGCGACAACCTGTTCGGCATGGTGCTGGGGGACGATCTGCTCCCGGAACTCTCCGTGGGTCGTCTCACCGCTCGATCCGACGTCGCGCTCGACGCCGTTCTCGGCAAGGTGCTCGATTATGAGCAGAGCGCCCCGACGGGGAACTGGCGTCGGCACGCGGTCGTCGTGAGCGATCGCGGAAAGGGTTACAGCGTCGACGAAGCGGTTGGATTCTTCGAGGCGACGAACGACCGTGCGGTCGCGAACATGAAGGTGCCCCCGCACACCTATCGGCGAATGCGGTATTGGAGCGATCCCCGATACTGCGGCGGCGTGATCTCCGGATGCACGACCGACTTTCCGGATTCCGCCGCGGAGCGAATGCGCTCGGACATCAAAGCGGCGGTGAACGGGACCGATGGAATGTCGGATGGCGCCGCGATCCTGCAGTTCGCCGGACACGGGAACTTCAACGTGTGGTCCGACGACGCTTTCTTCTCCCAGGGGTTCGACGGCTTCTTCGATGTGGATGACCTCATCAACGGTGGGCGACTTCCTCTTCTAGTCGCCCACAACTGCTTGACGGGAGCCTTCATGTCGACGAGCACCGTTGCGGTCGGGGAGGATTGGTTGGAACGTCAGGGCGGGGGAAGCATCGGGGTTCTCTCGCCGTCGGGCTTGTCGACGACGTTCGTGGGCGACGTCGCGAGCGACCGCCTCTGGGGCGACCTCTTCGGTCCGCGGAAGGAACGCGATCTGGGGAACGCGGGCCTCGGAGTGGCGCTCGCGATTTGCGGGAGCGGCGACGTTCTGCCCTGCCAGAGCCTGGTTCTTCTCGGCGATCCTGCCGTCGACTTGGCGCTGCCGAGCGTCGCCCCTCCGAGGGATGTTCTTGCGACGGGCGGAAACGCTCAGGTGTCCGTGTCGTGGACCGCGAGCGCGACGCTCGGAGCCACCTACGACGTGTACCGACGCCTCTCAAGCAGCACGTCGTACACGAAGATCAACGCCTCGCCGATCTCGGGGACGAGCTACCTCGACACCGGGGTCGTGAACGCGAGGACCTACTACTACTACGTCGTCGCCCTCGACGCCGAAGGGTTCGAGTCGCGCTGGTCGAACTTCAACTCCGACTGCGACGTCTCCGGGCCCGACTGCGTGCAGGCGACGCCGCTCAACCCGAACCCCCCCGCCCCGCCGACGGGGCTCGTGGTCACCGACCCGGAGACGGGGGGGAAGCTCAACCTCACCTGGAACCCGAACTCGGAGTCCGATCTCCAGAACTACGAGGTCCGCTACGGGACGACCCCGGGGGTCTACCCGAGCGTCCGAAACGTCGGGAAGAACACCGCGGACGCTCTCACGGGCCTCGAGAACGGCACGACCTACTACATCGTGATCACCGCGACGAACACCTCGGGGAAGACCTCCGCGCCGTCCGAGGAGCGGAGCGGGACGCCGACCTTCGTCCGCGGAACGCGCTCTCCCGATTTCATCGCGACGCTCCGCGTGAACCGGTCGGGGATCGACGCCGCCCTCTCCTGGGACCCGGTGACGACCGACATCTACGGGAAGCCCGAGACCGTGGCCCACTACGAGATCTTCCGGAGCACGACGCCGGACTTCGTCCCCGGGGCGGGGAACAAGGTGGGGCAGGTGACCGGGACGACCTTCACCGATCCCGGCACGATGGAGTTCGCCGACCCGAATTACCACTGGCTCGTACGGGCGGTCGACGTCGACGGGAACCTCGGGGGCGCGGGGTATCAACTCCCCAACGGGATCGACGCGCTCACCCTCTCGAAGTCGACGGTCACGCCGGGGAACGTGATTCTCTCCTGGCCGGCGGTGACGACCGACTTCGACGGCAACCCGACCCGGATCGCGCGGTACGACGTCTACGCGGCGGGGGCGCCGTTCACCCGGGAGGCGATCCGGGACGGCAGCGTTCCGCTCCTGCAGTCGACGACGGCGACCTCGATCGAGATCACCCCCGACGCCCTGAGCCGCTATTATTCGGTTCTCGTCGTGGACACCAGGGGGAACACGTCCTCGTTCTGACCTCCCCGGGGGCCGCGACGGTGGGGGACCGGTGAGCGGCGACGAGCATCGGGAGCATCCGGGCCCCTACCCCGACGCCACCGAGCGGTTCCTCGTCGAGGCCGCGCTCGAAGGAGACGCCCGCGCCTTCGAGGCGATCGTCCGGAGGCAGGAGGGGACGGTCCTGCGCGTCTTGCGCCTCATGGGGGTCCGGGCCTCGGAGCGGGAGGACGTCGCCCAGGAGGTCTTCCTTCGGGTGTTCCGCCATCTCAAGGGGTTCGACCCGGCGCGGCCCCTGGCCGGTTGGGTGTACCGGATGACCGCCAACGCCGCCCTCGACTGGCGGGCGCAACGGGGGAGGGACCGGAGCGTCCCGATCGAGGAGGGGCACGAGGACCCGGCCGCCCCGGACGGATCCGAAGACTCCCTTCTCGCCCGGCGCCTCGAGGCGGCCCTCGTGGCCCTTCCCGACCGGGAGCGGGCGGTTTTCGTCCTCAAGGAGTTGGAGGGACTCGAGACGGTGGCGGTGGCGAAGGCCCTGGGGATCACCCAGATTACGGTGCGGAGGCACCTCGGGCGGGCCCGGGAGAGGGTCCGGGCGGCGCTCGTGGAAAAAAAACCGGAGAGGGGTTGAACGCTTCGCCGCGGGGGCCGGTATTCCCCGGTGTGCGAGGTGGAATCATGGCCAGGAAACCGACCCATCCCGATCTCCTGAACGAGGCGATCGCGGCCTGGAGGCGTTCCGAGCAGGCTCCCGAGGCGCTTCGTCCCGAGGCGCGAGGACGGATCGTCGAGGCGGTGTTCGCGGACGCGTCCTCCCGGATCCCCGCCGGCTTCCGCCCGATGTTCGCCCCGAGGCGCTGGTTCGGCGCCCTCCTGGGGGCGTCGATGGTGCTGGTCGCGGCGGTCGCGGTCCTCTTCCAGCAAGAGCGGGTGGAGGGGCCGGCGCTCGTGGCGGCCGAGAAAGTGGGGTCCGAGGTCGTTTTCACCATCGCGAACGGGAATCGCACCCATTCCGTCAAGAAGGCCACCCATCCTGCCCTCCTCGAGCGAGCAGAGGCGGTGACGGTGACCAACGGTCGTTATTCCGACGCGGGCGACGATTCGGCCGCGATCGTGTTCTATAGGATTGACTGACCGGTGTTTACGGGTTCCATCCACAACCGCCTTGGGGGGGAGGTTTTCGGGATTCCGGCCTTGACGATCCACGACTTCCCGGTACATTTAGCGGGCGCGTTCGCAGGTGGGCGACGTCTCGCGTCCGGGGGAGTGGCGGCCGAGGGGGGTCCCGGATGGCGAGCCTACAAGGCAAAGACCTCGGAGGAGATCGGATGACGAAGAAGATGTTTGTGGGGGGCACGGTGATCGCCCTGGCCGTCGCGCTGACGGCGGGCGGTCTCATGGCCTCGAACATGGGCTTCAAGCTCAACTACACGCTGAATCAGACGGCGGTGGGGGTGTCGAAGTCGGGAACCAACACGCTGGCTCTCCCGGACTTCCGGCAAAGCGGGCTCAACACGGCGAAGAACCTGATGGACGACATCGGGTTCGCGCAAACCCAGAACATCGCCAAGTACTTGAAGGCGAGCGACTCTCTCCAAACCTACACCGGCCGAAAGGGGTCGCCCGGGGCCGATTTCTCGCTCAACGCGGGCGAGGCCGTCTTGGTCAAGATGGCGACGACCGTGAACTACATTGCCGTGGGCTCCGACGATCCGACCGCCGCGTACGCGCTTCAGGCGACGGCCGTGGGTGTCTCGAAGTCGGGCACGAACCTCTACGCGTACAACTACCATCAGACCGCCGGCACGGCGAAGGCCCTCATGGATGACATCGGCTTCGCGAACGTGCAGAACGTCGCCAAGTACCTGAAGGCGAGCGATTCTCTCCAGACCTACACGGGCCGCAAGGGAAGCCCCGGGGCCGATTTCTCGCTGGTTCCCGGTGAAGGTTACTTCGTGAAAATGGCGACGACGGTGAACTACCAGCCGTCGCACTACTGATTCAGGGGAGGATGGCAAGCGATGAAGACGATGAATCGAGTCCTTACGGTGGCCGCCGTCGCCGCGGTCATCGCGGTTGCCGCGATCGGCGATGCGAGCGCGGTGTGCGTGAACGCTCGCTTGTTCAGCACGTGGAACACGGACGCGGGCGTGTACTCCTACGTCAATGTTCCAGATGGATCCGATAACACTACGATCATCGGCAGGTTCTGGCAGGCCGGGAATCGAGCGGCCGGCAACGAAGGGACCTACGACGACCCGATCTGGTTGAAAGTGTACCCGCCTTCCGGACGCTGGTACATCTCGGGCGACATGGCAGGGGACGGGGTGAGCGGTTGCCCGAACGGCGACCTGATCATGATTCTCGAGGACAACCGGGCGGGCGGTGCTGCGTACGCGGCATGGCGCGCCGCCGAAACGCCTGCCGCCGCGCAGTGGTGGAGCTTCGCGGAGCAGGGAGACAAGAGCTTCACGCCGATCCCCCGCCCGGCTCTTTCGAATCGGTCGCCGAGCGGTTCGAGCGTGACCTTCAACGTGACGGCTCCGCTTCCGGAGCAGACCGGCGGCACGGTGATCACCGGCTTCCGGCTGATGCAGCGGCGTCTTCCCGCGCAGGGGAACCCGGGCAACAGCCCGAGCCAATACACCGCCGGCCAGATCATTCCCCCCGGCGGCACGGCTCCGTTGACGATCGATTGCACCGCTCAGGATCAGGTTTACCTTGCGTTCCAGATCCAGTACGACGGAGGTCAGTGGTTTGGGGACCTGACGGGCCCGGCCGTCAACGTCTCGTGTGACCCGAATCTCGCGGATCCTGATCGCGAGTTCAAGCTGATCGACAAGCCCGGCACCAAGCCGCGTCCGACCCGCGAGCGCTAGTCGCTCCTGGTTCGATGAACGTACGGGGGCCGCGGTTCGCCGCGGCCCCTTTTTTTTCTCTCGCGGGAATTGGAAGGCCCTCCGTGTGCGAGGTACTCTGCACGTGCCGCGGATGGGAAACGCCATGAGATTCTGGGTCCTTGTGTCCTTGCTCGCCCTCGTCGGCTGCGTGAATGACGACACGCCCCGTAGGCCGGCCGGCGTCATCCTGATCAGCGTCGATGGTCTTGGCTTCGAAAGGTCGTTCGCTGAGGGAAACTCGGCCGGGACGCCCACTCTTCAGCGGATCCGTAGAGAGGGGGTCTCGATGGAGGGCGCTGCGAGCGTCGCGCCAATGACCCGTCCTGTCGTCGCGTCTTTACTGACGGGGCACGCTCCCGACCGGCTGGCTGTGCGAGACGATATCCGCGATCGCCTGGGGCCTGCGTTCGAGACGACGGCCGAGCGCTTGCAAAGGAAGGGCTTCGAAACCGTCGCCTTCGTCGGGCATCCGTCGGCCTCCTTCGCGGCCGGTTTCGACCGCGGGTTCGATCTCTTCGACGGTCCGAACCAAGGCGTATTCGGGCCGCCGGCTCTGGTGGAGCCCGGCCGGAGCGCCGAAGAGGTTGCCAAGAATTTCACGACGTGGATCCAGCAGCGCGCGGACGCGAACCGTCCGTTCTTCGCCTGGCTCCACCTCTCGGATCTCCGGTCGATCGCGACGAAAGGGACGCTCGAAGAGGCCCGTGCGGGGTACGACTTAGGCCTCGCGGCGATCGATCGCGCGATCGGGCAAATCCTGGCGGCACTCGAGGCGGCAGGAGTGGAAGCCACGACCGATCTCTTCGTGTTAGGGACATTTGGCGTGTTCCTCGGAGAAGGCGGACGTCGCGGCGCACAGTACTGGCTCGAGCCCGAAACGCTTCATGTTCCCATTTTGTGGAGAGGACCCTCTGTGCCGGGCGGGCCGGACGGCGAGGCTCTTCGAAGCGCGCCGGTCTGGCTCCCGGACATCGCGGCGACGATTCTCGAGATCGCGGGGGACACTCCCGATGCGACACTCGACGGGAAATCGTTGCTCGGCCGGGTTCCTGGCGAGAGGGTGCGGATCGCATGGTCGTGGGCGCCGGACGATGACTTCGGTTGGCCGACGCGAGTCGCACGGAACACGGAGGGACGGTGGGAACCGCTCGGGGAAAGTCCTTCGGGAAACACGAGGCTCGCCGTCCCGAGGCCCCGTCTCCTTTCCGAAGCCTCGCGGGACGACCTCCGTCGCCTCGGAGTCCGTTTGGGGCCCATCCCGAGCGACCCGTCGCCTCCTCCGGGGGACGAAGCGGCCTTCATCCAATTGATCTGGGACGTTCGTCACGCGTTGATCCGTCCGTACGCACCCCTCGTGGCGCTGCGACGATCGAAACGGGCGGTGGAGGCGGAGCCGGACAATCTCGGTGCGCTCGTGACGCGCCTCTTCGTCGTCCACGCAACGGAAGGTCCGGAAACCTCCCGCAAGTTGGCGGAGCGCCTACTCGAACGTTTTCCAGACCGACAGGAGAGTTTTCACTGGGCGGCGCACGACGCCATCAAGAAAGAAGAACTGGTGCGTGCCGAAGCGCTTCTGAAGGCCGCCCTCGAGGTCGCGACTCCCGACGCGGAGATCGTCTACGACCTCGCTTGCGTGAAGGCTCGATTGGGGGACCGCGATCGGGCTGTGGAAGCGCTCGGCCGTTCGATCGAGTTGGGTTTCCGTGCCTGGGAGTGGATCGAGACCGATCCCGACCTGGCCTCCGTGCGCGCGGACCCACGATACGCTTCGATCCTTCGGGCACACGGCCGATGAATCGGGGACGGCGTGCTCGCGTGGCGGGGTTGCTCGCTCTTCTCTCGATCCTCGCGGGATGCGGCGGCGAGGTAGAGGGCGTCGTGTTGGTCAGCTTGGACACGACGCGAGCCGACCGCATCGGGTGCTATGGATACGAGGAGGCGAAGACCCCGATCCTGGACATGATCGCCGAGCGAGGGGTCCGCTTCGCCCACGCCGTAGCGCCGGTCCCGGTGACGACGCCCTCCCATGCGAGCATGTTCACGGGCAGCTACCCCCCGGTCCATGGGGTTCGATACAACGGGATGTTCCAGTTGCCGGAGAGCGCGAGGACGATCGCGGAGGTCCTTTCCCAAGCGGGATGGTCGACGGCGGCCGTCGTCTCCGCGTATCCGACGAGCACGGTGACGGGTCTCTCCCAGGGCTTCCAAACCTATCGAGATCTGTTCCGCGAAAAGCGCAGCGAGGAACTCCGGCGGAACGCGGAACGCAAGGCGGCGGAGGTCACGGATCTCGCCCTCGACTGGTTGCGGCGCCGCCCGAAAGGCCCGTTCTTCTTGTGGCTGCACTACTTCGACCCGCACTGGCCGTACGAGCCGCCGTTCCCTCATTCCGCGGCCTTCCGTGGGAAGCCCTACGACGGTGAGATCGCTTACGTCGACGCGGAGCTCAAACGCGTCGTTGACTACCTCCAGGAGGAAGGGCTCTGGAAACGTTCGCTTGTCCTCGTCGTCGGGGACCACGGCGAGGGGCTGTACGATCACGGGGAGAAGATGCACTCCGTCCTGACGTATGAGAGCACGATCCGGGTCCCCTTCCTCCTCCACGCCCCCAAGGTCGCTCGAGGGAGAGTGGTGGAGGAGCCTGTGACGGTTGCGGATGTCGCACCGACCATCCTCGACTACGCGGGGCGCCCCGTTCCGGATGGCCTCGACGGAGTCTCCTTGCGAAGGGTCGCCGAAGGAGGGGAGGCGCCGAAGCGAACGATCTACTTCGAGAGCCTCGCAGGATCGTTGGTCTACGGATGGAGTCCGATCGAAGGTGTGCGACGCGGGAGCTGGAAATACATCGCGGCCGCGAGT
The DNA here is from genome assembly GCA_964628935.1 of uncultured Acidobacteriota bacterium. Lineage (GTDB taxonomy): Bacteria > Acidobacteriota > Polarisedimenticolia > Polarisedimenticolales > DASRJG01 > CAYLHQ01. The sequence goes on from CAZVOE010000077.1 coordinate 13,121, forward strand.
CCCGAGCTGTACGATCTCGCCTCCGATCCTCGCGAGACGAACAACCTTCTCGCTCGCGAGGGAGAGCGTGCGCAGGATATGGCGGCCGAGCTGCACACGCTGATGGCTCGATGGACGGGTACGGCATCCGGGGGCGACGGCGCGGTGATGGCGGTGGACCCCGAGACCCTCGAGCGACTGCGGTCCCTCGGCTACGTCGGTGGTAACTTGACGGAGGCCAAGCGAGGAGGAGCGAACCCGCGGGATCGCATCCATCTGGAGTCTGCGATCCTGCAAGCGTCGGACCTCTCGAGTGCCGACGCGCATGCCGAGGCCATGACGATCTGGGAAGCGATCCTCGAGGAAGATCCCACGAATCTCTACGTGCTCGAGAACGCAGCGGCGTCCGCCGCGAAACTGAACCGGCTCGACCGAGCGACCGAACTCGCGACGCGACTCGTGGACTCCTACCCCGAATACGGCCTCGGCTTCGTACTTCTCGGCGAGATTCACGTCAAGGCCGGCCGACTCGAACGGGCCCTCGCGACCTTCGAGGAGGGGCTCGGCCGTCACCCCGAAAACGACGCGTTGAGATACCGAGCCGTCGTGGCTCTCCTCCACCTCGGTCGGCCAGGGGAGGCGCTGCGTGGCTGCGACGAAGCCCTCGCGCGTGAAGGGGCGAGTCCTGCGTTCCTCGTCGCGCGTGCGGCGGCGCTCGCGAAGCAAGGGAACGTCAGTGGGGCCACCTCGGCACTCGAGGCGGCGGTTTCGCGGGGATACCGGGACGCCGACCTCCTTCGTACGGAGCCGATTCTCGAGGAAGTGCGCCGATTGCCGCGCTTCGAGGAGATCGTCTCGCGAGTTCGGGGCGCCTGAGTTGAGCGTCACGAGGGCCGACCGCGGCGGTCGCCTCCTTCCCGCCTTCGCCGCCCTTTTCGTCCTCTCCGGCACAGCGGCGCTCGTCTATCAAGTCGTCTGGTCCCGCATGCTCGCGACCGTCTTCGGCGTGACCTCCTTCGCGGTCGCGACCGTCCTCGTCTCCTTCATGGGAGGGATGGCCGCCGGCGCCGCCCTCCTCGGGAAGCGCGCCGACCGCGCGCGTCGGCCGCTGCGGATGTTCGCCCTCCTCGAAGCGGGGATCGGCCTCTACGCCTTGGCCCTACCGCTCTTCTTGAAGTTCCTCGACGTCGCCTGGGAGGCGACCTGGCCCGTCCTCCCGGAGTCGTTCTTCCTGCGCTCCCTGATCCGCTTCGCCGCCTGTCTCGCGATCCTCCTCGTCCCGACGATCTTCATGGGGGGAACTCTTCCCGCCCTCGGCCGGGGCCTCCTCCGCCGCGGGGAGCACCTGGGGCGCGGGATCGGCCTCCTCTACTTCGTCAACACCCTCGGCGCCGCCCTCGGC
>CAZVOE010000078.1:0-14468 GCA_964628935.1 uncultured Acidobacteriota bacterium
CCGCGGCTGTCGCCGTCCGAGTCGCGCTGGAGGGGGTTGTACGCCGTCGGGCAGTTGTCGACGTCGCCGCAGATTCCGTCCGTGTCGGCGTCGTTCGTCGCGGTGAAGGGGCACGGGTCGCAGGCGTCGCCGTCGCCGTCCCCGTCGGAGTCGACCTGGTCGGCGTTCGGAACGTCGGGGCAGTTGTCCACGCAGTTCCCCGCGAGGTCGCCGTCGGGGTCGCTCGCGTCGCCGCCGACCACCCCGGGACAGGCGTCGCAGGGGTCGCCGAAACCGTCCCGGTCGTCGTCGAACTGGTTCGTGTTCGAAACCGCGGGGCAGTTGTCGCACGCGTCGCCGACGAGGTCTCCATCCGCGTCCTCCTGGAGCGGGTTCGGGGTTCCCGGGCAGTTGTCGTCGCAGAGGACCGTCTCCCCGCCGGAACAGCGCAGGTTCGCGTACTGGCCGTCCTGGCTCCCGTCGTTCCCGATCCCGTCCCGGTCGAAATCGGAGGTGTCGACCGCGACCGCGAAGATGTCGGGGTTCCCGTTCCTTCCGTCGGGCCACATCGGGAACAGCTTCCCTCCCCCGGTCGAGGAGCCGATGTAGTCCCCGAGGAAGCCGAACGCGGTCGGGCCGTAAATGCCGTCCGAAACCCGGATGTTCGGGCCGAACGTCTGTCCGCCGTCGGTGGAGGTCGCGAGGGTGGTCCCGATCAGGAAGTTGTCGGGGTCTTCCCGCCGGTCGAGAAAGACGACATGGACGTGGCCGTTCTCGTCGACGTGGACCCACGGGAAGAACTGGTCGGCGCCGTTACCCGGGAGGTCGTCGTTGACGCGGATCGGCGCGCTCCAGGTCTGTCCCCCGTCGCTCGAGTGAACGAGAAGGATGTCGGGGTCGCCGAACCGATCATCCCCCCAGACGACGTAGATGCGTCCGCTCCAAGGGCCCGCGGTGGCGTCGGTCGCGCTCGATGGGATCGGCGGGTTCCGGAAGCCGCCGTTCAGGGGGGAGGGGGGGACGTTGACGTCCTGCCGGATCGCGCGGTCGGAAGGAAGCCATGTGTCGCCGCCGTCGGTCGAGCGCTGGAACCAGATCGTGTTCCCGAAATTGCTCCAGACCACGTGGATCTCGCCGTTCGGCCCGACCGAGGGAGTCGCGCCGTTGTTCGTCCCGCCGCCGTTCGTCGAGATCTGGCGGCGCGTGCTCCAGGTCGAACCGCCGTTCGTGGTGCGGGAGAAGAAGATCGCCTGGTTGAACGACGCCCCCTGGTTCTCCCACACCGCGTAAACGTGGTCGTTCCTGAGATCGACCGCGAGGTATTCCTTGTCGCCGCCGTTGTCGAGGCGCACGGGGGTGGCGAACGTCTCCCCCCCGTCCGTCGACTTCGAGACGAGGATCCCGTTCGCCGACCCGCCGTACGCGAGGACCCCCATGTAGAAGTTCCCCTGGGAGTCGGCGACGATCACCGGGTCTCCGGTCGACTGTCCCGCGGGGAGGTTCGAGAAGTTCACGCGGCTCGACTGCCACGTCGCCCCGCCGTCCGGGGTCCAACCGTAACCGATCACGGTGTTCTGCCCGGCGTTGACGACGAAGTAGTCGTTCCACGCTCCGACGACGCGATTCGGGTCGGAGGGACTGACCGCAACCGAGGTCTCGTTCTGGTTCTGTCCGGAAGCGTCCTGGTTGACCTTCCCGTCGCCCCCCGGAAGGGCATCGGGCTCGGGACTCGTCTGACGGACTCCCGCGCCGATCCCCTCCCTGCGCAGCTCCGGCTGGTCGATCTCCTCGACGTAGAACTCGTACGTGGGTTCCGGCGGCCGCACGGTGAGCGCGCAACCGGAGGAGAGGACGACGAAGACGGCCGCGGAAGCCGACACGATCCTCTGGCGCACGGATTCCCCCCTTCGACGAGCGGACGCCCGCGGGGATGTACGCCGAGCGGAAGGCCCGAGCAAGTCGCGGAGCGATTGACAAGGGGGGCGGCGGCGACGAAACTTGCCCCGTCGATCCGCGGCGGTCAAGCGCGGCGGCCCCGGGAATCTTGGGCGGTCCCAGGGGCCGGGAGGGATGGGGCCCTCCGCCGATGGACACGCCCGACGAAGGAGGTGATCCAGTGGACAGCTACTGTTGCAGTCGCGTGGAGGTGGCGTCCTCGTAGCGGGCCCTCCGGGTGCAGTGGCGCACCGGATGGGACCCCGAGCGCGGGGCAACCCAACGCCACGGAAACCGACGATCCCGGGCTCCGGTTCCCGTGAAGGGGGCCGGAGCCCTTTTCGTTTCAGAGCCAGCGAAGGACGAAAAGGAACGCGATGGGGACCAGAAGCCCGGCGAGGACCCACCACTTCCCGCGTCCTCCGAGACCGGTCTTCCCCTTCAGGACGAAGAGCCCCGTGATCGCGAGGATCGCGAGGAGAAGGGCGTAGAGGTCGGCGACCCAGGTCCAGAGCCCACCGGGGCGGTTCAGGTGGAGGAAGTTCAGGTCGAAGAGGACCGGCCGCTCTTTCGGCCGCTCGACGACGGCGACGCCGGCCGTCGCGTCGACCTTCACGCTCCACCCCTCGTAGAAGAGCTCCACCTGATCGGGCCGGGAGCGGAACGACTCCTTCGGCGGTTCCTCGAGGCCGAGACGCTCGACGAGCGCCGCCACCATCTCCTCGCGGGTGCCGGGCGGAACCGGCTCGAAGCGGACCTCCTCACGCACGAACCGGTAGTTCGGGTTCCAGTCGTGGATGTGGTTCACCGCGATGCCGGAGACGGCGTAGATCAGGGTCAGGGCGACGCAGGCGTACCCCACGTCCCGATGGATCGCGTTGTTCCAACGCCGCCAGGGCAAGCGTCGGCGCGCTCCGTCAGCGGATGACGGCACCGGTACCCTGGAGCTGGTAGATCACGGTCGGGAGGTTCCCCGCCTTCTCCGGGTCGAACGTCTCTCCCTTTTCCTCCGCGAGGTGCTTCGCGTGGGCGAGGGCCTGCTCCCTCGTGATCTCGATCTTCGTGAAGATCCCCTCGGCCTCGGCGCGCTTTCCCTTGGCGACCATGGGGATCACGATCACGCCGTCCTCGACCTTGAACCGAATCGTCTCGAACTCCCGGTCGCTCGCGATCTCCATCCAGCAACCCCGCTTCGGGCAGACGTCCGTGATCAGGCCCTCCACCCGAACGTGTTTGCCGACCCAGTCGCCGGGGCGGGCGAGGAGTTCGGAGACCTTGACCGACTGGCCCTTGCCGACTCCCTCCCCGTAAACGGTCCCTTCCCCCGAAAAGGCGGGCGGGAGGACGCGGAGAAGTGTCGCAACGAGGAGCGTGGCCGCGGGAACGACGGGGTTGCGCATGACGACCTCCAGGTGGGGGTATCCCCGAATCGAAAGGCGATTCTAGCACTCGGTCCCCCGTGGATTTACGGGTAGAGAACGAAGCGACATCCTGCTACCGTTCGGCCGGGTTCCGACCCGAAAGGAGCAAAGGATGGGCGAAGACCCCTCTTGATTCTCGCGATCGTCGCCCTCGCTGCGGCCGGCGCGGCCGAGGCGCAGCCGGCGGCGGAGCCGCTCCGCTGGCACGTCTACACCGGCTTCAGCGGCATCACCGGCGACGCGTCGGAGTACGTCGACGACGGCTGGATGCTGGGTTTCGGCGCCATCTGGTCGCCCCGCCCGGGCAAGGCCAACCTCGACCTCCGCTTCGACTTCGACTACAACTGGTGGGACGTGAACACGGGGAACATTCCGGGCGACCAACTCCGCGTGGACGACGGCGACGCGAACGCCTTCAGCCTCCGGACGGCGCTCCACTTCGAGGGGGGCGACCGGGCGCGGTTCTACGGGGACGTGGGGGTCGGCGGGTACAGCCTCTACGCCAACGCCACGAACACCGTGCTGGTGCCGGGGTACATCTGCGATCCCTGGTACTGGTGGATCTGCTATCCCGGCCTCGTCGAGGGAGACGTGATCGCCGCGGAGGAAAAGACGACCAAGTTCGGCTACTTCGCGACGATCGGCACCGCGTGGGAGATGGGGAGCGGCGAGGGGTTCGTCGAGGCCTCCTACCACTGGGTGCAGACGAAGACGACGTTCGAGTTCTTCCCGATCGTGGTCGGCTACCGCTGGTAACCGGCGAGGACAGGAGGCGGTCATGAACGCGCGAATTCCGGTCGCGGCCGCCGTGGCCGCCTTCTCGTTTCTGGCCGCGGCACGGGCCGACGACGTGACGGGGAAGGACCCGATCCTCTGCGCCGTCGTCGAGGTCAATTTCTGCACGACCGTCGACTCGTGCGAGCAGGGTCCTCCGTGGTTCTGGAATGTCCCCGACTTCCTCGAGATCGACCTCGGCGGGAAGGAGATTCGGACGACCGCGGCGAGCGGGCAGAACCGCAAGACGCCGATCCGGAGCCTGACCCGGGAGGAAGGAGGAATCGTCCTCCAAGGATTCGAGCGCGGCCGGGCGTTTTCATTCTTCCTGACCGAGGCGACCGGGGAGCTGACCCTGTCGGTCGCATCCGCGGGACAGGGGGGGGTCGCGTTCGGCACGTGCACCCCGAAGGAGGCGAAGCGATGAACGGGAAGAGAACCTCGCTCGCGATCGCGGCGATCCTCGCCCTGGGCGCGCCGCTCGCGTGGGCCCAGGGAGCGCCGACGGGACAAAAGACCCTCGCGGCGACGATGAGCGTCTATGCGTTTCCGCAGAAAGGGCAGGCGCCCGAGCAACAGTCCCAGGACGAGGCGGCCTGCTACCAGTGGGCGGTCCAGAACACGGGGACCGACCCCTTCGACCTCCAGAAGCAATCGGCGGCACAGGCCCAGCAGACCGAGCAGGCCAAGCAGCAGGCGCAGCAGGCGGGGAAAGGAGCCGGGGCGGCGGGCGCCGTGAAAGGGGCCGCCGCGGGGGCCCTCATCGGCGAGATCGCGAGCGACGACGCCGGAGAGGGCGCCGCCTACGGTGCCGCGGCGGGAGCGATTGCCGCCCGCCGTCGCGCGAGAGCCGCTCAGGCCCAGGCGACGCAGCAGGCGGAGGCGCAGGGGCAGAAGGCCCAGGCAGCGACCGCCGAGCAACTCACGAACTTCAAGAAGGCGTTCAGCGTCTGCCTCGAGGGGAAGGGGTATCTCGTAAAATACTGACGTGCAGCCGCCCCCTCAGGGCTCTCTCGCGGCCCGCGTCCGGTATTCGACCGGATTCCTCGTGACTGCGGCGGCGGCCCTCGTCCTCGACGCCTGGCTTCGTGTTTTCGTGCTTTGGCGCCACAGGAACGACGAGAAGCGCCGCCTCGACGGGGTCCACCGCATCCAGAGGCTTTGGGGAATCGTCATCTTCGGCGTGGCGCGCCGGTTCCTGAAGCTTCGGGTCCGGGTCGAGGGGACGCCGCCTCCGGGGGGGCGGTTCCTGGTCGTCTCGAACCACCAGAGCAGCCTCGACATCCCCCTGCTGATCTCCACGTTGAGGAATCTCAACCTCTCCTTCGTCGCGATGGAGCAGCTCCGCCACGGGCACCCGGTGATCTCCCCGGTTCTCCGACACGGGGGGGCGGTCTTCGTCAAGAAGGAGAGCCTCTCGGAGGACTTCGTCGCGCTCGACCGATTCGGACGCGAGGTCGAGCGTTACGATGCGAGCCCGCTGATCTTCCCCGAAGGAGGGCTCGCGCGCGACGGGAACCTCCGGCCCTTCCGGTCCGCCGGGATCGAGGTCGTCCGCAGGACCTCGCGGCTTCCTCTCCTTCCGGTGACGGTCGACGGGCTCTGGCCCGCGCCGAGCATTCACGAATACGGGAGGCTCATGGGGGCTCGGGTGACCGTGCGGATCGGATCCGCGATCCCCTGCGAGGAGGTCGATGCCGATCCGCGCGCGACCTACGAGCGGATCGAGGCGGACATGCGGAGGACCCTCGAGGAGATCCGAAAGCCCAATCAGGCCGTCAACGCTTCCCGGTAGATCTGCTCGCAGAGGTGGCGGGAGACCTTGCCGCTCGTCGTCTTCGGGATCCGCGGAACGAGAATCACGTCGTCGACCGGAAGGCCGAACGACCGCAGGACGTGCCGCTTCACCGTCTCGCGAATCGCCTCCGGGTCGAACCCCTCGCCGTCCGACTTCGCGGGGGTGAGCATCACGACGACCCGCTCGACCCCGTCGACGTCCACGCTGAACGCGTAGGTGTGTCCGACTTTCGCGACCGGCAGCTCCGCGACCGAGGCCGCTACGTCGTGGCCGTAGAAGTTCTTCCCCTGGTAGATGATCAGGTCCTTCTTCCGGCCGGTGATGTACAGGCGCCCTTCTTCATCGAGGATCCCGAGGTCTCCGGTCGAGAGCCAGCCGTCCCGGAGTGAGTCGGCGTTCGCCTTTTCGTCGAGATAGCCGGGCGTCACCGTCGTCCCCTTGATGAGGATCTCGCCGATCTCGCCTGCCGCGAGGTTCCTCCCCTCGTCGTCCACGATGCGGACGCGGAAGTCCCCCAGCGGATACCCGACCGAGGGGACATCCATTCCCTCGATCCGGCGCACGACCTCGGGACGGTCGAACGCCGGAGCGCTCACGATCAGCGTCGTCTCCGACATTCCGTACACGGGATAGATACTGCCCGGGACGTATCCCCAAGGCACGAACCGCTCCTCGAAGCGGCGGATCGACTTCGGCCGGACCGGCTCGGCACCGTTGTAGATGTAGCGGAACGTGCCGAGGTCGATCCGGAACTCCTCGAGCTGCTCTTCGGGAATCCGTTCGGAGCACAGGTCGAGAGCGAAATTGGGGATCGCGGTGACGGTTCCCCGGTACTTCGAGATCGCGGCGAGCCAGCTGACCGGCCGCGTGAGGAAGCAACGCGGGTGCATGAGGACGAGGTCGTTCTTGAGGAGGAAGTTCGTCAGGAGGCCTCCCACGAGCCCCATGTCGTGGTAGAGCGGGAGCCAGCTCACCCAGACGCTCTCGACCGTCCGGCGGTCGTTCGCGGCGATGAGCGAGGCGTTCGTGACGAGCCCCCGGTGCGTGATCCGCACCCCTTTGGGATGGGAGGTGCTCCCCGAAGAAAACTGGACGAAGGCGACATCCGCGGGCTCGACCTGCGCCGGTTCGACCCGCCGGGCGGAAGCGACGTCGTCGTCCGTGGGGCTTCCGGGATCGAGCTCCATCGCCTTCGGAACCTCGGGGTAGACCCCCGCGATCCCCGCGAGGTCGTCCGAGACGAGAAGACGGTCGACGCGGTACCGTGTGATCAACTCGACCATCTTCCTCCGGTGCACGTCGCGATCCTGGCCGAGAAGAGGAGCCGTCACCGAGAACGGGATCGCACCGACCCAGATGAGGGCGAGGAACGAGCAGAAGGCGTCGACCTCGGTGGCGAGCGGGATCTGCACCTTGTCTCCCCGGCGGAGCCCCTGCTCCCGGAACCGCCCGGCGAGGTACTGGATCCGGCGAAAGAGGGTGGGGTAAGGGTGCCAGCTCTCTCGGAAGCGAGCGTCGACGAGCCGGATCCCCCGCGCGGGGTCGGCCTCCTCGAGGCTCGCGATGAGGGCGACGAAATCGGAATAGGAGGGGATCGAGCCGGCGCCTCCGACGACGGTCACGGGATCAGGCCCTCGTCGCCATCCGGGTCCGCTCCTCGCTCACGATCCCGATCAGGTCCCGAAAGGTCATCTCGCGCAGATCGTCGATCCGGTCGAGGGGAAAGGTGATCGCGAGCTGGGATTCGAGGTCCCCGACCGCGAGGAGAAACGCGAGCGAGTCGAAACCGAGGTCGACCGCGAGCCGGTGCCCGTCCTCCACTCCGGTGAGCTTCAGGCGTGAGTTTCGGATGACGATCGATTCGAGCGTGCGGCGCAATTCCGTCGGAGACATGATCTCCCCCGGTTTCCGGCTTGGCATGGGCTTCCAGCATATACGGGGAGGGCCCTCGGAAAGCAACCTCCGCCTAGCAGCGGCTGATGAGGTTCTCCCGCTCGAAGACCAGTTCCTTCGGCAGGTGCTCCCCGAGCTGGAGGAACAGTTCCTGGTGCTGCAAGGTCTGGAAGCGCCAGGCCTCCCGGTCGATCTTCATGACCTCGTCCCACTTCTCCCGCGGGAAATCGAGACCGGTCCAGTCGATGTCCTCGTAGCGCGGAACCCAACCGATCGGGGTCTCTTTCGAGCGCGCGAGGCCGGCGACCCGCTCGACGATCCACTTGAGGATTCTCATGTTCTCGCCGTATCCCGGCCAGATGAACTTCCCCTGCGCGTCCTTCCGGAACCAGTTGACGTGGAAAATCCGGGGGGTCTCCGGGAAGCGTTTCCCCATCTTGAGCCAGTGGCGGAAGTAGTCGCCCATGTTGTACCCGCAGAACGGGAGCATCGCCATCGGATCGCGACGGACCTTCCCGACCTCCCCCGCGGCCGCCGCGGTCGTCTCGGATCCGAGGGTTGCGCCCACGTACACGCCGTGGTTCCAGTTGAACGACTGATAGACGAGGGGGATCGTCGACTCGCGGCGACCTCCGAAGACGAAGGCCCCGATCGGTACCCCGGCCGGGTCCTCCCATGCGGGGTCGATCGTCGGGTTGTTCGCGGCGGGGGCGGTGAATCGGGCGTTCGGATGGGACGAGAGCCGGCCGCATCCCGGCGTCCAGTCCTGACCCTTCCAGTCGATCAGATGGGCGGGGGGCTCGTCCGTCATCCCTTCCCACCAGACGTCGCCGTCGTCGGTGAGGGCGACGTTGGTGAAAATGGAGTCCTTTCGGCACGATTCCATGGCGTTCGGGTTCGTCGTCCACGAGGTGCCGGGGGCGACGCCGAAGTACCCCGCCTCCGGGTTGATCGCCCTGGGGAAGCCGTTCGGGTCGGCCTTGATCCACGCGATGTCGTCGCCGACCGTCGTCACCTTCCAGCGGGAGAACTCCTTCGGCGGAATCAGCATCGCGAAGTTCGTCTTGCCGCAGGCGCTCGGGAAGGCGGCGGCCACGTAGGTCTTCTGCCCGTTCGGCACCTCGACCCCCATGATGAGCATGTGCTCCGCCATCCAGTTCTCGTCTCTCGCCATGACGGAGGCGATTCGAAGCGCGAAGCACTTTTTCCCGAGAAGGGCGTTCCCCCCGTATCCGCTGCCGAACGACCAGATTTCGCGGGTTTCCGGGAAGTGGGTGATGTACTTGTGCGTTGCGTTGCACGGCCACGGAACGTCCTTCCGGCCCGGTTCGAGCGGCATGCCGACGGAGTGCACGCAGGGGACGAACTCCCCGTCCCCGAGCACCTCGAGCACCTTCGCCCCCATGCGGGTCATGATCCGCATGTTCGCCACGACGTACGGCGAATCGGTCAGCTCGACGCCGATGTGGGCGATCGGGGATCCGAGCGGTCCCATGCTGAACGGAATCACGTACAGCGTCCGGCCGCGCATGCATCCGTCGAACAGCCTCCGCAAGGTCTTCTTCATCTCCACCGGGTCGGCCCAGTTGTTCGTCGGACCGGCGTCGTCCGGGTTCTTGCAACAGATGAAGGTCCGGTCCTCGACGCGGGCGACGTCGGAGGGGTCGGATCGGCAGAGGTAGCTGTTCGGCCGCTTGACGGGATCGAGCCGGATGAACGTCCCCGTCGCGACCATCTCGGCGCAGATCCGGTCGTATTCTTCCTGCGAGCCGTCGCACCAGTGGACTCGGTCCGGCCGGCAGAGACGGGTCATCTCCTCGACCCAGTCCAGGAGCTTCCGATTCTCCGTCCTACGTTCCGCGGTGGTCGTCATCGAGGTCCCCCAACCGGTGAGAAACGGACATTCTTCCCGAAAACGACGCTGCGCTCAACGGGCCGGGCAGGGGTAGCGGTCTGAAAGGGCCGCGGCGAGGGCCTCGGCGCGCGAGAGGGCGAGCGTTTCGGGATGCGCCTCGAGAAAGCGGACGACCGCGGTGACGATTTTCCCCGCCGTCGCATCCTCGGGGAGGCAGAATCCGGCCGAAGACGACTCCTCGGCCGCGGGGGCGTGACCGTCGACAAACCCGCTCACGTACCCCACGCAGAAATCCCGATTCCAGCGTTCGGGGGAGCGGATCTCGGAGGCCTTCTTGCATGCCTCGAGTAGGTGCTTCCCCGTATCGACGTCGTCCGCCGCCGATGCGGGGGTGAAGACAAGCGCGCCGGCAAGCGTGGCGCGTGCGATCGTTCTCACGACATCCTCCTAGCGATCCCCGAAGAATCGCACGATCCAGGGGAGGAGGTCGAACGCGCCCCCCCGCTCTTCGTGGTCGGCCCGCCACGCGTCCTCCGGCACCTTCGGCTCCACGCGGAACCGGGCGGCGGAGGCCGCCATTCGTTCCTCCTCCCGCCGTCGCTCTTCGGCGACGTCTTCACCTCCCTTGCGGATCCATCGGAGCACGGCGTCGAGTTCCGCGGCGTCGAACCAGACGCCGTGGTCCCGGCAGCGGTCGAGAAGGACCCCGCTCCGCCGGCCGAAGTTCGTGCGGTTCATCCTCCGCGAGCAGGCCGGGCAGGGACGGTAGGCCGGTCCGCCGGAAACCGAGGCCGGTCGCGGCCGGCCGGCTTCGGCCCGGACGGCGGCCGGATCGGCCGAGGGAGTCTTCGCGTCGCGAGCGCGCAGGACGAGGAGTTCGAAGGCGTCGTTTCCGAGCCAGAGCCCGCCGCACCGCGAACATTCGAGGGAGGAGACGTTCGCGTGGCCGAGGAGGCGGCTCGCGAGCCGGTGCTCCCCCCCACAGACCGGGCAAGTGCGGTCGGTCATCTCCCCGAGCGTCTCCTCCGGGGCGATGGGGGCGGCGCAGTGGTGGCAAAAGCGCGCCCGGTCGCTGATCCGCGCGAGGCACGACGGACAGATCGTGTGGAGATCGCGCTCGTGGATCGTGAAGTCGGATCCGCAGTACCCGCAGGCCGCCGCTTCCTTTTCTCGTGTCGCGCCGCAGCCGCTGCATCGGACGACCTCGGCGTCCCGGCCAGGCGCCTCGCGAACCTCGACCACCGCCCCGCAGCGGCACCGAAACCGCCGGCCCACCTCGAGACCGGACGCGTCGTACTGTCGGCGGCATTCGGAGCACAGGACGAGTCTTCGCATCGGCGGCCGGCCCCGAATCTAGGCGGGTTCTCGGCGGAGGGTCAAGTCTCCGACAGACGCCGAGACCTGTCCCCAGATCCTGCGGAAGGCCGAGAACGACAGGGAGGCGTCCGCGCGGATGCGTGCCGATCGCATGGCGCCGGTCCACGCCGCGTCGTCGCGCAGAAGACGGAGAGTGGCGTCGAGCACCTCCTCGTCGGAGGCGTCCGCCCCCGGAAGGTCCGCGAAGGCGATCCGATCGACCATTCCGTTTCCGCCGAGGCACGGGATCCCGCACAGAAGCGCATCGCCGGCCACCTGGCCGGGAACCCCGCTCCGATCGCGCTGGACGACGAGCCGGTGGGCCGCCATCTCGCGGAGGTAGGCGGGGTAAGGAAGCGGGCCGTCGAGGAGGCGGAGCCGGGGTTCATTCCCGAGCGCTTCGTACCGACGCCTTCCGGCCGGTCCGTCGAGGTTGATCGCGGTGACGCGACAGCCGGAGTGCTCGGCGGCGCGGAGCGCGACTCGGATCGCCTCCCGGTGCCTTCGGGCCGGTTCGTCCCAGTCCCTGGTTCCGAGAAAGATCCCCGCTCGGCGGGAAAGAGCCCCCCCGAACGACCAACCCGGCTCGTCGAGCGGGTACGGCGTGGGAAGGCTCAGGAGCCTCCCCGCCTCCGCGCGTGCGCCGAAGAACTCGACGGCGGCGGGAGAAGCACAGAGAACCGCGTCCGCCCGGGCGATGATCCGGCGGAGCCAGAACGCCGCGAACGGCCGCCGCATCTGCCGAGCGATCTGGTGCGCCCCGCACTCCTTCCACGACACGAGGACCTTTCGTCCTCCCCGCTTCAGGGCGTGCACCGCCAGGAACGCGCGGGGAAGCCGCCTCGGCAAGAGGAGAAGGACGTGCAGGACCTCAGGCGGAATCGTCCCGAGGGTGCGATGGAACCGACCCCGGGTCGCAGCCGCCATCGCGTGGAAGTTGACGGGGGGATGCCCGCGAGCCTCCGGTCGGGGGACACCGGCGGCGTAGTCGGCGAAGCGATCGCGCCCGCGCGGGACGAGCACGTCCAAGGGCGGCGCGCTCAATAGAGAACCCGCGTGCGGATCGTCCCCGGGACGGCGGCGAGCTCGCGCCTGAGTGCGGCCGTCCCGCCGGTCGGGTCGGTCTCGACATCGATGACGACATAGCCGATGTGGGGGGTGGTCTGGAGGTACTGCGCCGCCACGTTGATCCCGCGCCTCGAAAAGACGTCGTTCACGGCCGCGAGGACGCCGGGCCGATTCCGATGGATGTGGAGGAGGCGATGTTTCCCGGCGTGGGCCGGCAGGGAGACCTCCGGGAAGTTGACCGAAGTCAGGGTCGAGCCGTTGTCGCTGTACCGTACGAGCTTTTCCGCGACCTCGACGGCGATGTTCTGCTGGGCCTCGACGGTGCTTCCCCCGATGTGCGGCGTGAGGATCACGTTGTTCCGGCCGCGGAGAGGGGACTCGAACGGGTCGTCGTCGGAGGTCGGTTCCACCGGGAACACGTCGACGGCGGCGCCGGCGAGCGGCCCTCGATCGAGGGCGGCGGCAAGGGCCTCCACGTCGACGACCTGCCCCCTCGAGGCGTTGAGGAGGACCGATCCGGGGCGCATCCGTGCGAACTCCGCCGCGCCGATCATGCCCCGCGTCGCGGGGGTCTCGGGGACGTGGAGGGTGACGGCGTCCGAGCGTTCGAGGAGCTCGCCGAGCGACCGCGTCGGGAGGGCGTTCCCGAGGGCGAGCTTCGCCTCGATGTCGTAGAAGAGGACCTGCATTCCGAGCGACTCGGCGAGGAGCCCGACCTGCGTGCCGATGTGGCCGTATCCGACGATCCCCAGGGTCTTCCCCCTGGTCTCCCGAGCGTTTCCGACCGCCTTTCGCCAGATCCCGCGGTGGGCAAGGGCGTTTCGTTCGGGGACTCCTCGAAGAAGGAGGACCGTTTCCGCGATGACGAGCTCGGCGACGCTCCGGGTGTTCGAGTAGGGAGCGTGGAAGACGGCGATCCCGAGATCCCGCGCGCGTTCGAGGTCGACCTGGTTCGTCCCGATGCAAAAGCACCCGATCGCGATCGCCTTCGGGGCCGCCGCCAGCACACCGGCGTCGAGGATCGTGCGGGAGCGGATCCCGATCAGATGGGCATCGGCCACGACCTCGCGGAGCCGCTCGGCGGGGAGGGTACCGCCGTGCTCCTCTACGCGCGTGTATCCGGAGGCGCGGAACACCGCCGCGGCGCGCGGGTGGATCGACTCGAGGAGGACCACACGGATCTTCGAGCGGTCGAGGGAGAGATTCGTCACCGCGCCATGATCTGCGCAACCGAGCGGCGACGGCAAGCGGGGCGGGGAAGGAGCGGCCCCGGGGAACGGTCCCCGGGGCCGCTCGAATTCCCACCGAAGGTCAGGCGGCTACTGCTTCTTTTCGTGACACTTGTTGCAATTGCCCTTCGACGGGAACGACTTCCCTCCCTCGTGGTGGCAGGCGCCACAGGCGGTCTTGTTCGTCTCGGCGGTCTTGTGCATCGCGGCCTTGTAGTCGCCGAGCTGGCCCTTCGCCTGCTTGAAGATCGCGTCGTGGCAGGCCTTGCAGTCGCCCTTCGCCGCCTCGACGTGCTTGGCGTGGGAGAACGTCACCTTGCCGGTCTTGGCTTCGTAGACGATCTCGTCCGGAGCTTTCTTCTCTTCCGCGAACAGGCTCCCGGCGGCGACCACCACCAGGATCGCGACGGCGACAGCGACGAACTTCCTCATGAATTCCTCCTTTTGCGATGAGGGTCCCGCGCGTATCCTGACACCGATTCCGACTTCTGAAACTTGAGGAATGTCAAGTCGAGGGAGGAGGCCGTTGTGACCGGACCGACCGTCGTCATCGCCCCCCATGAACGGACGCTCGCCGCCTGGACCCACCTGTCGGGACTTTCGGGATACCTGATCCCATTCGGGGGGATCGTGGTTCCGATCGTCATCTGGATCGCCAAGAAGGACTCCCCGGTGATCTCCGCGATCGCGAAGCAGTCGATCGTCCTGAACGTGGCGGTCTTCCTGGCGATCGCCGTGACCGCCATCCTTTGGCTGACCCTTGTCCTGATCCCGTTTGTGGTCCTGTTTTGGGTCCTTCTGGGCCTCGCGGCGATCGTCCTCCCGATCGTGGGAGCGATCCGCGCCTGGGACGGGAACTACTACCGGTATCCGCTCGTGGGAATCTCCCCGGCTTGAGGGCGGCCGGGTCGTTCGCGGGTCCCGGATCGGGGCGATGCGCCTCGCGGGAGGGGGTCGTGGAAAGCGCGTCGATTCCCTCGACGACGGGAGTCGGGCCGGGCGCCGACTCGGGCGCAGGCGGGCCAGCGGTGCGAGGAGGCGGGGGGGGCGCCTCGAGGATCGCCGGCCGGATGCGAGCGCGCTCGATCGGCGCGAGAAGGTCGTCCGCAGGCGGCTCGAGCGTCCTCTTGGGGTGCGGCCGGGGAGGGGCCCCGGCGCGC
>CAZVOE010000079.1:0-14329 GCA_964628935.1 uncultured Acidobacteriota bacterium
GAGCTCACCCAGAGCCTGATCCGTCTGGTAGCGCAGAACGGCATGGATTGGATGTATGCCAATTGCTCCACCACCGCCCAGCGCGGCGCCCTGGACTGGCGGCACGAATTCCGCAAGGTCACCGAACCAGTTTTTGAGCAGCTCTACCGGCGGCTTGTAAGTGAGTATGACCATATCTTTTCGATCCATCTGGGCAATAAGCTTGGCGGCATTATGCGCTCGGCAGCACAGGCACGCTCACGCCTGCCTGCTTCGATGACACGCATCGAGCTGGTTGACAGTAAATCGGCGGCGATGGGGCTGATCTCGCCCGCGGCGGTCTTGGGGGCGGTGATGGGGGGGATGTGATGTCTCCTCACCCCTCCCACGGCGCGAACAAGCGATGCTCGATGCCGAGAAGCGAGAGCACCCGCCCCGCGACGAAGTCCGCGAGGTCCTCGAGCGTCTTCGGCTTTTGGTAAAACGCGGGCATCGCGGGGACGATCGCCGCGCCCGCGAGCGCGGCCGAGCGCAGGTTCTCGATGTGAACGAGATTGAGCGGCGTCTCGCGGGGAACGAGGACGAGGGGCCGTCGCTCCTTGAGCGTCACGTCGGCCGCGCGCTCGATCAGGTTCGAAGACGTTCCGTGCGCGATTCCCGACAGCGTCTTCATCGAGCACGGGATCACCGTCATCCCGTCCCAGCGCTGCGACCCCGACGCGATCGACGATCCGAGATCGTTCGGGGAGTGGCGGGTGATCGTCCCCGCGCGCTTCGATGGTCCGTACGACCGGTCGAGCCAAGCCTCGACCGATTCTGTCTTGAGGTTGAGACCGAGCTCCTCGATCAGGAGGCGGTTCCCGTACTCGCTCACGACGAGGTCGACCTCGACTCCCCCTTCGAGGCACGCCTTGAGGAAGCGCACGGCGTAAAGGGCGCCGCTCGCTCCCGTCACCGCCGAGACGATTCTTCGGCTCATCCCGCCCTCCGATCGAGACAGGCTAGCCGCCGACCGGTCCGAGTGCCACGCAGGTCAGGATGACCGCGAGGTAGACGACGCTCAGGATCCCGTTCGCGTTGAAGAAGGCCATGCCGAGGCGCGAGAGGTCCTCGGGATGGAGGAGCGAGTGCTGCCAGACGAGGAGCCCGAGGACGACGAGGAGCCCCGCCCAGTAAAACGGGTGGAGCGAGAGCGCCAAGCCGACGGCCACGAGGAACACGAAGGCGAGGACATGAAGCCCGCGCGCGATCCCGAGCGCCCTACGCACCCCGAACCGCGCCGGGATCGAGTGGAGCCCCTCCCCGCGGTCGAACGCCTCGTCCTGGCAGGCGTAGACGACGTCGAACCCCGCGACCCAGAAGAGAACGGCGGCCCCGAGGAGCCACGGCGCGAGGTCGAACCCTCCGGCGACCGCGAGCCATCCGCCGACGGGGGCCATGGCGAGCGAAAGACCCAGGATCAGGTGGCTCGTCCAGGTGAACCGTTTCGTGAACGAGTAACCGAAGATCGTCGCGAGCGCGGGGAAGGAGAGCCATCCGCACAGCGCGTTCAGCCGGAAGGAGGCGAAGACGAAGAGGGCGGCGAGCGCCAGCGTGACCGCCCAGACCGCTCCCCGCCCGAGCACCCCGCGCGGCAGCTCGCGCGACGCGGTGCGCGGGTTTCGCGCGTCGAGATCGTGGTCGGCGAGGCGGTTGAACCCCATCGCCGCGTTCCGCGCGCCCACCATCGCGACCACGATCCAGGCGACCTGGCCGAGCGTGATCCCGTGGGCCGCCCCGGCGAGCGCCGCTCCCGCGATCGCGAAGGGGAGCGCGAAGAGGCTGTGGGAGAAGCGGACCATCCTCGCCCACGTCGCGATCGTGGAGGCGAGGTTCAAGGGGCCGACTCGGCGGGAGTTTCGTCGAGCCGTGCCACCGTCTCGGGTCCCCAGGTCACCGTCTCGAACGGGTCGTCCCCCGGCTCCCAGAGCGGGCAGACGAGGAGGTTCGCGGGCTTCCCCGGAGCGATCGAACCGACCTCCCCGGCGAAGCCGAGGGCGCGCGCCCCGTTCCACGTCGCCATCCGAAGGACCGCAGCGGGAGCGAGCGTCGGGTGCTCCTCGCGAAGCGCCGCCATCTCGGAGAAGAGGTTCAGGTCCTCCCCCGTCGCGAGGGAGTCGGTCCCGAGGGCGACCGGGATCCCCGAGGCGAGGAGCTTCGGCACCGGCGCGCGCCCCACCCCGAGACGCCTGTTGCTCCGCGGGCAGGTCACGACCGAGGCGCCGCGCGCCTGGAGGAGCGAGAGGTCGTGGTGGTCGAGATGGACGGCGTGCACCGCGAGGGTGCGCGGGCTGAGGAGGCCCAGTCGATCGAGGTACGCGACCGGGGAGAGGCCCGGCACGCGCCATCCGTCGTCCCACTGGCCGCGCTCCCGGAGAAGATCGGCGAGAGGACCCGTCCCGGCGCGGAGGAGCTCCATCTCCTCCTCGCTCTCCGCGACGTGGATCGAGAGGGGCGTGTCCCGGTGCGCGAGGGAGCGGAGGAGGGCGGGGGAGGCCGTGTGTGCGGCGTGCGGCGTCGCGGCGAAGCGGAGGCGTCCCGCGGCGGAGGCGACGGCGGGGTCGGCTTCCATCGTGCGGAGGCTCTCCGCGGCCTGCGCGTCGCGCGCCTCGGCGTCGGATGCGCGGAAGCCGTAAACCTCGTGGAACACGAGCGCCCGGAGGGGCGAGGCTGCGAGGAGAGGGGCGATCCAGGTCTCGTTGCTGACGTCTCCGACCGCGACGGTCCCTCCCGCCGCCACCTCCGCGATCGCGCGAGCGGCGGCGGCGCGCGCCGCTTCTCGATCGACCGTCGGCCGCCGATCGAGGAAGGCGCGAAGCCATCCCATGTAGCCGCCCTCGGGAAGCGGCGATCCCCCCGCCCAGGAAAGCTCGAGATGGACGTGCGCGTTCACGAGGGCGGGGAAGATCACCGAGTCGGGGTGCTCGCGGATCTCCGTTCCGGTGCCGGCCGCCTTGAGCACGTCCTTCCGCCGGCCGACCGCGCGAACGACGCCGTCGTCCACGAGGACAGCGGCATCGTGGAGCGGCGGGGAGGCGATCGGGAGAACGTGCCGGGCGATGTGGATGACCATGATGGGCTCCGGTTCGATCGGGGACCGGCGCTGGGATTATAGCGTGGTAGAATCGACCGCGTTTCCGGCCGAATCGGAGGTTCCCCTGTCCGAGACACGTGCCCGCGCGAAGCGATCGACCGCCTCGGCCTTCGTCGCCGTGCAGTCGCTCACCGCCCCCGCCGTCCTTCCCGACCCGAAGGACGGACCCCCGTGCCATCTCTGCACGGCTCGCTGCTGCAAGTACTTCGCCCTCGAGATCGACACCCCGAAGGACCGCGAGGATTACGACTTCATCCGCTGGTACCTGATGCACGAGCACGTCGTCGTGTGGCGGGACGACGGGGACTGGTACCTCGAAGTCCGCACCCCCTGCAAGAACCTCCTGCCGGACAACAAGTGCGCCGTCTACGAGACGCGCCCCCAGGTCTGCCGCGAGTACGGCTGGCCCGACGAGGAAAGCCCCGAAGTCCCCTGCGACTACTTCAACGAGGGGCTCGAGTACGACCTCTTCTTCGACGACGCCGAGACGTTCTGGACATGGGCCGAAGGGGAGCTCGCGAAGCGCGAAGCGCGGCTTGCGAGGCGCCGGGAGCGGAACCGGGCGCGCAAGGCGCGGGAGGCCGCCGCCTCCCGAGAGGCCTGCGCGTGAGGGGCCTCGCCGCCCTCCTCTTCCTGCTCGCCGTTCCCGCGTCGGCCCGCGAGCCGAACGCCTTCGACGTCTACCGCGCGATGGGGATCCCCGAAAAGCGCGTGATCGGAGCGAGCGTCCTTCAAGCGAAGGTCGTCCCCGGCACGGAGAAGCAGACCGTCGCGATGGTCACGTACCTCACCGGCAAGAAAAGCGACGCCGAGGGGGTGAACGTACGCCTCGAGGTCTTCGCGGGGGAGGCGGCGGCGCTCACGCCCCTCTACTCCCGGGACTTCGGCGCGGAGAACGGCGGCTACGTGACGCGGGGGGAGGTCGAACTGTTCGACCTCGACGGCGATGGGAATCAAGAGGTGATCCCGACCTGGGACGACGTCCGGAACCCCCTCGTGGAGGTCCGCCGCGGCGAGGTGCTCCTGTGGGACGCCGGAGCGCTCCGGACGGCGTGGAAGGGGGAGATCCGGTACGACGCGACCCGCGACGCCCGTGGGACCCCGGTCGCGAGGCGGGACCGGTTCACGCGCGAGATCGAGTTCGGGAAGACCCTCGAGACGAAGGGGATCACCCTCTTCTTCAAGAAGACCGTGCACGCGGTCGCGGGGGAACGCGTCGAGCCGGCGCAAGTCGTCGAGGAAACCTTCCCGCTCCGGACGCCGGAGGTCGAGGCCCCCTGACCGCTCCGGCTACTCGTACCGGAGCGCCTCGATCGGATCGAGACGCGCGGCCTTCCGTGCCGGGTAAAACCCGAAGAAGATCCCGATCGCCGCCGCGAAGCCGAACGCCATGGCGACCGACCGCGGCTCGACCAGGACCGGCCAACCCGCCTTCGCGGCGATGATCTTGGAGGCGGCGACGCCGAGCGCGACCCCGAGCGCCCCACCGACGACGGAGAGGGTCACAGCCTCCACGAGAAACTGGGCGAGGACGTGCCGGCCCTTCGCCCCGATCGCCATCCGGATTCCGATCTCGCGCGTCCGCTCCGTCACCGAGACGAGCATGATGTTCATGATTCCGATCCCGCCGACGACGAGGGAGATCGCCGCGACCGACGCGAGGAGATAGCGGAGCGTGTTCGTCGCCTCTCCCGCGGTCGAGGCGATCTCGTCCTGGGTCCTGATGCTGAAGGGGGCGTCCTGGCCCGGGCGGACGCGCTTTCGTTGCTTCAGGAGGGCGTCGATCTCCTCCACCGCGCGGGAGACGAGATCGGGCGTGAGCGCGGAAGCCTGGATGATTCCGATGCGGTCGGTGCCGAGGAGGCGCTTCATGACGGTCGTGTAGGGGACGAGGATCTGATCGTCCTGGTCCGTCCCCATGAGGTTCCCGCCCTTTTTCTCGAGGACCCCGATCACCTTGAAGGGGACGTTTCTCACGCGCACCGTCGACCCGACGGCCCCGCCGTCGGGGAAGAGGTTGTCGGCGACGGTCTTCCCGAGCACGGCGACCTGCGCGCTCCCTCGGACTTCGGACTCCGTGAAGAAGTAGCCGTCCTGCACGTTCCACGCGCGGATGAAGGTCCAATCGACGTCGGCGCCGAAGATCTGGGTCGACCAGTTGAACTCGCCGGCGACGACCTGCCCTCCCGTGCGGACCCCTGCGGAGACGTAGGCGACCGATGGGCACTCCTCCCGGATCGCCTCGACGTCGTCCTCGGTCAACGTCGATTGACCGAAGATCCGCGCTCCGCCCTGCGTCGTGGCGCCGGGGAAGACCATGATGAAGTTCGTACCGAGCGAACGGATGTTCTCCTGGATCGACGACGAGGCCCCTTGGCCGACCGCCATCATCGTGATCACGCAGGCGACGCCGATCACGATCCCGAGCATCGTGAGGAACGAGCGGAGCTTGTTGCGGAGGATCGCCCGCATCCCCACCCGGACGATGTTCCCGGATCTCAGAAGCGCAACGCGCATCGGGTCTCCTTTCAGGCCGTCGCGGCCGCGACGCGCACCTGAGCGACCGGCTCGTCCGAGACGAGGCGGCCGTCCTTGAACACCACGGCGCGCCTGGCGTGTCGGGCGATGTCGTGCTCGTGGGTGATCAGCACGATCGTCTTCCCCTGGTCGTTCAAATCCTGAAAGACCGCCATGATCTCCTCGGAGGTCCTGGAGTCGAGGTTCCCCGTCGGCTCGTCGGCCAAGATCAGCGGCGGGTTCGAGATCAGGGCGCGGGCGATTGCGACCCGTTGCTGCTGGCCTCCCGAGAGTTGCGAGGGGTGGTGCCGCTCCCGGCCGCCGAGGCCGACCCGCCGGAGCGCCTCCATCGCCAGCTCGTGCCGTTCGCGGGCGCCGATCGCCCCCGCCCCGTAGAGAAGGGGAAGCTCGACATTCTCGAGGGCGGAGGTGCGCGCGAGGAGATTGAACGACTGGAACACGAAGCCGATCTTGCCGTTCCGGACCTCGGCCCTCGCATTCGCATCGAGGGACGAGGCATCGACCCCGTCGAGGAAGTAAGAGCCGGAGGTGGGGCGGTCGAGACACCCGACGATGTTCATGAAGGTCGACTTTCCGGAGCCGGAGGCCCCCATGACCGCGACGAATTCCCCCCCGTCGATCGTGAGCGTGAGCCCGTCGAGCGCTCGAACTTCGACCTCTCCGAGGCGGTAGATCTTCACGAGATCTCGGATGTCGACGAGCGGCCGGCCGGGCATCAGAATCTCCGGCCCGGCCCCCCGCCTCCCGGGAAGCCTCCCGTGAACTCCGACTTCGCGGTCGCGAGGCCGGTGATGACGGCGTCGCCCTCCCGCAGTTCGCCCGCCAACACCACGGTGTACCGCCCGTCGGTCGCTCCGGCGCGGACCGGCGTCCGTTTCGGCTCGCCGTCTTCGCCCAGCACGTAAACCGCCTGCGGAAGCGGCGGGGACGAAGGGGTCGAAGCGGCCTCGAGCGCTTTCATCGCCTCGGCGGGACCCTTCGTCTTTCCTTTCCCGACGGTCCCGGCGAGGTCGGCGGCGGCGCGCGCGCTCGATCGAGCGGAGGCCGCCGGCGCCCCCGCGTCGACTTCCACCGGACGGAAGCGGAGCGCGGCGTTCGGGACGCGGAGCGCGTTCTCCCAGCGCGAGACGACGATCGTGACGTTCGCGGTCATCTGCGGGCGGAGTCGTTCGCCGGGGTTGTCCACCGTGAGGATGACCGGATAGGTGATGACGTTCTGGTTGACGGTCGCGTTCAGGCGGATCTGGGAGATCTCCGCCTCGAACTCCTCACCGGGATAGGCGTCGACGGTGAAGCGCGCCTTCTGGCCCACCGAGACGCGGCCGATGTCCGCCTGATCGACGTCGGCCTGGACCTGCATTTTCGTGAGGTCCTGGGCGATCGTGAAGAGGGTGGGGGCCTGGAACGAGGCGGCGACCGTCTGCCCGACGTCGTATTGCCGGTCGACGACGACCCCGTCGATCGGGGAGTGGATCTTCGTGTACGAGAGGTTCGCCTCGGCCTGGCGCGCGGCCGCGCGGGCCTGCTCCACCTGCGCCTCGGCGGCCTCGAAGTCGGCTTTCGCCGCGTCGTATTCGGCCTCGGGGATCAGCCCGAGAGCGAGTAAGCGCGCGGCACGGCGGAACTCGGATTCCGCCTGACGCCACTGCACCTCGGCTCGTGAGAGGTCGGCCCTGCGCTGGTCGAGCGAGGCCTGGAACGGCGTCGGGTCGAGCTCCGCGAGGAGTTGGCCCTTCCGGACCGGGCTGTTGAAGTCGACGTGGAGGCGCGAAACGATCCCCGAGACCTGGCTCCCGACTTGGACGGTGGTCACCGCCGAGATCGCCCCCGTCGCGCTCACCGTTTCCTGGACCGTACCGCGGTCGACCTTCTCCGTCCGGTACTTCGGCTCGTCGTCGTTCTCGGAGCGGCTTTGCCAGAACCACCAGCCGCCCGCGACGACGGCGAGGAGGACGACCAGAAGGAAGAGCGTCCCGAGCGGTTTCGTGCCCATCGGTTCCTCGGTTTGCAGCCGGGCATGATCTCAGACCGGCTGCGGCCGCGCAAAGTCAGGGTGCGGGGGCGGGGAGGGCCCCCTTCACGAGGAAGGCCTCGCGCGGGAAAGCGGTCGAAGCCCGCTCGAAGAAATCCTTCCGCTGGAACTCGACCCGTTCCCGCGATGCGACGCACGACCAGGTTTCGAGGGAGTCCGGCCGCTTCGCCGCGAAGGCCTTCGGCGTGAAGAGGGCGACGTTCACGCCCCCTTCCGGGTCGCGCGCGGAAGGGTAACGGAACGCCTCGACTCCCGCCTCGCGCATCGCCGCGCCGAGCGCCTGGCTGTCCTCGTATGCGACCGGGGAGGCGATGCGCCCGCGCTCCGCGTCGAAGGGAGGCTTCGTCAGGTCGACCCCGCGCCGCGTGCGCACGCCGACCCGGAAGACCGAGACCTCGACCTGGAGCCGGCCGAGATCCGCCTCGGTTCCCTCGAGGAAGACGAGGCGGTAATAGGCCGCCTCCGCGAAGGCGGTTCGCCGCTCCCTCGAACCGTACCAGAGCGACCGCTCGAAGCGGGTCGCGAAGCGCGAGCCGTGGCGCAGCGGTGGGTACCGGAACGAGGTCGTGAGGAGGAAGTGGGGCCCCTCGAACTCGGGGCCTGCCGGAAGGGGAGGCTTCGCGCGCTCGAGGAGCGCCTCGAGTTGCGCCTGCTCTTCCGCGCTGTCGACGAGCTTGCGCGTGGACGTCAGGTGCTGCGCCTCGACGAGGCGGAAGGGGCGCGCCGCGAGGGCGCGGACCCTAGAGCTTCCCGCGCAGCGCGTCCAGATAGCCGACGGCATCGACGAGCCCCGGGACGGTCGCGATCCGTTCGGCGGGGACTCCTCCGAGGTGCGGGTTCGGCGCGACGAGCCACGCGCGGGCCTTCGCCGCGTCTCCTCCGACCAGGGTGTCGAGGCTCCGGAAGAGGCGGACGAAGAGGAGGGCGAGCTCTCCCTCCTTCGTGTCGGGATCGAGCACCTTCGTCCGGCCGAGCCTCGAAACGGTCGCCTCGCTCACTCCGAGGATCCGCGCGAGCCCCTTCTGGTTCACCCCGAGCGCTTCCGCCGCGCGGAGGACGGCCTTCGTCAGCACCGAGGAGGGGGAGCGCGCGGGGGCGGGGTGCGTCATTGCAGGTGAAATGTTCGCACAAAAATTTTCAAGCGCAAGGGCCCCGAGAAAGACCGGTCTCCCTCCAGTCGGGCCATCCCTCGCGGCGTCCGATCACGGGAGCCGGGGGGCAGTCGGTCGGGTCGCGGCCGCATTTCCTCGCGAAGCGTTGGTGCTCCGGAATCCGCCGCACGTCGTGAACCTCGTCGCGGACTTTCTCCAGGCTGGTCGACGTCGAGGCGCTGCGACGTGCCCGCTCATCGACGCGGCTGAACCCCGGGAGCCGACCTTCGGTCGGTTGCGCGGTTCCCGCCCCGACGAAGCCGCCCCTCCGCACACGGCCGGGACCGCGCGGCGAGCGGTTCAACCGGTTGGGGAGGCGGCTCGCTTCCCCTCTGGCCTCGCAACCACTCTCGAACGACATCGACGTCGGTCCCCGCGTCCAGAAGAGCGCGTCGAACCGCTGCCCTCCACTCCGGAGAACGCGCAGCCGGTTTCGCCAAGAGAGAGGCGAGCGCGCCCCGATTGACCTTGAGGAGAAACCAGTCAGGTCCGAGACTGCGACCGACCGCGGAAGCGAGGCGCGCCATGCTCGGGTCGAAGCGAGCGCCCAACATCTGCCGCAGGATCGGATTGCCCGGGTCACACGATCTCCAAACGTACGTCCGGTCGTCGGGATACGGCATCAGGGCCGCGAGGGCATGCTCGACGAAGAGATCCGTCGGGCTCTCGCCCTGACGGAGTTCGACCTCATACCATTCTTCGGTCGGCGCATCCAGCGTTGAGGCCCGCCGGAAGACGAAGGTCCACCCTTCCATGGTCACTGACTTGATGAAAGCGTCCCACGGTCCGATCCGTCCTTCGATCCTCCCGGTTCGATGGACGATCAAGTGCCACCGCTGTCCGTGGTGACGATACTGGACGGCGATACGAGTTCCGCTCGGCACGACGCGCAGCAGTAACGACCCTTGCTGCTGAAGGAGCGCAACGAGATGGTCGGCATTCGACGGGTCGGCTCGGTCGACGACCGTCTCGAACTCGGGGATGTCGAGCCTCCAGAGTTCCGTGCCGGAGATGTCAAAGGCTGCCACGAAACCCAACAGCGGATGACCGAAATAGGCCCGTTCGACGTCCATGTCGCAACCGAGCGCCGGAGCCACTCCGGCTCGAACGAATCGAAGGGAGAGCCCGGGGGGAGGGGACACCGTCCGGCCTCCCGTCCCGCTCTCCGAGGCGTCTCGAAGGACGAACGGAAGGACACCGACCTCTTGATGCCAATCACCGTCCGCCCGCACTCGTGAGGAGGCGCAGGTCGGCTGATCCTCTTCGAGGAGGGGGATCGAGATCGCCGTCTCTTCGATCGCCGCGCAGCGGACCACCTGGAGACCGGACGCCTGCCTCTCGATCATCTCGCGAACGTAGCGACAAGTCGGTTCCTCCCAAGTGGGCGAAGGCTCTGGAACGGACTTCAGCGACTGGCAGGAGCTGAGTGCAATCCAGGGAAGAGCGAGACTCGCGAGCCGAAGGAGCGGTGAGGCGACTTTCCTCGCGTTCGCGGGACTCGTCGGACGCCTCATGGTCTCTGTGGCCCTCCCAAACCGCCTCGGCACAACTTGTTCAGGGCCCGAAAACCTTCTGCTCCGTCGTTCCAGCGGGACACTCGACCCACTCGTCGGCGCATTCGAGCACACAGAGCTCGCACCCCCCGGACGGGCGTGTGCAGTATCCCGAGACGGAGAGACCCTGAGGGACCTGAGTACAGTCGAATTCGCAGCATGTCTTGGATCCGAACTCCCCGGCGCTCGGTGCGTTCATGTTCATGTAGGCATTCTGTGCGTCAGAACTGGTGGAGATCGTCCAGTTGAGGGTCGTCCTCAAGTTTCGGGCGAATACAATCGGGTACCCCTCCGTCAGCCAGACGCGCAATTCGTCGTTCTCCACCGCGGTGCTCGTCGTGAACCCCATCGAAACGGGATGAACGACTTGTACGACCGTCACCGGCTCGTCCGCCGCCGCTACGCCGACGCAAAGCAACGGACCCAAGAGGAAACGGAAGGTAAGCTTCAACGGCATCGCGATCCTCCTTCCGCGGTGGAATGGCCCGCGGTCACGATGCCTGGTCTTCTATTCCAATTGGGGGGGGGGGGCGTCAAGCGATTTCTTCCGTTCGTCCGCTCACGCTATCCTCTCCCCGTGGATGCCCTTTCCTTACTCTTCGCTGCTGCGGCGGGGTTCCTACTGGGCCTCCTCTCGGGCCGCCTCCTCGCCTTCCGCCGGATCTCGGCCCTCGCGAGCGATCTCGCGGCGCGCGACGCCCGAATCGAGGAAAAGGAGCGCGCCCTCGCAGCGCTCACCGCCGAGCTCGAGCGCCTGCGGGAGGAAGCCTCGCGCCTGCGCGAGCTTTCGGCGCGGCGAGAGGCGGAGATCGCCGCGGCGGAGCGCGCCGCGGCGGAACAGCGCGCGCTCCTCGAAGACGCGTCGGGGAGATTGCGCGAGGCCTTTCAGGCCCTCTCCGCCGAGGCGCTCAAGAGCAACCAGCAGGCCTTCCTCGACCTCGCGAAGGCCTCCCTCGGCGAGTTCCAGCAGGCGGCGCGCGGCGACCTCGACGCCCGGACGAAGGCGATCGAAGGGCTCGTCAAACCCGTCGACGAGGCGCTTCGGAAGGTCGAGGCGCAGATCCAGCAGGTCGAGAAGGAACGGGCCGGGGCCTACGCCACGCTCACCGAGCAGGTGCGCTCCCTCATCCAGACCCAGGTCCAGCTCCAGTCCGAGACCGGGAACCTCGTGAAGGCGCTCCGGACCCCCGACGTCCGCGGGCGCTGGGGGGAGATCCAGCTGCGGCGCGTCGTGGAGCTCGCGGGGATGGTCGACCGGTGCGACTTCCTCGAGCAGCCGGTCGTCGAGGGAGAGGGAGGGAAAACGCTCCGGCCGGATCTGCTCGTCCACCTTCCGGGCGGGAAGTCGATCCTCGTGGACGCCAAGGTCCCCCTCGTGTCCTTCCTCGAGGCGACGGCGGCCGCGGATGAGGCGGCCCGCGCGAAGCACCTCGACGACCACGCGCGGAGGGTGCGGGAGCACATGGCGGAGCTCGGGAGCCGAAGGTATTGGCGCCAGCGCGACGAGAGTCCCGAGTTCGTCGTCATGTTCCTCCCCGGCGAGTCGTTCTTCGGCGCCGCGATGCAGCGCGATCCCTCCCTGATCGAGTACGGCGTCGACCAGGGGGTCATCCCTGCGAGCCCGACCACATTGATCGCGCTCTTGCGCGCCGTCGCCTACGGTTGGCGTCAGGAGAAGATCGCGGAGAGCGCGCAGGCGATCCGCGACCTGGGCGCCGAGCTGTACGACCGCCTCCGCGTCATGACGGAGCACCTCGACAACCTCGGCCGTGCGCTCGACAAGGCGGTGGGAAACTACAACCTCGCGGTCGGGTCGTTCGAGACGCGCGTCCTCGTCTCCGCGCGGAAGTTCTCGGACATGGGGGCCGGAACGTCGAAGGCGATTCCCGAGATCGCGGGGGTCGAGCGCGCCCCCCGCGAGACCCGGCCGACCGCCGAAGGGGCGGGGGACGAGGCGCACTAGCGCGCGAGCTTCCGGATCTCCTTCACCATCTCCTCGAACGCGCCGTCGTCTCCGCGGAGCAGGGCGAGCTTCGCGACGAGGTATCTCGCCTCGTTCGACGGAGCGTCGGCGCGCAGCGCGTTGCGGAGCGCCTCCTCGGCGCCCCGCGCGTCGCCCCGAGCGAGCCGCGTCCAGCCGAGTTGCGCCCAGGCGGGCGCGAGATCCGGCTGGTCTTCGACGAGCGTCGAGAGCACGCGCTCCGCTTCCGCGTGATCGCCGCGCTCGCGGAGCGTCCGGCCGAGCGCGAGCCGGAGGCCGCGGTTCTCGGTGAAACGG
Source organism: uncultured Acidobacteriota bacterium (assembly GCA_964628935.1). GTDB lineage: Bacteria > Acidobacteriota > Polarisedimenticolia > Polarisedimenticolales > DASRJG01 > CAYLHQ01. The sequence goes on from CAZVOE010000079.1 coordinate 12,665, forward strand.
TCGAGTCCCGTTTCGAGGACGGCGACCGACTCGTCGAGCCGCTCCATCCTCGCGAGCAGACGGCCGAGCTTCTCGTAGAGCGGGGCGGTGGGAGACTCCTCGAGGGCGGCGGCGTACGCCTCTCTCGCCGCTTCGAGGTCGTGGGTCCGTTCGAGGAAGAACCCCTTCGACGCGAGCGCCTCGGGGCGAAGCGCCGGATAGCGGTCCGCGATCGCCCCGAACAGGAGCACCGCCGCGTCGTCCCTCTTGCTCCTCGCGTAGGCCTCGAGGAGGAGCGGGATCGCTTCCCGGCATCCGTGCTCGGTCGCGCAAGCGCCCGCGAGAGACTCGACCGCCTCCGTCATCCTCCCGGAGGCGACCGCGCGACGGCCGCGGTCGAGGTTCTCGGAAACCCGGTTCTCCGGTCCTTCGATCGACGGGGGAGATGCGCACCCAGCGGCGAGCGCGAGGACCGCGAGCGCCGCCACGGCGCGCCGGAGATGCCTGAAGTAGCTCGCGAGGAAGAGGAGAGCGGTCGCCAGCACGATCGCCTTGACGAACATGTCGCGACTCCTGGAGTAAAGGGTTCTCGGGGCGTTCGAGATCGGCACTTCCGCGAGAAGGATCCCCGGGGTGTTGATCGTGTTCCCGTTTTCCCCGCGGAGGATCGCCGTCGTGCGCCCGACCGCGTCGATGACCCCCGAGATTCCGGTGTTTCCGACTCGGACGTACGCCATGCGGTTCTCGATCGCGCGGAGCATCGCGATCCGCAAGAGCTGCTCCTGCACCGGCCCGCCGACGAGCCCCTCGCTCGTGATGTTGAGGAAGAAGTCGGCGCCGAGAAGTCCGGCGGAGGCGGGGAGGGGAGGGTAGGTATTCTCCACGCAGATGAGCGGGGCGATCCGCACGATCCGGTCCCGCCAGGGGAATTGGAGGATCTCCATCCGGTCGCCGGGCGTTCCGGTCGGCTGAAACCCCCACCCGAGGCGCGTGATGTACCGCTGGGCGCGCTGGACGGCGGGAAGCCAACGTCCGAGAAACGCGTCGCCGGGGATGTACTCGCTCCACGGGAAGAGGAGTTGCTTCTGGTACTCCCCGCGGATCGTCCCCTCGGGATCGACGAGCCACGCGCCGTTGGTGGTCAGTCCGGGACGGTCCTTGCGATTCCCGAGCGCTCCGACGACGAACCACGCTCCTTTCTCGCGGGCGAGGAGGCCGAGGTCCTCGAGATAGGCCCCTTCCCGCCGGATGTCGTCGAGGATCGCGTTTTCGGGCCAGACGATCAGGTCCGCCTTCCCGGCGGGGACCTCCCGATCGGTCATCAGAAGCTGCGAGACGTGAACCTCGATCATGTTGTCGGCCGAATGCGGGAGGTTCGGCTGGACGAGGGCGAGCGTCGGCCCCGGCTCGTGCCGGACCCCCGCCATCCGCCACGCCCCGTACAACGAGAGCACGGCGGTCGACGCGAGGATCGCTGCGGCCCCCCACCGCACGCGAGGCGCCCGGAGCGCGCCGAGCCAGCCGCGCTCCCGCGCCGAGAAGATCCAGTCGGCGAGCCAGCCGTTCGCCGCGGCGACGAGGAAGGTGACGCCGTACACCCCCGTGAGATCGGCGTACTGCACGAGGATCGGAAAGCGCGCCTGCGAGTAACCGATCCGGTAGAGGTCGAAGTGCGCGACCGTGCAG
>CAZVOE010000080.1:0-13596 GCA_964628935.1 uncultured Acidobacteriota bacterium
GGCCGACGTACAGGCGCGCGCCGCGCATCAGCCCCGCGAGCGCCGCAAAGGACAGCTGCCCGCCAAGATTCGTCACGCCCGGCGCGCCCGCGAGGGCTGCGCAGACCGCGCGCTCCGACTCGTCCGGACCCGAGGTGAGCACGACGTCCAACCCGCGGCCGCGCAGCCACTCGAGCGCGGTCCAAGCGAGGGCGACCGCGAGGGATCGCGGCAACCGCAGCGTCCCGTGGAGGCGCGCGAGGACCGGGGCGAAGGGGAGCCACCACGGGAGGCAGACGAGCCCCATGACGATCGGCGCGTACCAACCGAACTTCCACGCCTGGGGGTACTGGAGGATCCAGGCGGCGAAGGCCCCCGCGAAGTACCAGGACCAGGGGACTCGCTCCGTGGGATCGCCGGTGTAGAGAACGACCCACGGCACCAAGGCGATCCACGGGACGAACGCGAGCATCGGGTAGGCCGCGTAGAGCCCGAGCATCAGGGCCGGTGCGAAGGCGAGGACCGACCGGGTCAGGAACCTCATTCGTTGTTCTATACCCCGATCGAAAAAGCGAGGAACGGTGAACTTTCGAGAGATGACGCCGCGACATCGCGCGGATCGCGCGGCGGCATCGGAAAGTGGCTTGGAGGCATTCCGGATTACCGGAACAGCAAGGCGGGACGAGAATCCGATCCTCGAGTCGAGGCCCGACGCCCAGCAGCCTCCCGGAGGTGCTGGCCCGTCCGGCCCGTCCGGAGGATCTCGCGGAAGCGAGCCTTCGCGTCGTACGTCGAGTCGGTGGCGGCCGTCGTTCCTCGACCGGGAACGATCGGAACCTGGTCTGACCTGTCCGGTTGGGATCGAGTCGGGGGGTTGCAGATCGGAAACCCACTTTCTGAATTCCTTGCGGTTCGGAAACCCGGTTCGCGGTTTATTTCTTACATCGCATGGCCGGCGGGGCCGTCCCCGCTTCTCGCCGGCCGTGGGGGGGCGACGGTGGGAGAGGAAGAAAGCGCGCCGACCGGGAGCCGGGAATTCGGAGCGTACTTGCGACGCATCCGAGAAGCCCGACGGCTCTCGCTCGACGCCGTCGAGGAAATGTCCGTCGAGTTTCCGGAACGCGTCACGAAATCGCACCTGTCCCGGATCGAAAACGGGCAGGCGCTACCGACCTTTCCGCGCCTGCACGCCCTCGGCCGAATCTACGGCGTGCCCATGGCGACACTGGCGGAGCGGTACGAGATCGAGGCGCGGAGGGCCGCGACGCCGGCCGTGGGCGACCGCACCGACGAGGAGGTCCGTGCCGAGGCCCGCCGCCTCCGGACGCAGGGCCTCTACCAAGACGCGATGGTCCTCTATCACGCCCTTCTCGAGCGCGCGGCGGCGAACGGCCGCAGCGACGATCCCGAGCTGCGGCTCCAGGTGGTGAACTGCTTGGTCCACCTCGGACGCTACGAGACCGCCAAGCTCGAATGCGAACAACTCCTCGGCCTTGACGCGCTCTCGACCCGCGAGCGGTTGGTCGCCCTCCACTTCTTTTCTTTCTCCTCGTGGAAGCTCGGCCGGCTCATGCCCGCGATGTGGGGGCTCGAGCAGGCGGCGCGCGAGGCGGCGGAGGGAGGCGCCGACGAGCGACTCCTCGCCGATCTCGCGAGCACCCGGGGCCAGGTGCTGACCGAGGTCGCGAGCCTCTCGGAGGCGCGGGCGTGCCTCGAGGAAGCGTGCCGGCGGTACGAGGGGCTCCCCGATCCGTTCGAGGCTTGCCGTGCCCGTGTCGTTCTCGGCGAGATCCTGCTCGAGGACGGTGCGCTCGACGAGGCACGCCACACGCTCGAGGGCGCGCTCGTCACGGCCGAATCGGGCGGATTCCATCGCCAGCAAGCGCTCGCGCTCGCCCACCTCGCGAAGCTCGAGCACCGGCGCGGGCAACTCGAGGCGGCGGAGCGCTGCGCGATACGGTCGAATGCCATCGCCCGGCCCCGCGAGTATCACGCGATCGTGTTCCGCAACTGTTACTTGCTCTGGAGGATCGCGCAGCGAAGGGGAGACGGCGCCGCCGCGCGGACCAACGAGCGTTCTTTGCGCGCGCTCCTGGGGAAGATCGAGGAAGATCTCCCCGAGGCGGAAGCCTTCCGCGAGAGCGTCGGGAGGGAGTCATGAGGCGGCGCGTCGCTTTGTTCGTCTGTCTCGTCGGGTTCGTCCTCGCGGAGGCAGGCTGGGCCGAGGTCGCGATCCCCTTCGGTCCGCCGGGGACCGGATCGGGTCGTTTCGGGCTCGTGGTTTCGATCATCGGCGACGCTCCCGACCCGTTCCCGCAGATCTGGCAGCGGTACACGCACTCCGGGGCGATCCCGTTGAACCCCAACGGCTCGACCTCGGGGGATGGCGCTCCCGCGACTCTCATCCACCCGCTGACCGGCGAGCCGATCGTCGCGTGGGCACGTCATCTCTCCGGCACGTTCGACGTTGTGATCAGCCGCTTTCACGACGGGGCGTGGACCGAGCCCGTCGTGGTCGCGGGTGAGATCGCGGACGAGATCGATCCCTCGCTCGCCGCGGACGCCGATGGGACGATTCACCTCGTGTATGCGACCGACGGCGAAGATCGGGCGATCTGGCACGTCGAAGGCGCCGCCGACCTATCCTCGTGGACGGAGCCGGTCCGGGTGTCCGAGACGGGGGTCGAGGCATCGCGTCCCGACGTCGTGGTCCACGCCTCGGTGCTCCGCGTCGTCTACGAATCGCATGACCTCGGGTTCGGATCGACCCCGAAGACGATCGTGCTCTCCCGGCGCGAGGGCTCCGAGTTCGTCCGGGAGGTCGTCGCGATCACCGGTCACGCCGGTCCCGCGGTACCGCGTGTCGGGAGTCACGGGGGAAGCCTCTGGGTCGACTGGGTGGACGTCGCGGACGGCAGCGGGCCGGGCGAACTCGCGTGGGTCCGGGTTGGGCAGAGTGGGCCGGAGCCGCCCGGATATCTCCCCTTCGCGAATGTGTTCGACCGCGAGTTCCACGTCCGGCCCGGGATTCGCCTGCTCGCCGTCGCTCCCTGATCGACGCCGGCGTTCCCGGGCGGCAACGGCGCGGGGGCTCGCTTCTCGACTTCTGCGGTTCCGTCACCGACCTTCCTTCGAGTGCAGGTCCCGCTGAGTGCTGGATCCTCCTCGAGGAGAATCGGGATGACGAGAGCGAATGCGATCCGGATGCTGCTGTGCGTGACGCTGGGGCTCCCGGCGAGCGCAGGTACGATCGAGCCGGCGAGAGAGGAGGGGCGAGCCGCCGTCCGCCTCGATGGGGATGGCCGAGTCGTCGTGACGCTGGATCGAGACGGCGACGGCCTGACCGATCGCCTCTACCTCTTCGCACCTTCGGGCCCGCTGCCTTCCCGCTTCGTCGAGGAGGAGATCGACGGGGTCGTCGAAGTCACCGAGTCTGCCCTCCGCGTTTCCTCGCTGGACGGGCGACGCCATCTCCGTTTCCTCGTCACGGAGCCGACGGAGTGGGGAAAAGGTTCGGCCGACACCGACGGTTTCCTCATGCTTCCGGGAATCGCACTCGCGGTCCACGACCGCCGCGGGCTTCACGAGCCGCTGTGGAGCGCCGCCTCCGACGAAATCGAACTCGTGCTGCCGGCCGGCTCCGACTGCGGAGGAACCGATCTCGACTGCTCCGGTGGGGGGCTCGGGTCGACGGGCTGCGAGACGCAGTGCGGGGGAGGCGGCGTCTCGACGCCGGTCGTGGGCATGCAGCTGGAGGCGAAGCGCTGCGGAGTGACCTGTGCTTCCGGCTATTACTCCTGCTGCAAGTGCGACGCCGGTGGCCCCACTTGCAGGTGTCGTTCGATCAGCTCGGTCACGGAGTGCCCGTCGTCCCCTGCGGAGCCGCTCCTCCCCTGAACACCTCCCTCACCCCTTCCACGACCGCCCCGGCGTAGGCCTTCGGCCGCGACGCCGGGGCGGCGTGCCCCGCGCAGCGGACGACGCGGAGGGTCGCCCCGGGAATCCGCGACGCCCAAGCGCGCGCGCCCCGAAGCGGCGCGACCGAGTCCCACGCCGCGGCGACGATCGCCGTCGGGGTTCCCGGAATCGGGAGGCCCGGCGCTTCCGACCAGAGAAGCTCGATCTTCTCCCGCACCGTGCGCGACGGCGTGCGGGCCTCGACGCCGGCTCGGAGGAAGCGCGGGGCCCGGGCGAGGCTCGTCGGCCAGATCCCCTCCCAACCGGTCATCACGAGGAACCCTCCGAGGAAAGTGAACCGCACGGCGCGATCGGCGTTCGTCCTCCGTCGCGCCCAGCGGAGCGCGGAGGTCCAGAGCAGCGGCCGGTGAGTGGGATCGGGCGGGAGGGAGAGGACGAGCCCGGCGACCCGCGAAGGGGCCCGGGCGGCCACGGCGAGCGCGATCATCGCGCCAAACGAAGTTCCCCAGAAGATCGCGCGGTCGGCGCCGAGCGCGTCGAGACCGCGGAGCGACTCCCGGCTCAGAAAATCCCAAGAGAGCGGCTCCGGGGCCGGATCGTCCCACCGGTCCCCCGCGAGGTCGACCATGGCGACGCGAAACCCCGCGCGGGCGACCGCCCCGACCTCTTCCCGGTAAAGGCCGGTTCCCCCCGCGATCCCCGGGAGCTTCGCGACGAGGGGCCCTTCCCCGACCACGGCATGGACTTTCACGCGGACCTCCGGTCGGAGGATCGTACCGCTCCCGTGTAGGATCGGGGTCGGACCCACTGGAGGAACCGCCATGGCCCGAAGGACCCGTTTCGTCGCCCTCCTCGTCATTTCCGTCTTCCTCGTTCCGGGATCTTCGACCTCCCCGTCGCTCGAAGGGCACTGGGAAGGGACGATCGAGCTCCCGACCGGGAAGCTCGAGGTCGACCTCGATTTCCGTCCCGCGGGGGACGGGTGGGCGGGAGACATCTCGATCCCGGCGCAGATGGCCCGCGATCTCCCCCTCGAAAACGTGAAAATCGAGGGGAACCGTGCCTACTTCGCGATCCAGGGGGTCCCAGGGGCCCCGACCTTCCAGGGGACCTTCGCGGAGGACGGAAAGTCGATCTCCGGCACCTTCATCCAATCGGGCGCCGCATTCCCGTTCTCCCTCACGAGCGGCGAGAACGGGGCCGCCAAGGCCGCGAGATCGCTCGAGGGGATCCGCGCCGTCATCGACGCCGCGCTCGCCGACTGGAAGGTCCCCGGCCTCTCTCTCGCCGTCGTCGTCGACGGGCAGGTCGTCCTGGCCGAAGGGTACGGCCTGCGCGACGTCGAAGGGAGGAAGCCGGTGACGTCGAGGACCCTCTTCGCGATCGGCTCGGCCACGAAGGCGTTCACCGCCGCCACGCTCGCGACCCTCGTGGACGAGGGGAAAGTGAAATGGGACGAGCCGGTCGCGTCCTACATCCCCGGCTTCGCCCTCCACGACGAGCACGCCTCGAGCCACCTGACCCCACGCGACATGGTCACGCACCGCTCGGGCCTTCCGCGACACGATCTCGTTTGGTACGGCGACGAGACGACGACGCGGGCCGATCTCGTGCGGCGTCTTCGCTTCCTCCCCCCGAACAAGGACCTCCGGGAGCTGTGGCAGTACAACAACCTGATGTTCCTGACGGCCGGGTACCTCACCGAGGTCCTCACCGGGAAGAGTTGGGAGGAGGCGGTTCGCGAGCGCCTGCTCGACCCGCTCGGCATGACGCGCTCGAACTTCGACGTCGCCGTCTCGCAGCGGGACGACGACCACGCCCTCCCCTATCAGGAGAAGGACGACGCGATCGTGAAGATCCCGTTCCGCCCCATCACCGTGATGGGCCCCGCCGGTTCGATCAACTCCTGCGCCGACGACCTCGCCCGGTGGATGCTCATGAACCTCGGCGGGGGGAAGATCGAGGGGAAGACGGTCTTGGGGGAAGGAACGCTCCGCGAGCTCCACACCCCGCAAATGGCGATCGCCGCGATTCCGGACGAGGCCGAGCGCTCCCCGATGTCGTACGCCATGGGGTGGTTCACCGAAAGCTGGCGTGGCAAGTGGACGGTCCACCATGGCGGGAACATCGACGGCTTCTCGGCCCTCGTCACGCTCTTCCCGAGGGACGCGGTCGGCGTCGCCGTTCTCACGAACCGGAACGGGAATCCCCTCCCGGGACTCGTCACATTCACCGTCGCCGACCGTATCTTCGGTTTCGAGGCGAAGGATTGGATCGCGGAAGCGGCCGGCAAGCGCGACGCCGCGAAAGCGTTCGGGAAGGAGGCCGAAAAGAACAAGGCCCGTTTCCGGGTGGAGGGAACGAAGCCGGCCCATCCGCTTTCCGCCTATGCCGGCGAGTACGCCCATCCGGGGTACGGGACCGTGGCAATCGAGGAGGTCGAAGGGGGCCTCGTCGCGCGCTACCACGGCATGCGTCTGCCCCTCGCTCACTGGCACTACGAGACCTGGAACGTCGAGGCAGACCGGAAGGACGAGGTGATTCCCGAGAACCTCAGAATCACCTTCCTCACCGACGCGGCCGGCCGGTTGACCGCACTGGAATCGCCGTTCGAACCCTTCGTCGAGCCGATCGTGTTCCGACGAAAGGTCGACAAGAAGTTGCAAGACCCGGCCTACCTCGCGCGCCTCGCCGGCGCGTACGTCCTTCCCGGCCAGGTCGTTTCGGTCGAGGTGCGCGGGGACCGCCTGGTCTTGCGCGTGCCCGGCCAGCCGGCGTACGACCTCGAACCCTCCGGCCCCGACGAGTTCCGATTGACCGTCGTGGAAGGGTACAGCCTTCGCTTCACGGTTCCCGAGAGTGGCCCGGCGAAGGAGGTCGTGTTCATCCAGCCGGACGGGGTTTACCCCGCCACGAGGCAGTGAGGATGGACGGGGGCGGCTCTCGCGCGCGCTTCGTGCTGGTGGAGCCGCAAACCTCCGCGAACGTGGGAGCCGCGGCGCGGGCGATCAAGAACCTGGGATTCTCGCGGCTCGACCTCGTCCGGCCGCGCTGCGATGCGCGGGACGACGACGCGCTTCGTCTCGCCGTCGACGCGGCGGACGTCCTCACGGCCGCGCGCGTCCACTCGACCCTCGACTCCGCGCTCGCGGGTACGGGCGCGGTCTTCGGAACCTCCGCCCTCGTCGGAAAGCAACGCAAGCCCCACTACCGACTCGACGTCCTGGCTCCGGAGATCGCCGCGCTCGCGGTCGCGGGGGAGATCGCCTTCGTATTCGGCCGCGAGGACCGCGGCCTCGAGGACGCCGAGCTCGACCGCTGCACCCATCTCGTCCGCTTCGCCCACGCCGGGGACTACCCGTCGTTCAACCTCGCCCAGTCGGTCCTCCTCTGCGCCTACACGCTGCGCCTTGCCCTCGAAGGTTCGGCGGTCGAGACCGTCGATGAACCGGTGGCCTCCCACGAGGAGCGGGAGGCGATGTACGCCCATCTGGAGGGGGCCCTTCTCGCGATCGGGTTCCTTCACGCCGAGACGGCGGAGGGGATGATGCGCCGGATCCGCCGGATCCTGGGCCGGGCCGGACTCACGGCGGGGGACACGAGGATCGTCCGCGGAATCGCGCGTCAAGTCTTGTGGGCGGCGAGCCGCGCGGGGCTTCGGGAGCCATGAACGCGGGGCCGCTCAAGGACCGTGCGCATGCGCTGGGATTCGACCTCTGCGGCGTCGCGAGGGCCGGGCGGCTCGAGCGGGACGCGGAGGCGCTCGCCGCGTGGCTCCGGCGCGACTACCACGCGAGCATGGCGTGGATGGCGCGGCATGCCGAGACGCGCGCCGACCCCGAGCACCTCCTGCCCGGCTGTCGCAGCGTCGTCGTCGTCGCGGCGAACTACTGGCCGGGACCCGAGGAAGCGGCGGCGCCACCCGGCCGCGCCCGGGTCGCCCTCTACGCGAGAGGGCGCGACTACCACAAGGTGCTCGGGCGCCGCGCGAAGGACCTCGCCGCGTGGCTCGGGGAGAGTACGGGAGAGACGGCGCGCGCGTTCGTCGACACCGGGCCGCTCCTCGAGCGGGCGTGGGCAGAGCGGGCGGGCATCGGCTGGATCGGGAAGAACGCGAACCTGATCTCGAAGCGATTCGGATCGTGGCTGCTTCTCGCGGAAATCCTCACGACCGCCGAGATCGAGCCCGATCCCGGTCCTCACGACGACTTCTGCGGGAGCTGCACCGCCTGCCTCGAAGCCTGTCCGACGGGAGCGATCGTCGAGGCGGGGGTCGTCGACTCCCGCCGCTGCATCTCCTATTGGACGATCGAGCACCGCGGCGCCATCCCCGAGGAACGGCACCGAGAGATCGGCGACTGGATCTTCGGGTGCGACGATTGTCAGACCGTTTGCCCTTGGAACCGCCGCTTCGCGGTTCCGGCGCCCTCGGAGCGCTTCGATCGCCGGGACGATCTCCGCGGGCTCGACCCCGAGGCGGTCGCCGGGATGGACGAAGCGGCCTTTCGCTCGCGCTTTTCCGGAACTTCGCTGATGCGCGCCCGCTGGGACGGAATGGTCCGGAACGCGCGCATCGTGCTCGGAAACCGGGGGCGATGACGGATCGTCGAACGGACGCCTCGTTGCGCCGCCGTTCCGACGAACCCATATTCCGGTCACGGTCGGGCAAGGGGTGGGCCGGGAGGTACCGTGGCAACCGGGAAACCCGCGAAACGCTGGCAGGAGGCGGGGGAGCGGGGCGAAAAACGGATTACCCACCGCGCGAAGCGGCGAGTCATGGTCCGTTTCGGCGAGGGGGCCCCGACCAAGACCGCCTTCACGAAGAACGTTTCCGGGACCGGCCTCTTCCTCCAAACAAACAGCGTGTTCCGTCCGGGAACCGTCCTCTCGATCGAGATGCAGTTCCCCAACCGGACCTTCGCCATGTGGGCGCGGGTGATCTGGGCGAAAAAAGTGCCCCCGCAGCTCGCCCACGTGCTCGAGTGCGGCATGGGGGTCTGCTTTCTCGAGCCCACCCCCGAGTGGCTCTCGTTCTACGAGGACTGGGCGAGGGGGACGGAACCGGCGGGGTCGCGTTAACTTCCGGTGAACGCGGGGCTTAGTCCCCACCCGGTCGATTCCTAGAAACCCACTATATGTGGTAGGTCTTTCCGGGTTGCTCCCCACATTTTGTGGGATCAGGCGAATTACCCCTTGACACCCGCGCCCCCGGGCCGGTAGAACTCCGCGGTCGTTTCGAGGTAACCGGTTGGGAGTGGCGCGCACCCCCGTCCGGCCGTCAAGATGTCTTCACCAGCGGAGAGGAACTCCCATGATTCGACCCGAGACCCGATCCCCGAGCCCCGACGAGGGACGCCCCGCAACGAGGGAATCCGTCGAGCACGCCGAGCGAACCCCATCTCCACGGGACGGCATGCGCTTTCCCCGGCGGTTCACGAAGCCCGGCGTCCATCCGTACGACGAGGTCGAGTGGGAACGCCGCGACGCCGTGATCTCGAGCGGCCACGGGAAGGTCGCGTTCGAGCAGCGCGGCGTCGAGGTGCCGAAATTCTGGTCGCAGCTCGCGACGAACGTCGTCGCGCAGAAGTATTTCCGCGGGCAGCTCGGAACCCCCGAGCGCGAGAATAGCGTCCGCCAGCTCCTCGACCGGGTCGTGAAGACCGCGGGCCGATGGGGGCGCGAGGGGGGCTATTTCGCGAGCGAGGAGGACGCGCAGGCGTTCGAGGCCGAACTGACGTATCTCCTCCTCCACCAGATGGTCTCGTTCAATTCGCCCGTCTGGTTCAACTGCGGGATCGAGGAACATCCGCAGGTCTCGGCCTGCTTCATCAACTCGGTCCAGGACACGATGCAATCGATCCTCGGTCTCGCGAAGACCGAGGGAATGCTGTTCAAGTACGGCTCCGGAACCGGCTCCAACCTCTCCTCGATCCGCTCTTCGAAGGAGCCTCTCGCAGGGGGCGGTTCGGCTTCGGGGCCGGTTTCGTTCATGCGTGGTTACGACGCCTTCGCGGGGGTCATCAAGTCGGGAGGGAAGACTCGACGCGCCGCGAAAATGGTGATCCTGAACATCGACCACCCGGACGTCGAGGAGTTCATCGCCTGCAAGGCCGACGAGGAGAAGAAAGCCTGGGCGCTCATCGACGCCGGCTACTCCGGCGAGTTCAACGTCGCGGGGGGCGCCTACGACTCCGTCTTCTTCCAGAACGCGAACCACTCCGTCCGCGTGACGGACGAGTTCATGCGCGCGGTGCTGGCCGACGGGGAGTGGGTGACGCGTGCGGTCACGACCGGGAAGCCGCTCGGCCGTTACCGCGCGAAGGACCTGATGCGGAAGATGGCCGAGGCCGCCTGGGTCTGCGGCGATCCGGGCATCCAGTTCGACACGACGATCAACGCCTGGCACACTTCGCCGAATTCCGGGCGGATCAACGCGTCGAACCCGTGCTCCGAGTACATGTTCCTCGACGACTCGGCGTGCAACCTCGCGTCGCTCAACCTCATGCGGTTCCGCCGCTCGGACGGGGAGTTCGACGTCGAGGCCTTCCGGCACGCCGTCGCCGTGACGATCACGGCGATGGAGATCTGGGTCGACAACGCGTCGTACCCGACCGAGGCCATCGCGAAGAACTCCCACGATTACCGGCCGCTCGGCCTCGGCTACGCGAATCTCGGCGCGCTTCTGATGTCTCGCGGGCTCCCCTACGATTCGGACGAGGGCCGGGCGTACGCCGCGGCGATCACCTCCCTCATGTGCGGCCACGCCTACGCGACGTCCGCGCAAATCGCGGCCCACGTCGGTCCGTTCGCCGGCTACGAGCGGAACCGGGAGCCGTTCCTCGGAGTGATGCGCAAACACCAAGCGCACGCCGACGGGATCGACCCCAAGGCGGTTCCCGGCGACCTCCTCTCGGCTGCGAGGGGCGCCTGGGCCGACGCGATCACCTTCGGAACCGAGTACGGCTACCGGAACGCACAGGCGACCGTGCTCGCTCCCACCGGAACGATCGCCTTCATGATGGACTGCGACACGACGGGGATCGAGCCCGACATCGCCCTCGTGAAGTACAAGAAGCTCGTCGGCGGCGGGATGTTCAAGATCGTGAACAACACCGTTCCGTTCGCGCTCAAGAAGCTCGGCTACGGCCGCGAGGAGATCCAGCGCATCGTCGACTGGATCGACGAGCACGATACCATCGAGGGGGCCCCGGGTCTCCGGGAGGAGCACCTGCCGGTCTTCGACTGCGCCTTCAAGCCGGCGAACGGAAGCCGCACGATCCACTACATGGGCCACGTGAAGATGATGGCCGCGGTGCAGCCGTTCCTCTCGGGGGCGATCTCGAAGACGGTCAACATGCCCCACGACGCGACGGTCGAGGAGATCGAGAAGACGTACGTCGAAGCCTGGAAGCTGGGACTCAAGGCGATCGCGATCTACCGCGACGGCTGCAAGCGCACGCAGCCGTTGTCGACCGGGAAGGAGACGAAGAAGGCGGAGTCCGCAACCGCAGCGGCCGATGCCGCCCAGCCGCGGCGCCGGAAACTCGCCGACACCCGGCAGTCGATCACGCACAAGTTCTCGGTCGCCGGCTTCGACGGCTACATCACGGTCGGTCTCTACGAGGACGGCCAGCCGGGGGAGATCTTCATCACGCTCGGCAAGGGCGGATCGACGCTCTCCGGCTTCGCCGACGCCTTCGCGACCGCGGTGTCGTTCGCGCTGCAGCACGGAGTCGAGCTGCGCTTCCTGGTCGACAAGTTCACCCACGTCCGCTTCGAGCCGTCCGGGTTCACCGGGAACCCCGACATTCCGATCGCGAAGTCGATCGTCGACTACGTCTTCCGGTGGATGGCCCTCCAGTTCCTCCCGAAGGAGCAGCAGCCCGCGAAGGCGGTGCCGGAGAACGGCATCGAGATGGAGGGCGGGTCCTCGGTCCACGCCTCGCGAGAGGAGCGGGAGCGCGCGATCTACGTGCGCCAGGCGGACGCGCCGCCGTGCTCGGAGTGCGGGTCGCTCATGATTCGGAACGGCGCCTGCTACGCCTGCGTGAATTGCGGCGCGACGAGCGGCTGCTCGTAGGAGACCGGCTTGTCCGGAGCGCGAGAGAGGGCGGCGGCGGGCGCGGCCGGGTGGCTCGCCCGCCGTTTTCGGCTCCGTTTCCCCGCGCTCTTCCTCGCTTTCGCCCTCCTCTTCGGGATCGACCTGGTCGTTCCCGACCTCGTCCCGTTCGTCGACGAGGCGGGCCTCGCCCTCCTCACCCTCCTATTCGGCCTCTGGAAGGCCCGTCGGCGTCCCGACGCGCCGTCACCGGAACGCGACCGGGAGTTCACGGGGCGATAACCCGGGTCCGATACGGTCTCCCGCATGAGAGATCGTTCGGAAACCGTCGGCCTCTATCTCGAACGGGTCCGCCGTCACCGGCTCCTCGACCGCGAGCGCGAGGGCGAGTTGGCGGAGCGGAGCGCCCGAGGATGCGTCGCCTCGCGGCGCGCCCTCGTCGAATCGAACCTCGCGTTCGTCGTGCGGATCGCCAGGGAGTACCGCAACCTCGGCGTTCCCTTCGAGGACCTCCTCGAGGAAGGGAACCTCGGGCTGCTCGAGGCGGCTCGCCGCTTCGACGGAGCGAGGGGAACGCGGTTCATCACCTACGCCTCGTGGTGGATCCGGAAGGCGATCCTCGAGGCCCTCGTCCGGCACACGCGCCTGGTTCGCCTCCCGTACTACCAGCTCCAACGGCGGAAGCGCCTTCTGGAAGCCGCGCCCCAAGGAGGGGAGGCCCCCCGCCTTCCGGGCTTCCGCATCGAGTCGCTCGACGACCCGCACGGCGACGGCGATCGGACGCTCGGAGAAACGATCGCGGACGCGACGGTCGCGACTCCGGAGGAGGAGACCCTCCGGGCCGAGGCGACCTTCGAGATGCGGCGTGCCCTCGAGGGACTCAATCCCCAGGAGCGGAGAATCCTCGAACTGCGTTTCGGGCTCGACGGCTCCCCGCGGCTTTCCCTCAACGAGGTCGGCGACGAGCTCGGGCTCAGCCGCGAGCGGATCCGGCAGATCGAAGGGCGGGCGATCGAGCGCCTTCGCCGGGCCTTGAGGACGCGGACCGCTCCCGCGCGAAGAGTCGCCTGAGGTCTCCGGGCGGCGCGAGAACGAGGGCTCGCGGGGCGCTCGACGCCGCCCCGCGGCGTACGAGGTTCTCCCGAAACGCCGAGATCGCCTCGGCGGCCACGGGGTCGTGGAGCGCTCCCGGCTCGATCACGAGGAGAAGACCCCGCTCTCGGGCGATCCCTCTCCAGAGGGCGGCGACGGCCCGAGCCACCTCGTTCCTGTCGTGTGCATCGGAGTCGGGGTCGGAAGCGCCGCCCCGCATCCGGTCCCACATCGGAAGCCCGCCGAGAAGACGGAGCGAGAGACGCCGCTCTCCGCGCAGGCGCCGTGCCCACGCGCGCGCGGCGGCCTCGCTTTCGAGGAGGTTCCGCAGCACGAGACGGTCGAGATTCGAAGAGCCCGGTCGCGTCGAGGGTCGCAGCTCTTGGACGCTGAAGCCGTGGAGCTGGGCGAGCACTCCCGCGTCGCGCACGACCGCGCTCCGCCCTTCGCGCGAACGAGGGAGGGGAAGCCACCGCGACGTCCCTCCCCGGACGAGGTCGAACGCAAGACGGGCCGTCGCGCGGGCCCCGCGTACCCCGATCGGGAGC
>CAZVOE010000081.1:0-9233 GCA_964628935.1 uncultured Acidobacteriota bacterium
GTGCTCGCGCGCCGCGACGGTACGATCGTGTCGTCGCGGGAGGCTCGGGTCGCGAGCCGGCGGCTGCGCGACGGAAGCGTCCGTCTCGATGCGGAGGCGGTCGCCGCCTCGGTCGCCCGCGCCGTCGTCCCCCTGCTCGAGAGTGCCCGGCGCCGGCCCGTCGCCGCGGGACTCGCGGTCCAGCGCGGCTCGATTCTTGTCTGGACGCGAAGGGAGGCGCGGCCGGTCACTCCCGTCCTCTCGTGGCGCGCCGCCGGGGACGCGCCCCCGCCGCTCCCTCCCGGACTCGACGGCGACGAGGTCGCCCGGCGGACCGGACTCACGGTGCGCTATCCGTACGGCGCCTTCCGGCTCGCACGCCTGCTCCGGGACGATCCCTCGCTCGCGCGCGGGCTTCGCGACGGGCGGCTCGTGGCGGGACCGTTGGGGACATTCCTCGCCGCCCGGTTCGGGCTCCGCGAGCGCGCCCCTGCGGACCCCTCGCTCGGACAGCGCCTCCTGCTTCTCGACCTCCACGATCGCTCCTGGAACCGACCGCGCACGGGGGCATTCGGCGTTCCCCCCGAGGGGCTGCCCCTCCTCGCCCCGTCCGTTGCGGAGCACGGTTTCGTTCGGTTCGGATCGCGGCGGATTCCGCTCCGCGCGCTCGCGGGCGACGTCGGGGCGGCGGTGCGCGCCGTCTCCGACGGCGACGCCGGAACGCTCGTCCTCGGAACAGGGGGGTTCGTGGTCGTCCCGACCGGCCGGCGGCCGCGGAGGGTGCCGGGGCTTCTCGCCTCCATCCTCTGGTCGGACGCGCGGTGCGCTCATCACGCGGTCGAAGGAACGGTGCATGGGCTGGCAGCCTCCCTCGTCCTCGCCGCCGAAGCGATCGGCTTCTCCGGGGACGACCTCGCCCTCCTCGCGTCGCGGGCCGGCCCGGCGACGCGGGCGCCGCGTGTGGTGGCTGCGCCGGAGGGGATCGGGACACCCCGGTGGGACCCGGCCCGCCGCTTCGAGATCGAGCCGGGGGAATGGTCGCGCGAGGAGATCGTTCGAGGAGTGCTCGAGGGGCTCGCGCGTCCGTTCGAGGAGATCGCTTCGTGTCTCGCGGGGACGGGGCTCCTCCCCGCCCGATTCGTCGCGACGGGGGGACTCGCCGCGTCGCCCCACCTCGTCGCCGTCGTCGCGCGAGCCCTCGGTGCGCCGGTCCGGATCGATCCGCGGCCGCACCGCACCGCGGCGGGGGCCGCGCTCCTCGCGGGGGATGGCCTTGGGGGCTGATCGCGCCCTCGTGCGCCGCGTCCTCGCGTGGTACGCCGCGCACCGCCGGGAGCTTCCGTGGCGGCGAACCCGCGACCCGTACGCGATCTGGGTCTCGGAGGTGATGCTCCAGCAGACGCGGGTCGAGGCCGTGCTCCCTTTCTACGACCGGTTCCTCGCGCGATTTCCGAACGTCGGCGCGCTCGCGGCCGCACCCGAAGAGGACGTGCTCGCGCTTTGGAGCGGGCTCGGCTATTACGGGCGGGCCCGCATGCTCCGGCGCGGAGCGGTCGCCGTGATGGAACGGTACGGCGGGCGGATCCCCCCTGACCCCAAGGCCCTTCGCGAACTCCCCGGGATCGGGAGATACACGGCCGGAGCGATCGCCTCGATCGCGTTCGGCCTCCCGGAGCCGGTCGTCGACGGAAACGTCGAACGGGTTCTCGGGCGGTGGTATGCGCTCGAGTCCCCGGCCGGGACCGCGAGAACCGCGGAGGTCTGGAGGCTCGCGACCCCGCTCGTGCCGCCTCGCACACCGGGCGACTGGAACCAGGCCTTGATGGAGTTGGGAGCGACCGTCTGCACCCCGCGAGCGCCGCGCTGCGCCGCGTGCCCCGCAAGGCGCGGCTGCGCCGCCTTTGCGACCGGCCGGCCGGAGACGATTCCGCCGGCGAGGCCGCGCCCACGCGCCGAGACGATCCGGGTCGCGGTCGCGCTCTGCGTCGTCGACGGCCGGCTTCTCCTCGAGCGCAGGTCGGAGGCGACCCCGTTCCGAGGGGAGTGGGATCTTCCCGCGCGAACCGTCGGTGCGCGCGAGGATGCCGCGGCCGCCCTCACCCGTGCGCTCCGGAGCGATCACGCCTTACGAGCGAGACGGCCCTTGCCCGTCGGAGCGGCGACCCATTCGATCCTGAACCGGCGGCTCCGGATCGAGGCGTGGCGATTCGAGGCGACCGCCCCGCGCGCGATGCGGGCCGGGACCCGGTTCGTTCCGGCCTCCGCTCTCGAGACCGCGGCGGTCTCGGGAGCGACGCGAAAGGTCGTCCGTCTCGCCGAATCGAGAACTCAGGGTCGCTCCCAGGGAGGAACCCACGCCGCGGTCGGCGCCTCCTCGTCGTCTTCGGGGAGAGGATCGGGGGCGAGGGGTCGCCGGAAGGCGTAGTCCCGTCCCTCCATCAGCGGGAGCGCACCGAAGGTCATGTCGAGACCGGCCCAGTACGCGAGAAAGGCGGTGGCGACCACCCCGATCGGGCCCGCCTCTTCCGCGACCCGCAGTGCGACGAGAGCGATCGCCGCGATCGCGGCCGCCGGATAGAGGACGTAGCGGAGGAGCGCCGCATGGGTCCGGCCGACCGTCCCGATCGCCGCTTCCCTCGCGAACCGCCCGATCAGCCCTCCGAGGATCAACCCCGTGGTCAGGGCCCACCCCTCGAGCCAGCGCAGCCACTCCGATTCGATGCCGCCGAGATGTCGCCACGGGTCGACAAAGACCCAGAGAACGGCCACCCAGGCGCCGAGCCACGCGTAGCCGAGCAGTCGCCTCGACCACGCCCGACGTTCGGTCGTCATTTCTATCCTCCTGCGATTCGAGGGGCGGGGACCGTCGGAAAGTTCCGCCCCCGGCGCCCCGCGCGCCACGCTCCGGGTTCCGGCGCGGAAACCCCGCGCGCGGACCCGCGATCCGCACAGACGCGCGCGGGAGCACGCGCCAGGCGTTCGCATGCGGGACACGGGAGTAACGTCGGGACGCGATGCCCCCTCCCCGCGACGACCGCTGGAGTCTCGTGTGCGAGCATCGCTCGCTCGTCTCTCGGGTCGCCGCGCGATTCCGCTGCGCCGCCGTCTCCCTCTCGGACCTCCGCGCCGAAGGGATGCTCGGACTCGTCGAGGCCGCCCTGCGGTTCGACCCCGCACAGGGGGTCCCCTTCGGTGCGTACGCCTCCCACTGGGTTCGCAAGCGGATCCGCGAGGCGGTCCTCCGCGAACTCACGATCGTGCAAGTCTCGAAGTACCAGGCCGCTCGCCTCGCGCGGATCCGCGACGCGGCGAGGGACCTCGAAGGGGAGCTGGGCCGGGAGCCAAGCACCGAGGAAATCGCGCTCCGCGCGGGGCTCGACCCGGGGGCGGTGCGGGAGACGCTCGCCGGCGTTCCGCGGCGCGCCTTCCTCGACGCTCCGGTCGGGCCCGGCACCGATGTGCGGCTCGTCGACACCATCGCGCAGACGGCCGAGCCTTCCCCCGAAGACGCGGCGGAGAGGGAAAGCGCCCTCCGCTTCTTGCGGGAGCGCCTCGACTCGCTCGCGCCGCGGGAGCGTAGCGTGCTCCGCCTCCGCTTCGGGCTCGACGGCTGCGAACCCAAACCGCTCGCCGCGATCGCTCTCCGTTACGGGTTGAGCCGCGAGCGGATCCACCAGATCGAGCAGAGCGCTCTCCGGCGGCTGCGCCGCGGGTTCGATCGCCCCTCCGCCCTCCCGCCGCCCTGAGCGTTGCGGGCTTCCCGCCCTTCGTGGACACTGCCGCCGTGCCCGAATCGAGCACGCTCCGGATCGACGGCCCCGCGGGAAAACTCGAAGCGATCCATCGCGGGCTCCCCTCGCCGCGCGCGGCGGCGGTGCTGGCGCATCCCCATCCCCTCTACGGCGGCTCGCTCCACAACCCCGTGGTCTTCCACGCCGACCGCGCGCTCCACCGGGCCGGCTTCGCGACCTTGCGCTTCAACTTCCGGGGGGTCGGCCGGAGCGAAGGGTTCCACGACGACGGCCGCGGAGAGCCCGCCGACGTCGGGGCCGCCGTCGCCTGGCTCCGCGATCGCGCGCCCGGCGTCCCCCTCTTCGTGGTGGGCTACTCGTTCGGCTCCCGGGCGGGCCTGATGTGGGCGCTCTCGGACCCCGCGGTCGCGGCGATGATCGGGATCGGCCTTCCGACGCGGATCTGGCGGTTCGACGAGATCCCCTCGTTCGGGCGGCCCCTCGCCGTGGTCCAGGGGTCGCGGGACGAGTTCGGACCGCTCGACGAGGTCCGACGCCTCCTCGCGAGCGCCCGTCCGGCGGGAATCCTCCACGTCGTCGAAGGAGCGCCCCACCTCTTTCCGGGGCGAGCGTCGGAAGCGGGGGAAAGGGTGACGGAGGCGGCCCTGGGAATCTTGGAATCTCTCTGACCCGTACGGCCCTCACCTCCCGCCGTGGATCTCGCGCGCCCGCTCGAGCGCGGTCAAGACGTTCTCGCAGACGTTCTCCGCGCCGACGTGCCGCTCGAACTCCGACTGCCGCATGAGGCGGGTGGGCTGGAGCGGCGCGCCGCAGACGATGAGCGTGCGGCCGCTCTCCCGGAGCTTCGCGGCGAGCTGCTCGAGCGCGAGCAGGCCGGTCGCGTCGAGGGCGGTCATGTGTCGGAGCCTGAGGATCACGACCGGGGGAAGGGTATCGATCCTTTCCTCGATCTCGCGCACCTTTTCGGTCGCGCCGAAGAGAAACGGCCCCTGGATCCGGAAGATCGCCACATAGTCGGGGATGTCCTTGTCTTGGAGGATGTGCGCGTAACCGTCCTTGACGTCCCCGTCCGTCACCCGCGCGACGGTCGTCGTCGCCGTGACGTTCCGGATGAACAGGAGCACGGCGAGGATCATCCCCGCCTCGACGGCGACGGTCAGGTCGGCGAGCACCGTGAGGGCGAGGGTGACGAGCCAGACGCTGATTTCGGCCTTCGTGAGCTTCCAGATCTCCGGGATCTGGTGCCACTCCCCCATCGTGTAGGAGACCACCATCAGGATCCCCGCGAGCGCGGGCATCGGGATGAACTTCGCGAGGGGGGCTCCGACGACGAGCACGACCAGAAGGGTCACCGCGTGGATCATCCCGGCGACGGGGGTGCGCGCCCCGGTTCGGATGTTCGTCGCGGTCCGCGCGATCGCTCCGGTCGCCGGCAGCCCGCCGAAGAGCGGCGAGACGACGTTGGCGACCCCCTGCGCGACGAGCTCCACGTTCGGGTTGTGACGATCGCCGCTCATCCGGTCGGCGACGACCGCGGACATGAGCGACTCGATCGCCCCGAGCATCGCGATCGTCAGGGCCGGCGAGAGAAGACCGAGGACGAGATCCGCGCGGAAGGCGGGAACGTGGAGCTCGGGGAGCCCCGACGGGATCCCGCCGAAGCGGGATCCGACCGTGTCGACCGGCAGGCCGGCGAGCGCGGAGACGGCGGTCGCGCCGACCAGGACGAGGACCGTCCCCGAAATGCGGGGAGCGAAGCGCCGGACCGCGAGGATCACCACGACCGACACCGCGGCGAGGACCGTCGCCGCAGGGGACCACGTCGGGGCCGCTCCGGCGAGGACGCGCATCCGTTCGAGGAACTCGCCGGGATTCCCCTCCGTACGGATTCCGAAGAAGTCCCGGATTTGGGTGCTGGCGATCAGGATCGCGATCCCGTTCGTGAACCCCACGACGACCGGCCTCGGGATGAAACGAACCACCTGCCCCATCCCGGTGATGCCGAGAATGACGAGGATCACCCCCGCCATCATCGTGCACATGAAGAGTCCTTCGACTCCGTGCGCCGCGACGATCCCCGCGACGACGACCACGAAGGCTCCCGTCGGTCCCCCGATCTGGCAGCGCGAGCCGCCGAGCAGGGAGATCAGGAAGCCCGTGACGATCCCGCAGTAAATGCCGCTTTCCGGAGGGAGCCCCGAAGCGATCGCGAAGGCCATGCCGAGGGGCAGGGCGACGAGACCGACGGTGACCCCGGCGATCGTGTCGGCGAGCAAGGTCCGCGCGCCGTACCCCTCCCGGAGGCACACGACCGATTTCGGGAGCCAGCCGTTGAAGGACGCGAGGTTCACGCTTCGTTCCAAGGGCTCAACCGAGCAGGACCAGCGCGTCTTGGATCGCCCCGAAGATCTCCACCCTCCCGGCGGGAGTCAGGAGCACGTCGACCTCGCTGCGAACCGCCATCTCCCCCTCGAGGTAGATTCCCGGCTCGATCGAGAAGCACAGCCCCGGCACGAGGCGACGCGTGTCGCGCGTTTCGAGGTTGTCGATGTTCGCGCCGTTCCCGTGAACCGACGTGCCGATGCTGTGACCCGTCCTGTGGACGAAGAACTCCGCGTACCCGGCGCGCCGCACGACCTCGCGGCAAGCCTCGTCGACCTCCCACCCGTGCACGGCGTCGCCCCGCTCGAAGCGTTCGCGGAGCAGGGCGACGGCCGCGTCACGGGCGCGCCGGACGACGTCGAAGATCTCGACGTAGCGCCTGGGAGGCGCCGTCCCCGCGAAGGCGCACCAGGTGATGTCGTAGTAGATCCCGACCGGATCCTTGCGTCGCGCCCAGAGGTCGACGAGAACGGTCGCGCCCGGTTCGAGCGCATACGCGTTCTCCGCGGTCGGCTCGAAGTGAGGATCGGCCGGGTGGTCGTTGAATCCGACGATCGGGACCTCGTCGTCGCTCGTCAACCCCTCCTCCTCAAACCGCCCGAGGAGGAACTCCTTGACGTCGTTCTCGGTCAGCCGCGAGCGGTCGCGGAGCGCCTTCCGCATGAGTTCGAACGCTTCCTCCTTGATCCGCTGGACCCGTTCTCCCGCCCACCGGTGGCTCCGGAAACCCTCCTCGTCGAGGACCGCCTCGAATCTCTGGACGAGCTCCGCCGACGAGACGATCTCGTGACCGAAGGAACGGACCAGTTCCACCGTTCCCGCGTCGACGAGCCCCACGTACGGGATGTCGTTCCGCGGCGAGTACTGCATCGCGATCCGCTTCGGCGGCCCCAGGAGGGCCGCCAGGCGCTCGTGCAGCTCGCGCCAGGAGAGGAAATGTCCCGCCTTCCCCGGAAGGGGGTCGAGCTTGCGCGGCTCGACCTTGTGCGCGAGCTTTCCGGGCTCTCCCTCGGCCGGGACGAAGTAGAACCATCTCCGCGAGGTGATTCCGTGGGCCGGAAGGCCCAGGATCCGGTAGGCCATCGGGTCACGATGGTGATGGTCGCAGAAGAGCCAGCCGTCGAGGCCGGCCTCTCGCAGGGCGCTCTGGATCGCCGCGAGGTCCATGGAGTTCTCCCTGCGCCCCGCGGGCGCCGTCACTTCGAGGAGAGCTTTCGGTTGCGTTCGAGCACGTCGGCCAGACTCGTCCGGTCGAGAATCGCCGCCGCCGCGTCCCGGACGTCGATCAGGATCGAGTAGAACCCGCCGTGTGCGGGGTCCTTCTCGACGAGTTCCTTGAGCTCCGCCGCGCTCCCCATCGGCGCGAGCGGACCGTCGAGGGTGCGCATCACGAGTCCGAGCGTGATCTCGGACGGAGGACGCGCCAGTTCGTAGCCGCCGTCGATGCCGCGGCGGCTCCTCAGGACGCCGGCGTGCTTCAGCTCGAGGAGGATCCCCTCGAGGAACTTCGCCGGGATCCCTTCGGCGCGAGCGATCTCCCGGATCTGCACGACCCCCTGTCCGTACTTCGCGGCGAGGTGGGCGAGCGCCCGCATCCCGTACTGGCCGCGCTTCGAGACTTTCATGCCGCCTCGGCGAGGGCGTCCGCGAAGAACGCCTCCACCGCCTCGAGAAAGGCCGCCGGCGTCCCGAGCAGGTTGATCCGCCCGCGCAGGCGTTTCCCCGACGGGATGCCGTGGGTGTACCAGCCGGTGAACGTCCGGAGCTTGTGCAGGGCGAAGGCCGTGTCGACCTCGTCGTCGAGGAGCATCCGGAAGTGATCGAGGATCACCCGCCGGCGATCGGCGAGGTCCGGTTCTCGAGCCTCCTCCCCGGCGAGGAGCGCCGCGGCCTGCCGGTAGATCCACGGATTCTTCATCGAAGCGCGGCCGATCATCACCCCGTCGCATCCGGTTTCCCGGAGCATCCGGACGGCGTCCTCGGCGGTTGCGACGTCGCCGTTGCCGATCACGGGGATGGAAACCGCCTCCTTGAGCCGCGCGATCTCCGACCAGTCCGCCCGTCCCGAGAACATCTGTTTCGCCGTCCGCGCGTGCAGCGCGACCGCGTCCGCCCCTTCGCCCTCGCAGATCCGCGCGAGGTCGAGGAAGTTCTTCCGATCGTCGCGGAGGCCCAGGCGGAACTTCACGGTGAGGGGGATCCGCACGGCGCGGCGCGCCTTTCGCACGATGTCGCGGGCGAGGTCGAGATCCCCCATGAGCGAACACCCCGCGCACCCCTTGAGCACCTTGTTGGCCGGACACCCCATGTTGATGTCGCAGACGTCGGCGCCGATCGCCTCGACCATCGCGGCCGCCTCGGCCATCCGGTCGGGGTCGGAGCCGTAGATCTGGATCGAAAGGGGCCGCTCCTCCTCGGCGTAGTGGGCCATCCGGAGAGTCCGGGGGTTCCGCCGCACGAGCGCCTCCGAGGAGAGGAACTCCATGGTCACGAGGCCCACCCCCCCGAGCCGCCTCAGGACGAGGCGGAACTGCCGGTCCGTGATCCCCGCCATCGGGGCGAGGACCAGCGGGGGATCGATCGTCAAGGATCCGTACCGAAGCATTTCGGTAGGGATTGTAGCGCGTCGCGCCAAACGGCCCTAACGGCCCTGGAACCGAGGCGGTCGTTTCTCCTCGAACGCCCGGAGCGCCTCTTCCCGGTCCTCCGTGTGGAGCACCCCCTGGTAACACTCCCATTCGAGCGCGAGGGCGCGGTCGATCGGGAGATCCCAGCCCCCGTCGATCGCGCGCTTCGCGAGGCGGAGCGCGACCGGACCGTTCGCCGCGATCGTCGCCGCGATGGCCCTCGCCTCCTCGTCGAGACGATCGGCCGAGACGACGACGTCGGCGACCCGGTCGGCGGCGGCTTCGGCCGCCGTGAAGAGCCGCGCCGTGAAGATCCACCGCTTGGCGGTCGCGAGCCCCGCGATGCGCGAGAGCCTCTGGGTTCCTCCGGCGCCCGGAAGGATCGCGAGGGCCGTTTCCCGGAGCCCGATCGAGGCTCCCTCCGCGAGGACCCTCAGGTCGCAGGCGAGGGCGAGCTCGCACCCCCCCCCGGCGGCGACCCCCCGGACCGCCG
>CAZVOE010000081.1:9243-13556 GCA_964628935.1 uncultured Acidobacteriota bacterium
ATCTGGAGCCCGGCGCCGAGGGCGTAGCCGCGAACCGCGGCGATCGTCGGATAGGGGATCGCCGCGAGGGCGTTGGCGACGCCGGCGAGACGCGGAACGAACGCGCGGACCTCCTCGACCGACATCGTGCGCCGTTCCTTGAGATCGGCGCCCGCGCAGAAGTGCGGTCCCGCGCTCCGGACCACGAGGCATCGGGCCTCGGCGTCGGCGCCGAGGGCCCCGAGCGCGCGTTCGAGGTCGGCGACGAGGTCGCGGCCGAGCGCGTTGACCGGGGGCCGGTCGAGCGTCATCGAGCGCACGGGTCCGTCCGACTCGAGCCGGAGGGTGGAGTAGCCGCTCACGCGATCTCTCCTCCCGGAGCGGTCGCTCCCCGGAGCCCGACCGGCGGGGGCTCGTAGTCCTCCGGAACCTCCACCATCATGCGGAGCATCGCCATCGCGTGGGTCTTCCCCTGCGCGTCGGTCTTGAGGCTCGCGGAACCGCTTCCCCCGAGGGAGTCGTGGAGGAGGAAGTTCAACCCGAGGAGATTCGGCAACTCGAAGCGGTCGACCCCGCCGAGCACGATCCCGGCGAAGTGCTCCTTCACCCGGTCGGGGGTGAGCCACTCTTTCAAGATCTCGTAACCGCGGGGATCGTACGCGAGGACACCGACGTTCGAACCGTCCCCCTTGTCCCCCGACCGCGCGTGCGCCATCCGGTAGAGCGGGATCTTCTTCACGCGACCTCCTCCACCGCCACTTCGATCCGAACGCGATCCTTGGGGATCAAGGTGGGCCAGTACCCGAGCACTTCCGTCGCCTTGGGACGCCCCCCGGCGAACCCGGTCACCCCGGGCGGACCGGAGGTGACGAGCGGAGCGATTTCCTTCCCGAACCGATCGACCTTCTGCCGGTCGGCGTCCTTGACCCCGAGCCGGAGCACGACTTCCGGGGCGTTCTCCCGCCGGGCGAGCGCCCCGTGACAGGCATCGACGCCGACGAACTCGGTGATCTGCTGCTCGTACGTGCAGCCCGCGAACCGGAGCCGCCCCCAAACGGCGTCGGCGCAGACCCTGGCCTTCGCCAGGGCGTCGGGACCGCTGACGGTCAACTGTCCGACCGCCTTGTACCCTTCGAGGTAGGACACCGACACCTTGAACGTGTCGGTCGCGCTCCGCCCCCGGATCCCGCTCACGCGGACCCGGTCCTTCCCCTCCTGCGCGAGCCGGATCGTCGTGAAGTCGGCGACGCAATCCGGGGTGATGTAGCCGGAGGGGTTCCCCATCTCGTAGACGAGCTGCTCGGCGACCGTGTCGACCGTCACCAGGCCCCCCGTTCCCTCGTGTTTGGTCACGACGAACGATCCGTCCGGCGAGAGCTCCGCGACCGGGTAGCCGATCCGATCCCACCCCTCGACCTCCCACCACCGCGAGAAATTGCCGCCGGTGCACTGCGCCCCGCACTCGAGGATGTGGCCGGCGACCGTCGCTGCCGCGAGACGGTCCCAGTCGTCGTCGGCCCAGCCGAACTCGGCGACCGCGGGGGCGACGGCGAGCCCCGGATCGGTCATCCTCCCCGTGACGACCACCTGCGCCCCGCGCGAGAGCGCCTCCGCAGCGGGAAACGAGCTGATGTAGACGTTCGCGGAGAGCACTCGGTCCCGGATCGTCTCGAACGGCCGGCCGTCGTCGAGGTTCCGGAAGGAGACGCCGGAGTCGATCAACTCGTCGAGCCGGTGGAAGATGTCGTCGCCCATGACGGTTCCGATGCGGAAACCGGTCGCCCCTTGGCGCTTCCCGACCTCGAGGAGCGCGGCGCGACACGCATCGGGATTCACGCCTCCGGCGTTCGCGACCACGCGCACCCCCTTCGCGCGGAGGGTGGGCAGGACCCGTGCGATCAGATCGACGAAATCGGTCGCGTACCCCGCCGTCGGATCGCGCCGCTTCAGCTTCTGCAGGATCGACATGGTGACCTCGGCCAGGTAGTCGAGGGTCAGCACGTCGAGGGGGCCTTCCTCGAGGAGGCGGACGGGGGCATCCACGGAGTCCCCCCAGAATCCCTGTCCGTTCGCGATGCGGAGGATCTGCCGACGGGGCACGGGTTCCCTCCTTCGATGCGGCTCGCGGGAAGGGCGGGATTATAGACGAGGGACGCGCGCGAGAAGGCGGGTCGTCGTCTGCACGAGATCGGAGATCTCGAACGGCTTCTGCACGACGGCGACCACGCCCCGGCGGCGGGCGTCGTCCTCGTCGAGGGTGGTCCCCCAGCCGGTGACGAGAGCGACGGGGAGGTCCGGGCAGGTCTCCGCGAGGCGCTCGGCGACGTCCCAACCCGACATGTCCGGCATGCCGAGATCGGTGAAGACGAGGTCGTATTCCGCCGCTGCCGCGAGCGCGACCCCTTCCCTTCCCGACAGAGCGACTTCGACGGTGTGGCCTTCGCTCGCGAGGATGTCCCTCACGACCTCGGCCACCTCCGGTTCGTCGTCGATGACGAGGATTTTTCCGGGACGGACGAGCTCCGGCTGCACGGCGCCGTCTCCGCCGGCCACGACGAGGCCCGGATCGACGGCGGGAAAATCGAGCAGGAAGGTCGTCCCCTTCCCGAGGGCGGTGACGATGTCGATGTGCCCCTCGTGCCGGGTCACGATGCCGTACACGAGGCTCAGGCCGAGCCCGGTGCCGCGGTTCCCTTTCGTCGTGAAGAACGGGTCGAAGACGTGGGACCGGACCGATTCGCTCATTCCGACGCCGGTATCGGCGACCCAGGCCGCCACCCGGCCATCCTCCTTGCGGCAGCCCACGCGGAGCGTCCCGCCCTGCGGCATGGCGTCGACGGCGTTGAGGATGAGGTTCGTGACGACCTCCCGCAGCTCCGACGCGCTCCCCAAGATCGGCGGGACCGGCTCCGTCTCCCACACCAACTGGACCTTGATGTTCCGCTGCTCCGCCTCGTTCTTCCAGCGCGTCTTCGTGATCTCGACCGCGTCGCGGAGAACGGCCTCGAGGTCGATCGCGGAGAACCGCTTGTCGCGGCGCGTCCGGGAGAACTCCTGAATGCGGCGCACCGTCTCGCGCCCGTCCTGCGCGGCCTTCTCGATCACCGCCATGTCGTGGTCGACGTCCGGAGGGAATCCGCGCTTGCGGAGGAGTTGGATGCGGCCGAGGACGGCTCCGAGGAGATTGTTGAAGTCGTGGGCGACCCCGCCGGAGAGCTCGCCGAGCGCGCGCAAGCGCTCGGTCTCGTTGAGACGCTCCCGGAGCCGCTTCGCTTCGGTCATGTCGACGAGGAGGCATTCCGCCGCGGGCCGCGACTGGTATTCGATGCGGCTCCCCCGGAGCTCCAGATGACGCAGCCTCCCCTGCGCATCCCTCCCGAGGACCTCGATGGGGCTCGGCGTCTCCCCCCGCTCCCACGCCGCGATGCGCCCCTCGGCGAGCGCCGCCGACGACGGGTCGAAGACCTTCCCGAGGCGGAACTCGGGCGCCAGCACGTCGTCTTCGAGGACGCCGAAGGTCTCGCAGAAGGAGCGGTTGGCGAACCGAACCCGGCCGTCCTGCACGATGAGGATCGAATCGGGCGAGTGTTCGACGAGGATGCGGTACTGGTCGGTCGACTCTTCGAGGGCGCGGGTGCGGTCGAGCACCTGCTGCTCGAGCGTCTCGTTGAGGCGCTCGAGCGCGACCTGGAACTCGGCCGATTCGCGGGCCTTCTCCTGGACGCGGTCCATCATCCGGTTGAACGCGCGCGCGAGGTCGGCGATCTCTCGGGCCCCCTGGACCGGAATCCGGTGGCTCATGTCGCCGCGCGAGAGGGCCTCCGTCCCTTCGGCGAGGCGCCGGAGAGGAGCGGTCGTCCGCCTCGCCATCCAGCGACCGCCGGCGACGGCCGCGGCCACGAGGACGGCGCCGATCGCGATCATGTGGAGCATCGTGGCGCGCAGGTCCGCCGCCATCGGGGCGACGGAGAGGCCCACCCGGACGAGGCCCCAGGGCTCCGACACCCCCTCGACGTGAACCGGGACCGAGACCTCGAGCGCCTCCTCGGTCGCTCCCGCTTCCCGCAGGACCTCCACCTCCGTGAACGTCGGGCCGCCACCCGGGACACGACCGATGGAGGCCGGCGGCCCGCCGCCCGGCGTGTGGCCGGCGAAACCCGCGGGGTTCCCCTCCTTGTCGTGGATGACGACGTAGAGGACTCCGGGATTCGCGGAGGCCCCCTCGGCCGCCATCTGCAGCGCCGGGTAGTTGTAGGCGAGAAGGGAGGGCGTGGTCACGGAGGCGATGCTCCTCGCGACGGATTCGCCGCGGGGTTCGAGCCCCGCGCGGGGGC
>CAZVOE010000082.1:0-13381 GCA_964628935.1 uncultured Acidobacteriota bacterium
CGCTTCACCGGCGGGACCGGGACCGGCGCAGGCGCTTCCACCTCGGGAACGCGCGGCGGCGCCGCGGACGCCGCGCGGCGGCGGGCGTCGCGCTCGGTCTCTTCCCGCGGGATCCTCGCCGACGACGCCTTCTCGGGACGGGCGTCCTTGGCGGGAGGATCGAGGCGCGGCCTCCAAACCCGGACCTCGCGTCGGGCCTCGATCGCCTTCCCTGCCTCGCGCGGGGACGAAACGTCGGTGATTCTCCACACCGGGACGTCCTTGCGGATCGCGCGCCGGACCTCGTCGCCCTCGAAACCCCGTCCCACGACGCGGTCCCGTTCTTTCACGTAGCGCGTGCGGTCCTTCGCGACGCGCACGAGGGCGACGTTCCGCCCGACCGGGACGGCGTAACGGTAGACCCGCGGCTCGACGACGTGGATCTCCTGCACGAAGCACCACCAGTCGACGTCGATCCAGACGTCGATGTCCCCGTCCCAGTCGAGACGATCGCCGACCCATCTCACCTCGGGAGGGAGCGGGGCCCACCCGGCCCAGCCTCCGCCCCAACGCCATGCGACCCAGGCGGGGGCCCAGACATCTCCCGGGACCCACACCCAGCCCCAGCGAGGAACCCAGGCCCAGCGGCCGTAGTGGTAGGTCGCCCACCCCCACGGCTCGTCCGAAAGCCAGTACCAGCCGTCCGCGGTCCAGATCCACTGTCCGTCCCGGTAGGGGCTCCAGGAAGCGCCAACCCGGCGCGGGGTCCACACCCATCCCCACGCGTCCGACCAGATCCACTCGCCCCACGGAGAGAGCGAGTCGTAGAAGTACGCCACCGTCGGACCGATCGGAGGAAGAGGCGGCGGTGCGGGGTGCGGCGCCGGCTCGCTCACGGCGACGACGCATCCGGCGGAGAGAAGGAGCGCTGCGAGCGTGATGGAGAAGAGCGCGAGCCTACGCATGGCAAACCTCCGATCCCCTCGTGTCCGTTCCATCATAGGTCCGGAACCGGGCGAAGGCTCGCGGTCAACCGCGCCGCCAGCGCGTTCCGTCGGCGTCGGCCCGCGCGACGCGGCCCGTGCGCTCGAGGTGCTCGAGGATGGCGCGCGTCTGCGCTTCCCGGAGAACGGGCGGAGCTTGCGGCGTGTCGGCGTACGCGTCCCGCGCGCACGCGGCGAGGGGGGTCGTCCCGTCCCCGAGGGCCGCGAGCACCCGCTCCTGCCGGCGCATCCGGTGCTCGAGCGCCTTCGCGAAGGCCTTCCCGGGAAGCGGAGGGCCGTGGGACGGGAGGACGTGGCGGACCCCGAGGAGATCCATCCGCCGGAGCGTTTCGAGGAACGTCCCCATGTCGCCGCCCTCGAGACCGATGAGGATCGTCGAGAGGCCGCTCACGAGGTCCCCGGCGACGAGCGCGTTGCGGCGGGGCTCGTGAAAGGCGAGATGCCCGGGAGCATGGCCCGGGGTGTGGATCGCGGTCCAGGATTCTCCGCCGAGGTCGAGCACCTCCCCATCCTCGATCGGGGCGACGGCGAAGTCGTTCGCCATCCGGGGGAGGCGCCCGAGCGTGGCGCGGTGCGCGCGGACCGGCACGCCGAGGGCCTCTGCGAGAGCGCCCGAACCCCGCACGTGGTCGCGATGGTGATGGGTCAAGAGCACGGCGGCCGGCCGCGCCCCTTCCGCGGCGCGCCGCCTCACGATCGCGAGAGTCCGCTCGATCTCCTCCGGATCGTCGCTTCCCGGATCGACGATCGCGAAACGGTCCGCCCCGATCAGCCAGACGTTCGTGTGGGTCGCGGGAGGCATCGTCGCCGTCTTCACCGGGACGACCCAAATCCCCGGGACGAATTCGATCCGCGGGGAAGGATCCTCCTCGGTGTTCAGGTCCCGGACCGCCGACGCCGCCTCCCCGGCACCCCATCGTTCGTGGCCGGCGAGGAGCCTCAGGATCGGCACCACGGGCGGCGGCACCTGCACCTCGCCCGCCTCCCAGCGCGCGAGAACCGACGCCGGGCGCTCGAACGCGAGCGCCGCGATCTCGTCCGGCGCGGGAAGCGCCGCCGGGAGGGCCTGCCCGTCGGGAAGGGAGCCGACCCAGAACTTCGTCCGGAAGCGGATCGGGAAGAACGGTGGGGTCGTCCGCTCCCCGGCGTCGCACCACGACGAGGCGGGGATCGAGAGCCCGGTTTCCTCGAGGAGTTCGCGGGTCGCGCACGCGCGGAGCCCCGCGTCGTCCGCGCCTCCGTCCTCCGGCTCGAGCCGCCCGCCCGGGAACGCGAGGTGGTCCGGCATGAACCGCGACCGCGGAGCGCGGAGGCCGAAGAGAACCTCGGTCCTTCCTTCCGGCCGCTCGCGAAGGACGATGCCGAGGGCGCTCGGCTTGGGTTCGGGAACCGCAGCGGGCTCGACGCCCTCCGGAAGCTCGCTCATCCTCGCCGACTCCTGTCGAGATCCCCGAGGAAGCGCCGCCACTCGCGGACCTTCCCCCGGCTCCCGAACACGGGCGCGATCCGGAGGATCTCGCGTCGGGCGCGGCGCCGGGCAGACGAGGAGAATCCTCAGCGGGTCAGAATCCGATCGACTCGCACCGTTTCGCGCAGTCCTTGTGCGCGTAGCACTCGTTCGAATAGATCTTCCAACCCTCGCCCGGCTTGAAGCAGCGCACGGGGTCGTAGTAGTCGAGGCACGGAGGCCCGATGTCGGGGCAGGGTCGGGCCGCCTCGGCTTCTCCCGTGAGAAGGAGCGAGACGAGGCCGAGAGCGAAGGCCGCGACGACGACCATGGTGAGCAGCGATCGGCGCATGAGAATCCTCCTTCAGAACTTCCGACTTATACCGCCGCCGGATCGGCGTTTCGGCCGCGCAGCAAAATTAGACCTCAAAAAGTCAATATTTGCGACGTAGCGGCGGCGTTGTCGGGGGTTCGATCATCGCTCGGGCCCGGTCCTTCCGTCGTTTTTTCCTGCGCTACCATGCCCCGCCTCCACGGAGGTGCGAGGTGGTTTCGCCGCCGCTCTCCCGGGTGATCGAACGTCTCGAGAGCGCGGCCCCGCGTTGGCGTGCACTCCCGCTTCCGGAGAAAGCCCGGCTTCTCCGCCGCTCGATCGAGGGAATCGTCGCCTGCGCTCGCCGCTGGACCGAGACGGCCTGCCGCGCCGCGGGAATCGACCCCTCCTCTCCCCTCTCGGGCGAGCCGCTCCTATCGGGCCCCGTCGTCTCCGTTCGTTACCTTCGCATTCTCGCGGAGGGTCTCGAGCACGGGGGAACGCTTCCCCATCGCGGATTGCGCGAAACCCCGGGCGGCCGGATCGCGGCCCGCGTCCTTCCGCTCTCCTTCTGGGACCGGGTGCTGTACCGCGGGGTGCGCGGAGAGGTGTGGATGCGTCCGGGGTGCCCCGCATCGCAGCGCGATCCGGAAGGGAGAGGGATCGCACTCGTCCTCGGGGCGGGGAACATCCAGTCGATCGCGATCTTCGACGCCGCCTACCAGCTCGTCGGGAAGAACCGGGTCGTCGCGCTCAAGATGAATCCCGTGATCTCCTGGCTGACCCCGATCCTCGTCGAGGCGCTCCACCCGCTCGTGGAGCCGGGATACCTCGCGATCGTCGACGGCGGGCCCGAGGTGGCCGCTTTCTTCGTCGAGCACCCGTCGGTCGAGGCGCTCCATCTCACGGGCTCTCATCGGACCTACGACGCCATCGTGTGGGGGGCCGACCCGGAAGAACGGGCGCGAAGGAAGGCGGCGAGGCGCCCGAAAGTGTCGAAGCCCCTCGCGGCCGAGCTCGGTTCCGTGACCCCGGTCCTCGTCGTCCCCGGAGCATGGACACGCGGCGACTTGAGGCGCCAGGCGTGGAACGTCGCGAGCATGGTCGCGCACAACGCCTCGTTCAACTGCAATTCGGCGAAGGTCCTGTTGCTCGCGGCGGGCTGGCCGCTCAAGGGCGAGTTCCTCCAGGAACTGCGCGAGGCCTTCCGCGCGATCCCCCCCCGGACGGCGTACTATCCCGGCGCACGGGAGCGTCACACCGAATTCGTGCGGCGCTACCCCCGCGCGGAGCGGATCGGGAACGCGCGCGACGGCGCGTTGCCGTGGACGGTGGCGACGGGCGTCCCGCCCCGGCCGGACGAGTACGCGCTGACCGAAGAGGCGTTCTGTTCCTTCCTCGCCGTTTCGGAAATCGACGCCGACGGGCCCGCCGAGTTCCTCGCGCGCGCGGTTCCCGCAGCGAACGACGCGGTGTGGGGAACGCTTGCGTGCGCGGTGCTGATCGACCCCGCGACCCGCCGCGCGCTCGGGGGAACGTTCGAGCGCGCGGTCGAGGATCTCCGTTACGGCGCGATCGGAATCAACCTCTGGCCGGGTGTGATCTTCGGCCTCGGCTCCGCGACGTGGGGGGCCTTCCCCGGACACCCTCCGGAAGACATCCGCTCGGGTGCGGGGGTCGCCCACAACGCTCTCCGGTTCGAGCATCCGGAGCGGAGCGTCGTCGAGGGTCCGTTCCGGCCCTGGCCGAAGCCCCCTTGGTTCGCGGACCACCGCGCCCTCCGCGCGCTCGGCGAGCGGCTTCTCCGTTTCGAAGCGTCGCCCTCCATCTGGCGCCTTCCGGGTCTGTTCGCCGCAGCGCTCCGCGGCTGAGGTCAAGAGCGGCCGCGCCAGTCCTTCATCGAGCGGGTCGCGCCCAGAAGATCGGCGACCGTCTCGAATGCCCGGCGCGGCAGGATTCCCTTGAGGACCGGGGTCGCGCGGACGAGCCACGGGATCAGGACCGCTGCGCGATTCCGGAGCACGGCGCGCACGGTCTCGTCGGCCACCCGCTCGGGGGTGAGCATCCGCGAGAAGAGCGGCGCCTTCGCGCCGTCGAACAGTCCGGTCGAGACGTAGCTCGGACAGACGGCGGTCACGCGCACGTGCCCGCTCCCGTTCGCCTCCAGCTCGCGGCGCAGCGAATCCGAGAAGCCGAGCACCGCCCACTTGCTCGCCGCGTACGTCGCGGCCCAGGGGAGGGGGATCAGCCCGGAAGCGCTCGACATGTTCACGATGTGCCCCTCGGGACGGGCGGCGAGGTCGTCGAGGAACGCGTGGGTGCAGTGGACCACACCCATCACGTTGACCTCGAAGGTCAGGCGGTGGCGATCGATCGGAACCTCGCGGAACGGCCCGCCGAAAACCACTCCGGCGTTGTTGACGAGGACATCGACGCCGCCCGCGTCGGCGATCGCCTGCTCCCGGAACCGCGCGACGGAAGCGGGATCGGTCACGTCGACCTTGTAGCCGCGCGCCTCGGCACCGCCTTCGCGGAGCGACCGTACCGCTTCGGAGATCCCGTCGGCGTCGAGGTCGCCGACGGCCAGAACCGCTCCCTCGAGGGAGAACCTCCGAGCGAGGGCGAAACCGATCCCCCGCGCGGCGCCCGTGATCGCCACGACCTTCCGCCGGAGCGTGTCCATCGCGCCCTCCCCGCCGCCGCGGAGCCGCCCCGTCAGGCCGCCGGCAGTTCCAGCCCCACCTGCGCCAGGAGGGCGCGGAGCCCCTCCCCCGAGGCGGGGGTGCAGAAGAGGAATCGGTCGGCCCGCTGGCGCACCCACTCGGCCGCGTCGGGGTCGGGGCGCACGCCGTGGGTGAGCCCCTGGAGCTGTCTCCACTCGGCGCCTCGGTCGGCGTCGTAGGCGGCCAAGAGCTCCGGCCCGCCGGTCCCCTTCTGAATGGCCTCGATCCGCGACGCGAGGTCCTCCACCTCGCGCAACCCGACGTTCATGCTGTGCATCGCGATGGGGGCGGCGAGATGCGCCGCATCGCCGGCGAGCCAGGCACGGTTCGCGCCGAACCGCGGCGTGAGGCGGCGCTCGAACCGGATCGCCGCCGCCCAGATCAGCTCACGCACGCCCGTCCCGAACCAAGGGGCCCGCTCCGAGAGGAACCGTTCGAGGGCGGGAACGCCGAGGGCGGCCCCCTCCTCCACGACCTGGACCGGCAGCCTCGCCTTGACCCGCGGATCGATCGGGACCTCTCCCTCCTCGATTCGGAAGCTCCAGCGGCAGCGCCCGCCCCCCATCGGCCAGCAAGCCGCCACCGGTCCGCCGTCCATCACCACGCGAAGGGCGGTCCCGCAGGATCCTCCGGTCATGAACTCGAAGACGGCGTAGGTCTCGGCTTCTCCGCACAGCTCATGGGGAATCCCCAGTTCGCGGCGCACGGCCGACTTGAGGCCGTCGGCTCCCAACACGAACGCGACGTCGAGGTCGAACGCCTTCTCGACCGACCACTCGGTGCCGGCCATCCCGTAGCCGGTGGAAGCCTTGCCGAGACGCTCCAGGGTGGCCGTGACGCCGTTGGGTCCCTGCTGCATCCCCGCGAGGCGGTGATTCCATTCGATCTGGATCTTCCGTTCGGCGAGCCGCGCCGCGAGCATCGTCTCGAGCTCCCGCTGCGGCACGACCAGGACGAACGGGAACCGGCCGCCGAGACGACCGAAAACCATCTCTGTCCGCAGGCCGCCGCGATCGTGAAAGGCGACGCTGTCGACGCGGTGCCCGCGCTCGAGGAGCTCCTCGACCATCCCGTACGGCTCGAGGATCTCGAGCGTGGCCGAGTGGATCGCGAGCGCGTACGACCGCGCGGCGGGTTTCCATTGCTCCTCGATGATCTTGGGGACCACTCCGCGCTCGGCCAGGGCCAGCGCTCCGAAGAGCCCGACGGGACCCGCACCCACCACGAGGACCTCGGCCTCGCGTCGTCGCCACGCCATCCCGATCCTCCCTTCCAACCAGGGGCGCCCGAACTTCCCCCGGCAACGGTCACCTGGGGCTTCCGCTTGCATAACGTGGGCCACCCGGCTCGAGCCGCCGGCGGCGGATTCCGCCGCCTCCCTCTAGTATCCAAGAGCCGGCATTCGGGAGGTTCGGCGGGGAGGAACGGCGCATTGCGGTGGTTCGTCGGAGTCGTCGCGATCGGGACGGCCGCACTTCTTGCGTGCGGAGGCGCCGGAGGCGGCCCTTCCCGCGCGGATGGCGCGCCCGCCGGCGACGCCGCCTCCAAGGAGGGCGTGGACGTGGGCGACAAGGTCGTCAAGACGGAAGAGGAGTGGAAACGGGAACTCTCCCCCGAGGCCTTCCAGGTTCTCCGGAAGAAGGGGACCGAACGGGCATTCACCGGCCGGTACTGGAACCACCACGAGACGGGGACCTATGCGTGCGCCGGGTGCGGACTGCCGCTGTTCCGCTCGGAGGAAAAGTACGACTCGGGGACGGGATGGCCGAGCTTCTGGCGACCGATCGATCCCTCCCACGTCGGGACGGAGGAAGACCGATCGTTCTTCATGACGCGGACCGAGGTCCACTGCGCGCGCTGCGGGGGTCATCTCGGGCACGTCTTCGAGGACGGGCCCGAACCGACCGGCCTGCGCTACTGCCTCAACTCGGTCTCGCTCGACTTCCGCCCTTCGGAGTAGTCCCGCGGGCGGCGACCCGGGGATTTTTGTAGGATGCGCCCCCATCGTGCGCGCCGCCGGTCGGCGCGGCCCACCCGTGGAGGGCTCGATCCGTGACCGAAGCCACCCTCGACCAAGCCGCCGGAAACGTCGAGACGGAAAAGACCCCTCCGCCGTTCCGGATCGGCATCCCGAAAGAGGTCCACCCCGGCGAGCGGCGCGTCGCCGCCGTCCCCGCGACCGTGGCCAAGTTGCGGAAGCTCGGCTTCGAGGTCATGGTCGAATCCGGGGCGGGAAAGGCGGCCGGCTTTTACGACGGCTCCTACGTCGAGTCGGGAGCCAGGATCGTCGAGAAGGCGGAGACGCTCTGGGCCGACGCCGACATGATCCTGAAGGTCCGACCTCCGATGCACGACCCCTCCACCGGCCGCCACGAGGCCGACCTGATCCGGGAGGGAGGGAAGATCCTCTCCTTCATTTGGCCCGGACAAAACACGGACCTCGTCGAGCGCCTCGCCAAACGACGCACCACCGTGCTCGCGATGGACGCCGTCCCCCGGATCACGCGCGCGCAGAAACTCGACGCCCTCTCCGCGATGGCGAATATCGCCGGGTACAAGGCGGTGATCGACGCGGCGAACCGGTACGGTCGGTTCCTCGGAGGGCAGATGACCGCGGCCGGCCGCGTGAAGCCCGCGCAGGTTCTCGTCATCGGCGGCGGCGTCGCGGGTCTCGCGGCGGGGGCCCCCCCGCGAAGAGCCTCGGAGCGGTCGTCAAGGCGTTCGACGTCCGGGCCGCCGTCCGCGAGCAGATCGAGAGCCTCGGCGGGATCTTCATCGAGCTCAAGTTCAAGGAAGCGGGGGAGGGGGCGGGAGGCTACGCGAAGGAGATGAGCGAGGCTTTCCTCAAAGCCGAGCAAGAGTTGCTCGCGCTCCATGCGAAGGACTCGGACATCGTGATCTGCACCGCGCTGATCCCGGGGAAGCCGGCGCCGCTCCTCCTGACGTCGGGAGCCGTGGTCGGGATGAAGCCCGGCTCGGTCATCGTCGATCTCGCCGCCGAGCAGGGCGGAAACTGCGCCCTGACCGAGCGGGACAAAGTCGTCGAGAAGTACCGGGTCACGATCGTCGGCATCTCGGACATGACGAGCCTGATGGCGGCGCAGTCGAGCGAGCTCTACGCGGCGACGGTCCTCCACGCCCTCGAGGACATGACCGCGAACGGGAAGGTGACGGTCGACCTCGAGGACGAGGTCCAACGCGGGATGCTGGTTCTCCACGACGGGGCGTTGATGTGGCCTCCGCCGAAACCGGAAGTGCGGGCCGCCGCCCCCCTCCCCGAGACGACCCGGGCCGAGCAGGCGCCACCCGCCCCGAAGAAGGCGAGTCCCTGGCCGATGCGCCTCGGGATGACTGCCCTCGCCGGGCTTCTCGCCGTCCTCGGGATCTGGGCGCCGCCCGATCTCCTCATGCACCTCACCGTGTTTCTCCTCGCGATCATCGTCGGGTGGCACGTCATCTGGAACGTCACCCCCGCGCTCCACACCCCCCTCATGAGCGTGACCAACGCGATCAGCGGCATCATCGTGATCGGCGGCATGTTGCTCACCGTTCACCGCGACCTGGATGCCGCGACGTGGCTCGGATTCGTGGCGGTCCTCGTGGCGGCCATCAACTGCGCCGGCGGATTCCTCGTGACCCAGCGAATGCTGAAGATGTTCAGGAAGTGAAGACGATGCCCACCTCCCTCCCCACCGTCGCGTACATCCTGGCCGGGGTGCTCTTCATTCTGAGTCTGCGGGGCCTGTCGGCCCAGGAGTCCGCCCGTCGCGGCAACCTCCTCGGAACGATCGGGATGTTCCTGGCGGTCGCGGTCACGGCCCTCGCCCTCCTTCTCGGGACCCGTGCGGAGCCCGCGGACTTCGCCCCCGCGACCGCCGGCCTCCTCGCCGGGGCGATCGCCGTCGGTTGCGCGATCGGTGCGGTCCTCGCCGCGCGGGTCGCGATGACCGCAATGCCGGAACTGGTGGCGATGCTCCACTCCTTCGTCGGACTCGCCGCCGTGCTCGTCGGAATCGCCTCGACGATGCGGGGAGACGGCCACGGCCTCGCTCACGCGATCGAAGTGGTGGTCGGCATCTTCGTCGGCGCGATCACCTTCTCGGGATCGATCGTCGCGTTCCTGAAACTCCGCGGCTCGATCAGCGGCAAGCCGCTCATCCTCCCGGCGCGGCATCTCTGGAACGTCGCGATGGTCGTCGCGTGCGTCGTCCTCGGAGTGCTGCACTCGATCCAGCCGCCGGACGCCGCCGGCATCGGATGGCTGTTGGCGATCACCGCCATCTCCCTCGTTCTCGGCGTCCATCTCGTCGCCGCCATCGGCGGAGGCGACATGCCGGTCGTGGTCTCGATGCTCAACAGCTACTCGGGCTGGGCGGCGGCCGCGGCCGGGTTCATGCTCTCGAACGACCTCCTGATCATCACGGGCGCCCTCGTCGGCTCCTCCGGCGCCATCCTCTCCTACATCATGTGCAAGGCGATGAACCGCTCGATCGTCAGCGTCGTCCTCGGCGGTTTCGGGGGCGAGGTCGTGAAAGCGGCCGGGGAGGCGGTCGGCGGAACCGTCCAGGAAACGAACCCCTCGGAGCTCGCCGAGCACCTCCTCGCGGCCCGCCGAGTCGTCATCGTTCCCGGTTACGGCATGGCCGTGGCCCAAGCGCAGCACGTGGTCCGAGAGGTCACCGATCTCCTCCGCGCGAAGGGAGTGACCGTGGAGTACGCGATCCACCCCGTCGCGGGACGCCTCCCCGGCCACATGAACGTTCTCCTCGCGGAGGCGGGGGTCTCGTACGAGATCGTCAAGGAGATGGACGAGATCCAGCAGGACTTCCCGAAGACCGACGTCTCCCTGATCGTCGGAGCGAACGACATCGTCAATCCGAGCGCGCTCGACGACCCCTCGAGCCCGATCTACGGGATGCCGGTCCTCGAGGTGTGGAAGTCCGCGCGTGTCGTGATGCTGAAGCGTTCGATGTCGAGCGGCTATGCGGGCGTCGACAACCCGCTCTGCTACCGCGACAACACGTTCATGCTCTTCGGGGACGCGAAACAGAGCATCTCGAAGCTGTTGGCCGCCCTGCAGGGGTGAAGAAAGGGGACTGGCACCGTTTCAGGAAGACCTGAAAAGGTGCCAGTCCCCGTTTGTTCTATAGCCCGCTCCGGTAGAGGAAAAGGCAGATCGCGGCGATCACGGCGACTCCGAGGAGGCCGCCGACCGATCCGGACACGAGCGGCTCGGCGGTGGCGTCGACGAAGCCGCCCGCCACGAGGCCCGCGACCGCGACCCCCGCGAGCCCTTCCCCCGCTACGAGGCCCGACGCCGCGAGGATCCCCGGGTCACTCTCCCCTTCCGGCCGTTCCCCGCGATTGCGCTCGACGAGGGCGCGGACGCACCCCCCGACGTAGATCGGGAGCATCGACGCGAGGGGGAGGTACACGCCGATCGCGAAGGCGAGTCCGGAGACGCCGCAGAGCATCGCCGAGATCGACACGCCGCCACCGGTCAGCACGAGCCCCCACGGGAGGTTCCCGGCGAGCACCCCCTCGATGATCGTCTTCATGAGCGTCGCCTGCGGGGCCCCCAGCTCCTTCGAGCCGAACTCGTACGCGCTTCCGAGGAGCATCACGGTCGCGGCCACGGCCCAGCACGCGAAGGCGGCGCCGATCAGCTGCCCGAACTGCTGGCGGGACGGGGTCGCGCCGACGAGCCACCCGGTCTTGAGGTCCTGCGAGATGTCTCCCGCCTTCGACGCCGCGACGGCGACGATCGTCCCCACGGTGAGAACCGCCGCGCGCGCACCGGGGTCGTCCCACCCCATCGCCGCGAAGACGGACGCGACGCCGAGGAGGGTCACGAGCGTGATCCCCGAGGTCGGCTGCGAGGAGACGCCGACGATCCCCACGATCCGGGCGGCGACCGCGACGAAGAGGATTCCGAAGATCCCCACCCCCGCGGCGCACACCGCGCGTTGCGCCGGCCCCATCCCTCCCGCGAAGACTCCCGGGACGAGCGCGGCGGAGAGGACGACGACCGACACGCCGCCGACCACGAACGAGCCGGGGAGGTCGCGCTCGGTCCGCGGAACCGCCGCCGCGTCGCGTGACGAACCCGATGCGCGGAGGACCCCCTTGGCGACGGCGGCGAACGCACCCGCCATGGTCGGAAGCCCCCTGAGCACGGTGAGGATCCCCGCCGTCGCCACCGCCCCCGCCCCGATGTAGCGGACGTACCGCGACCAGATCGCCCCCGCGTCCATCTCCGCGATGCGCCGCGTCGTCTCCGGGAAAAGAGGCGCGGAGAGCGAATCCCCGATCCACGCGATGAGCGGCGTCAGGGCGAACGCCGACACGATCGACCCCGCGACGATCACGGCCGACTGCCGGTAGCCGAGAATGAACCCGACGGCGACGAGCGCCGCCGTCACCTCGATCGCGGCCTCGGCCTTCGGGAGGAACGGCACCGCGGCGGAGAGCTCGCCGGGGAGCAGGTGGAAGCCGGAGATCGCGATCTTCACGACGGCGCCGAGCCCCATCCCCCAGAAGATCCACGCCCCTCCCTTCGCGCCGGCGGTCGTCGCGCGCAGCACCTCCGCGCACGCCGTCCCCTCGGGATACGGAAGCTCGCGGTGCGCGTCGACGATCAGGATCCGGCGCAGCGGGATCATCGCCGCGATTCCGAGGACCCCCCCGAGGAAACAGAGGGCGACGACCTGACCGTACGGCGGGATCATCCCCCACATGTAGAGCGCGGGGATCGTGAAGATCGTCCCGGAGGCGAGCGAGGTCGACGCGGACCCGATCGTCTGCGCGAGGTTGGCCTCGAGGATCGTTCCGGAACGGCGGAAGAGCTTGAACGCCGCGACGGCCATCACCGCGGCGGGGATCGACGCGGTGACCGTCATCCCGACGCGGAGGCCGAGATAGGCGTTGGCGGCCCCGAACACGATGCCGAGCACGACTCCCGTGACGACGGCCTTCGTCGTGAACTCGGCGACGGTCTCTTCTGCGGCGTGGACCTGGGTTCGGCTCATGCGAGGCCCTTCGAGGCGCGAAGGGCGGGAAGCCTAGCACGCCCTTCCGCGCGCTCGGGCCGTTTTCCCGGTCGAACTACGGCATCCGACCGAGACCGTCTCGGGTCGTTTTCCCTTCCGGTCTCGGGCCTTGAGCCCCTTCGATCTACGGACCAAAAACGGCCAAATACCGCACTTTTCCTGATGGTGGGGGCCTTCGGGGACACGTACCTTACCCATGCGATCACGAACCGAACGAAAGGGAGGATGCGATGCGATACGAGATCGGCGGAACCAAGGTGAAGGAAGGCTTCTACTGGGGCATGAAGGGATGGGACGTGCAGGTGATCGAGCGGGGCGGCGGAACCCTTCCGGGCGACGCGAGCCGCCGGTACCTCCGGATCCCCGTCCTCGCGATGCTGCTCCTCGGGCCGGTGATGG
The DNA here is from genome assembly GCA_964628935.1 of uncultured Acidobacteriota bacterium. GTDB lineage: Bacteria > Acidobacteriota > Polarisedimenticolia > Polarisedimenticolales > DASRJG01 > CAYLHQ01. The sequence continues at coordinate 12,915 of CAZVOE010000082.1, forward strand.
GCGCGGTGTTCGCCATGTTCCTGCCCTTCATCGGACTCGCGATGTTCGCCGACCACGCCGGCCGCGCGATCGCGCGCGGCTTCGCGAGGGCCTTCGGACGGAAGGCCGAGGCCAAGGCGAAGAACTAAGGCTTCGACGGCTCCTCCCATTCGACGTCGAACGGCCCCGCGGCGAAAGGCGGCGGGGCCCCGAGACGGAGACCTGGAGGAGCCGGCGTCGGGGAGTTCCCCAACGTCCATCGTTCTCTTGTGCTTTGACGCCCGGATTCCGTTAGACTTCGGTCGGTTCCTCGCCGGACAGCGGGACTCTCGAACAGCCTACGGAGGTTTTCGGGAGATTCGGAATGTCCTTCTTATCCGCTTCTACGGAACTATGTTGCTCGTTACACGCGAATACGGTTCCGTATAATTGTCGTTAGATTCCTCTCAGGAGAGCCTATGCGCCTTTTTTTGGTATGTGCCTTGATG
>CAZVOE010000083.1:0-12578 GCA_964628935.1 uncultured Acidobacteriota bacterium
ATCGGGCACGGGGTCAGCAAGGAGCTCAAGCTCCCCGATGACCCGATCGGCAAGACACTCACGATTCGCGACCGCGCGTTTCGCATCATCGGGATCTTCGAGAAGAAGGGGGAACTGTTCGGCCAGGAGTTCGACAAGTTCGTCATGATCCCCTACGGGACGGCGGTCGGAATGTTCGGCGACACGATGGCGAAGCAGTCGACGGCTCTTCTGATCCGCGCGCGGGCGGCCGACCGGGTCCAGCAGGCGATCGACGAGATCGAGGACGCCCTCCGCGTCCGCCACGCGCTGCGGCCCGGCCAGCCGAACGACTTTCGCGTCCAGAGCCAGCAGGAATTCCTGAAGACGATCAGCAAGTTCTTCGACGGGGTCACCTACGTCGTGGCCGGCGTCGTCTCGATCGCTCTCCTCGTCGGCGGGATCGGCATCATGAACATCATGCTCGTGTCGGTCACCGAACGGACCCGGGAGATCGGCGTCCGGAAGGCGGTGGGGGCGCGGCGCGGCCACATCCTCCAACAGTTCGTGATCGAGGCGATCACGCTCGCGCTCGTCGGCGGCGTCATCGGGATCGTCGTCGGATTCGGGGTCGGCCAGCTCGCCGCCAAGCTGATCCCGAACTGGCCCGGAGCGGTCGTCCCGCTCTGGGCGGTCGTTCTCGCCTTCGGCTTCTCCTCCGCGGTCGGCCTGTTCTTCGGCATCTACCCGGCGGCGAAAGCGTCGAGGCTCGACCCGATCGAATCGCTCCGCTACGAGTGAACGGGGGCGCTCCCCCTCGAAGTGTCCTCCGCCCGGGTTTGGGTTACCTTACGGGCGATGGGCGACACGCTCTGGAGCCACTACCTGGCGGGCGGCTGGGTGATGCACCCCATCACCGTCTGCTCGATCGTCGCGGTGACGGCGATCGTCGCCAAGTTCCTCCAGTTCGGGCGGATCCGCCTGGACGGGGTCGCCTTCTTGGCGTCGGTGCGCGAGGCCCTCCTCGCGGGCCGGATCGCCGACGCGCTCGCGCTGTGCGAATCCCGCCAAGGTCCGATCCCCATGACCGTCCGCGCCGGTCTCCTGCGGCACGGCCGCTCCCGGGAGGAGATCGAGTCCGCGATGGAAACGGCGGCGCTCCACGAGATCGCCCGGCTCGAACGCTACCTCGGGCTCCTCGCGACGATCGCGAACCTCGCGCCGCTCCTCGGTTTCTTCGGCACCGTTTGGGGGATGATCGTCTCGTTCGACACGATCTACGAACTCGGCCTCACGAATCCGGCCCTCGTCGCGGGGGGGATCGCCCAGGCGCTCTATACGACGGCCTGGGGGCTCCTCGTCGCCTTCGTCGCGCTCCCTTTCCACAACTGGTTCGCCGCGAAAGCGGCCGAAGCCGCGCGCTCCGTCGAGGTCGCCTCCGGTACCCTGCTCGAGACCTTCTCGGAGATGGAGCGCCTCGGACGCGGAGCGTGACGCCGTGAGGCTCCCGAGGGCGCGGCCGATCCCCGTGACGATTCCGGCCACCGCCCTGGCCGACCTCGCCCTTCTCCTCGTCCTCTACTTCGTCCTGACCACGACCTACGACGCCGACCGCCTGCGGATCGAGATCCCGGTCTCGGACACTTCGACGGCGGCGGAGATCGGATCGCCGTGCGTCGTGGTGGCGAGGTCGGAAGACCGGAGCGGCGCGGCAGAAGGGCTCCGGTACCGCTGGTACGACGGCCGGTCGGCCGCCCGCGAGCTCGGCGGCACGGAGGATCTCTGGCTCGAGGTCTCCCGCGTCGCGGATCGCGAGCCGGAGGCGACGCTCGTCGTCAAGGCCGAGGCGACCGTGCGGTGGTCCCAGGTCGACGAGGTGCTCGATCTGATGCGCGACGCCGGCGCCCGTCGGGTGCTCCTGTGGACCCGGCCCGCGCCCCGCGCGGGGGAGGGGGGGCAGCCGTGAGGATCCGGGCGCGAATCGCCCCGCGGGCGCTCCTCCTGCCGTCGACCTCGATGGCCGACTTGGCCTTTCTGCTCCTGGTTTTCGTCGCGGTGGGAGGGATCTTCTCCGCGGCTCGCGGCGTCGTGGTCGACCTGGCCGCCGAGCGCCGGGAGGCCGACCTCCCCCGTGCGGACACGCCGGCGGTGTGGGTGCGCGTCCGGGCCGACGATTCGGTCCTCGTCGACGGGAGTCCCGTGCCGCGTTCGCTCGCCGCCGACGCCGTCCGGGGACGGCTCGCCCCGCATGCCGAGGCGGTGGTGGTGCTCCACGCGGAGCCGCAAGCGACCTTCGGGTCGCTCGCGCTCCTTCTCTCGGAGATCGTGTCGGAGGGATCCGGATTCGACGCCGGGGAGCGGCGGATCGCCATCCCCACCCGCGCGCAGCTCGAAGCGTACGTCCGGGCGACCGGTCGCGATCCGTTCGAGGAGATCCGGTGAGGGCGCACGGGACCGGGTTGACGCTCGCGGAACGGGTCGACGCGGAGGGGCGGCGGCTCGCGGCGATGCGCCCGGCCGGCGAGGGACGTCGAACCGCAGTAGCGGCGGCCTTCGCCTTCGCGCTCCACCTGGCCGCGCTTTTCGTCCCGGTCCGTTCCGCACCCGGGCCCCTCCCGGCGCTCCCCGATCGCCCGGAGGGGATCGCGATCGTGAGATGGGTTCCCCCTCCACCGGCGGGCGACCTCCGTTCGGTCCCGACTTCCCCGAGGCCGGAGCGGACCTTTCCCGAGACCGCTCGCGACCCGCTCGTCCGCCGCGGGCCGCTTCCGGGCTGGATCCTCGAGCCGGTCCCCGAACCGCCGCCCTCCGCGCGTCTCGAGGACCTTCCGCCGGAAGCGACCGTCCTTCCCGTCCCGCCACCCGTGGAGGACGAGCCCCCGCGCGCGCCGGTCGAGGTCGTCCGGCCCCTTCCGATCCCCGAGACGAAGGTGGAACCCGAGTACCCGGCGGTCGCCAAGGCGCTCCGCGCGCGAGGCTTCGTCGTCGTCGAGGTGACCGTCGGAGTCGACGGCGCCGTGAAAAGCGCGCGGGTGCTCGAGTGCTCCCGTCCGGGCGTCGGCTTCGAGCAGGCGGCGCTCGCGGCGGTGCGGCGCTGGTCGTTCCATCCCGGCCGCCTCGGAGACGAGCCCGTGGAGTCGTCGACCGTCGTGCGCGTGGAGTTCCGGTGAATCGCCGGGGGAGCGTCCTCGCGATCGCGCTCGTCGTGGCGGCGACGGAAGCGGGTGCCGGGTACGAGGATGGTCTCGCCTACTTCAAGGCGGGGAAGCTCGCGGAGGCGGCCGCGGAATTCCAGGAGGCGGTCGACGCGGACGCCTCCGCCGACCGCGCCTGGTATCTCCTGGCGCAATGCCTCCGGCAGATGGGACGCCTCAACGAGGCGGAGCGGGCCCTCGAGCGAGCCATCCGGGTCCGGCCGGAGAGGCCGGAGTACCGGCACGCGCTCTCGCTCGTCCTACGCGATCTCGGCCGGCCCGCCGAAGCGATGGCGGAGGCGACCGAAGGGCTGAGGCGAGCCGATTCCCCGCGGGCGGTTTACGCCCTTCACGTCGCGCTCGCGGCGGCGCTCGGCGACCTCGGCCGTTGGCGCGAGGCGGCGGCCGAGCTCGAGAGGGCCCGCGCGGTCCGTCCGGATCCGGCGCTGCTCGACCTCCTCGGCCGGGCCTACTTCGCTCTCGGGGACGACGCGAGGGCGGTCGCGGCCTGGGCCGAAGCCCAGCTCCGGGCCCCCGCGGACCCAGGGAGGCTGCGGCTGGTCGTCGAGGCCTTCCTGCGCGCTGCGGCCGGCACGTCCCACCCCGCCGAGAAGCGCGGCGCGTATCAGCGCGCGTTCGAGCTCGCGGGACGGTACCGGGACGGAAGGCCCGGAGATCTCGACGCGCTCCACCTCCTCGGGCGGGCGGCGCTCGGGGCGGGGCGGCTCGACGACGCGGAGATCGCGTTCCGTCGCGTCCTCGCCGAGGAGCCCCGGCACTGCTTCGCGCTCGTCAACCTCGGGAGGGTCCTCCTCGCGCGGGAGGAGTTCGCCGCCGCGGAAGGGATCCTGCAACGTGCGGCGGCATGCGCGCCGCGCCTCGGCGTCGTCCACGAGACGCTCGGGGCGCTCTGGCTCGTGAACGGCCGCGACGCGCTGGCCGCTCGCGCGTTTCGCCGCGCGATGAGCCTCGACCCGACTCCGACCGCGATCGCCGGATTCGAAGAGGCCCGGCGGCGCGTGGGAGCGGCCCCCGAGGGGGAGGATCTGCAGGTGCCGGTCGGCGCGCTCGAGGGGGGTCCGCGTTGACGCCCCGTTCTGCCGTGTGTTAGCGTCTGCGATCCACAAACCCCGAATTTACGGGACTTTTGCGCGGCGACTCCGGGGGGCGAGGTTCGTGACCGACAGCGTCATTCCCGTCATTCTCGTGATCGCCGTCGCCGTCCTCACCGCCTTCGGCATGCTCCTTTTGAGCGCCCTCCTGGGCCGCCCGAAACAGTCGAAGCTCGACCTGACCCCCTACGAGTGCGGTTCGCGTCCGTTCGAGTCGGTGGAACGGCACCGCTTCTCCGTGAAGTTCTATCTCGTCGCCATGCTCTTCATCCTCTTCGACATCGAGGCGGCGTTTCTGATCCCGTGGGCCGTGACGTTCCAGGGGTTCGCGACGGCCAAGGTGTTCGTCTTGGTCGAGATGGCGATCTTCCTCGGCATCCTCGTCGCCGGCTATCTCTACGTCTGGTGGCGCGGCGCCCTGGAGTGGGAGTGACCGTGGCCGACGGCGCGAAGGCGGTCGAGACCATCCGCGAGAAGTTCCCCGACGCGGTCCTCGAGACGGGCTCGTTCCGCGACCAGCATTGGGTCGTTCTCCGCTCGGAACGCCTGCTCGAGATCTGCCGCTTCCTGAGGGACGATCCGGAGATGGCCTACGACGTTTGCCTCGACGTGACGGCGGCGCACTGGCCGGAGCGGGAGCACCCGATGGAGGTGATCGTCCATCTCCACAGCCGCTCGCGCAACGACCGCGTGCGTCTGAAGGTCCCCACGGGAGAGGCCGGACCGGTGCCGAGCCTCGCGGGTCTGTGGGGATCGGCCAACTGGAACGAGCGGGAGGCCTTCGACATGTTCGGCATCGTCTTCGAGGGGCACCCCGATCCGAGGCGCATCCTCATGCCGGACGACTACACGGATCACCCGCTCCGCAAGGAGTTCCCGCTCTTCCGCGGCTGACGAGGAACGCGTGCGCGCCGAACTGGAACGCTCGACCGACCATCCCGAGATCATCACCGTCAACATGGGGCCGTCCCATCCGGCGACCCACGGGGTGCTCCGGGTCGTCCTGAAGCTCGACGGCGAGACGGTCGTGCGCGCGGTGCCGCACCTCGGCTTCCTCCACCGCGGCATGGAGAAGATCGCGGAGAACCGGACCTACCTCCAGTTCATCCCCTACACCGACCGGATGGACTACCTCGGGCCGCTCGCGTCGAACGTCGGGTTCTGCCTCGCCGTCGAAGAGCTCCTCGGGATTCGGGTCCCGCCGAGGGGAGAGACGCTCCGGGTCATTTGCTGCGAGCTCGCGAGGATCGGCGCCCACCTCCTCTGGCTCGGCACCCACGCGCTCGACCTCGGCGCCGCGACCGTGTTCTTCCACACGTTCCGCGACCGCGAGTGGCACTACGATCTCGTGGAAGACCTGACGGGGGCCCGGTTGACGACGTCGTTCACGCGCGTCGGCGGGCTCGCGCACGACGCCACCCCCGAGTGGCTCGCCCGCTTGCGGGAGTTCGTCGACGCCTTCCCCGGCCGCATCGACGACTACGAGTCGCTGCTCACCAAGAACACGATCTGGATGGACCGAACCGCAGGGGTCAGCGTCCTCCGCAAGGAGGACGCGATCGCGTGGGGCGTGACGGGACCCTCGCTCCGCGCTTCGGGGGTCGAGTACGACGTTCGGAAGGCCCGGCCGTACTCCGGGTACGAGCAGTACGACTTCGAGATTCCGGTCGGCTCGACCGGCGACATCTACGATCGCTACCTCGTGCGCATCGAGGAGATGCGCCAATCGACGCGCATCCTCGACCAGGCGCTCCGGAACCTCCCCGACGGGCCGGTGAACATCGACGACCCCAAGATCTTCCTGCCGCCCAAGCGGAAGGTCCTCACGAGCATGGAAGAGCTGATCCACCAGTTCATGATCGTGACGGAAGGGTTCGAGTGCCCCGACGGGGAGGTCTACCACTCGACGGAGGTGCCGAAGGGGGAGCTCGGCTTCTACATCATCTCGACCGGCGGGAAGGCGCCGTATCGGCTCCGCATCCGCTCGCCGAGCTTCAACAACCTTTCCGTCCTGCCCCTGATCACGGAGGGAGGGCTCGTGGCCGACGTGGTGGCGGCCATCGGGAGCCTCGATCCCGTCATGGGCGAGGTGGATCGCTGATGCTGGGACCCGAGTTCGAGAGCCGAGTCGACGAGATCGTCTCCCGCTATCCGCACGCGCGGTCGGCGATCCTTCCGGTCCTCTGGGAGATCCAGAGGGAGAAAGGTTGGGTCGATCTCGACGCGGAACGGTGGGTCGCGGGGCGGCTCGGCGTGAGCGAGGCCCACGTTCACGGGGTCGTGACCTTTTACACGATGTTCAAACAACGACCGTCGGGGAAGTACCACATCCAGATCTGCACGACGCTGTCGTGCATGCTCCGGGGCTCGGACGAGCTCCTGAAACACCTGGAGAAGAGACTGGGGATCAAGGCCGGGGAGACCACGCCCGACGGGAAGTTCTCGATCGTGCGGGTCGAGTGTCTCGGGGCGTGCGGGTACGCTCCGATGTTCCAGCTCAACGACGACTACTACGAAAACCTCAGCCTCGAGAAGGTCGATCGCCTTCTCGAGAGCCTCCCGTAGGACGGCGGGCGTGCCGATGGAACGGATCCTCACCCGTAACGTCGACAAGGACCACTCCGAGTCGCTCGCGGTCTACGAGGCCGGGGGGGGCTACCAGGCGCTCCGGAAGGCGCTCCGCGAGATGACTCCGGACGCCGTGACCGAGGAGGTCAAGAAGTCGGGCCTCCGCGGTCGTGGAGGCGCCGGTTTCCCCACCGGTCTCAAGTGGTCGTTCATGCCGCGAGAGGTCGACCCGAAACGGCCCCACTACCTCCTGAACAACGCGGACGAGTCGGAGCCGGGGACCTTCAAGGACCGACTTCTCATGGAGAAGGACCCCCACCTCGTGATCGAGGGGACCCTCCTCGGCGCCTACGCGATCCGCGCGAGCACGGCCTACATCTACATCCGGGGCGAGTACACGTTCCCCGCGCGGGTCCTCGAAAAGGCCCTCGCCGAGGCGCGCGCCGCGGGGTACGTGGGGAAGAACGTCCTCGGGAGCGGATGGGATTGCGAGGTCTGGGTTCACCGCGGTGCGGGCGCCTACATCTGCGGCGAGGAGACGGCCCTGATGTCCTCCCTCGAGGGAGATCGCGGCTATCCAAAGCTCAAGCCCCCGTTCCCTGCGCAGCGGGGCGTCTGGGGGTGTCCGACCACGATCAACAACGTCGAAACGCTCGCGAACGTCCCGTTCATCGTCGAGCGGGGCGCGGAGTGGTATCTCGGCATCGGGAAGGCCCCCAAGAACACCGGCCCCAAGCTCTACTCGCTGAGCGGCCACGTGAAGCGGCCGGGCAACTACGAGGCCCCGATGGGCCTCCCCCTGATGGAGCTGATCCACGATCTCGGCGGTGGGATGCTCCACCCGGACCGTCCCCTCAAGGCGGTGATCCCGGGCGGGTCGTCGGTTCCGGTGCTCCGCGCCGAGGAGTGCGAGGTGGATCTCGACTACGACTCGCTCGCGGCCAAGGGGACCTTTCTCGGCTCCGCGGGGGTCATGGTCATGGACTCGTCCACCTGCATGGTCCGGGCGATGGAGCGGATCGCGCACTTCTACGCCCACGAGTCTTGCGGGCAGTGCACCCCCTGCCGGCAGGGGACCGGCTGGCTCGAGAAGATCCTCGCCCGGATCGAGAGCGGCCGCGGCGCACCGCGGGACCTCGAGCTCGTGGAGTCGGTGTCGAACAACATCATGGGGAACACGATCTGCGCGCTCGGCGACGCGGCGGCGATGCCGGCCATCTCGTTCGTCAAGAAGTTCCGCGAGGAGTTCCTCCACCACATCGAGCACAAGAGCTGCCTCGCCGGCACGCTGGCCGTGCAGGGAGTCCGATAGATGCCGAAGGTCACGATCGACGGCCGCGCCGTCGAGGTGCCGGATGGGACGACGATCCTCGAAGCCGCGCTCCGGCTGGGTCGCGAAATCCCGCATTACTGCTACCACCCGGGGCTCTCGATCGCGGGGAACTGCCGCATGTGCCTCGTCGACGTCGAGAAAGCCCCGAAGCTCGTGATCGGCTGCTACACCCCCGTCGCCGAGGGGATGGTCGTCCACACCGACAACGAGAAGGTCCGTCGGGCGCGCGCCGCGATGATGGAGTTCTTCCTGATCAACCACCCCCTCGACTGCCCGATCTGCGACCAAGCCGGAGAGTGCAAGCTCCAGGACTACGCCGTCGAGTACGGCGACGGCGTCAGCCGGTACACGGAGCCCAAGCTCGTCCTCGCGAAGGCGGTCGACATCGGGGAGCACGTCCTGCTCGACCAGGAGCGCTGCATCCAGTGCAGCCGTTGCATCCGGTTCTGCGACGAGGTCACGAAGACCGGGGAGCTCGCGTTCTTCCAGCGGGGGAACCATTCGCAGATCGGGATCCACCCCGGAAAACGGCTCGACAACCCGTACTCGGGAAACGTCGTCGACCTGTGCCCCGTGGGAGCCCTCACGCTCAAGGAGTTCCGGTTCCAGACCCGGGTCTGGTACCTCAAGAACACTCCCACGATCTGCGCCGGGTGCTCCCGCGGGTGCAACGTGGTCGTCGGGGTTGGCCAGCAGCAGGTCCTCATGACGACCCAGGGCCAGGCCGACGACCGGATCAAGCGGATCGTCCCGAGGCACAACGCCGAGGTGAACGGCTACTGGATCTGCGACGAAGGGCGGCTCTCGTTCCGGCGCCAGCAGGGCGCGATCCGTCTCGAGACGCCGCAGGCTCCGGCCGGAGCCGAGGTGGACTACGAGGAGGCCTTGCGCGCCGCCGCCAGAATCCTCGCGGAAGCGGCGTCGGCGAGCGCCCTCGGGGCGGTCCTATCCCCTCGCCTCACCTGCGAGGACATCCACGCTTGGAACCGCCTGCTCGCCGCCCTGGGAGGCGCGAAAATCGCGGCGCGGCGACTCTCGCGAGGCGTCGACGACGAGATCCTGATCCGGGCCGACAAGGGCGCGAACTCGACGGGAGCGCGCTGGATCCTCGGAGAGGGGGCGACGGAACAGGCTCTCGCCGACGCGATCGGCCGCGGCGCCGTCCGCGCTCTGCTCGTGGTCGGAGATCCGCTCGACCCGGCGGACTCGTTCGCGATGCAAGCCTCGCTCCGCGACAAGCTCGGTCCGGTGGTCTGGGTAGGGCCCTACGTGGCGGAGGCGGCGCGGTTCGCCGACGTCCTCCTGCCCTCGACGGCCTGGGCCGAAGAGGATGGCACCTTCGTGAATTTCGAAGGGCGGGCGCAGCGCCTTCGCCGGTGCCACGTCCCGCGGGGGGAGGCGCGGCCGGGGTGGCGGATCTGCGCGGATCTCGCCGAAGCGGCGGGGGTGGCTTTCCCGGACTGGACGAGCGATCGCGACGTGCTCGCGGATCTCGCGGCCGCTTCCCCGCGGTTCGCGGGTCTCGACGCGGAGGGCATGGGACTGCTCGGCGTTCCGGTCGAAGGAGACGCCGCCACGCGCGCGTGACGCGCGGGGGGCCGGGGGGAACGTGAGCGACTTCTGGTTCGACTTCCTGGCGACGGTCGTGAAGATCGCGGTCACCGTCGGGGTGCTCATGGGGGCCGTTTCGGTGATGACCTGGATCGAGCGGCGCCTTTCCGGGGTCATTCAGTTCCGCGTCGGCCCGAACCGGGTCGGTCCCTTCGGGCTCTTCCAGCCGATCGCCGACGGCGTGAAGTTCCTCATGAAGGAAGACATCATGCCGGCCGAGGCGTTCAAGCCGTTCTACGTGCTGGCGCCGGCCCTCTCGCTGATTCCGGCGCTGTGCGCCTTCTCGGTGATCCCCTTCGGCCCCACGATCGAGCTCTTCGGGCGACCGATCCCCCTCGTGATCGTGGACCTCGACGCGGGGATCCTCTTCGCGCTCGCTGCGTCCTCGCTCGGCGTCTACGGGATCGTGCTCGCGGGATGGTCCTCTCGGAGCAAGTACTCGCTCATGGGCGGGCTCCGCTCCTCCGCGCAGATGATCTCCTACGAGCTGCCCCTGGCGCTCTCGGTCGTCGCCGCGGTTCTCGTCGCCGGAACGCTCCGACCGACCGCGATCGTGGAGCAGCAGGCAGGGTGGTTCTGGAACTGGAACGTCTTCGGCGGCGGATGGCAGCTTCTCGGGTTCCTGATCTTCGTCATCGCCGGCTTCGCCGAGACGAACCGGCTCCCCTTCGATCTCCCGGAGGCCGAAGCCGAACTCGTTTCCGGATACCACACCGAGTACTCGTCGATGAAGTTCGCGATGTTCTTCATGGCGGAGTACATCAACATGATGACTCTCGCCGCCATGGCGGTGACCCTCTTCCTCGGCGGCTGGCACCTGGGCATCCCCGTTCCGTTCGAGGGGTGGCCGCTCTGGATCCTCCAGATCGGAGCCTTCGTGGCGAAAGTCGGCTTCTTCCAACTCGTGTTCGTGTGGGTGCGCTGGACGCTCCCACGGTTCCGCTACGACCAGCTGATGCGGATCGGCTGGAAGCGGCTGATCCCGATCGCGCTCGTCAACGTGGCGTTCACCGCGATCCTCGTGGCCCTGGGCAAGATCGGCCACCTGCGCTGAGGAGGGAGGCGTGGAACAACTGGCCTTCTGGATCCTGAGCGTGTTGGCGGTGGGGTCGGCGCTCCTCGTCGTCCTCCACCGGAACCCGGTCGTGAGCGCGATGGCGCTCGCGTTCCATCTCGTTTCGATCGCGGGGTTCTTCCTTCTCCTCGAGGCGCAGTTCCTCGCGTTCCTCCAGGTGATCGTTTACGCCGGCGCGATCATGGTGCTGATCCTCTTCGTCATCATGCTCCTCAACCTCGAGGAGGAAACCCAGCCGCATCCGACGGGGACCTTCCAGCGCTGGCTCGCGCCGCTCGGGACGCTCGCGTTCGCGCTCGTCGTGGGCCGGGCCCTCGTGACGGGCGTGCCTTCGGCCTTCGGCGCCGCTCCCGAGGGGTACGGGACCGCCGCGGCGGTCGGCCGGGAACTCTTCCTCCGCTTCTACTACCCGTTCGAGGCGATCTCGCTTCTCCTCGTTGCGGCCATGGTGGGAGCCGTACTGCTCGCCAAGAGGAGGATCTGACGGTGGATCCCCGCGCGCTTCTCGTCGTCTCGGTCGTGCTCTTCTCCCTCGGGGTCGTCGGCGTCCTCACGCGTCGGGGGGCGATCTCCATCCTGATGTGCGTGGAGATCATGCTCAACGCCGGAAACCTCGCATTCCTCTCGTTCGCGAGGATGTGGGGGGGCGCCGAGGCGCACGTCTACGTCTTCTTCGTCATGACGCTCGCGGCCGCCGAAGCGGCCGCCGGTCTCGCCATCGTGATCGCCCTCTTCCGCGTGAGGGAGACGACGGACGTGGACGAGATCAACCTCCTCCGGTGGTAGGAACGCGATGATCGATCTCATCTGGCTGATCCCGCTTCTTCCCATCCTCGGGGTTTTGATCAACGGGTTCTTCGGAAACCGCATCTCGCGGAGGGCCGTCGGCCTCGTCGCGTGCGGCGTGGTGTTCGGCTCCCTGCTGCTCTCCGTCGGCGCGGTGGCCGAGCTGGCGGGCATGCCGGAGGGGGAGCGCTGGCACGAGGTGGAGATCGGGACCTGGATGCCGCTCGGCTCCCTCGTCGAAGGGGGAGAGGCGTTCCGGGTCGCGTGGGGGTTCGCGCTCGATCCGCTCTCCGCGGTCATGATCCTGGTCGTCACGGGAGTCGGCTTCCTGATCCACGTCTACGCGACGGGCTACATGGCGCACGAGGAGGGCTTCGCCCGCTTTTTCGTCTACATGAACCTCTTCATGGCGATGATGCTGACGCTCGTGCTCGGGAACAACCTCCTGGTCACGTTCGTCGGGTGGGAAGGGGTCGGCCTCTGCTCGTACCTCCTCATCGGGTTCTTCTACGACCGGCCGTTCGACGAGCGGACCGGCCTGTCCTGTGCGGACGCCGGCCGCAAGGCGTTCATCGTCAACCGCATCGGCGACTTCGCCTTCATCATCGGCATGCTCTACCTCGTCGTCGCCTTCGGGACGCTCGACTATCGAGGCGTGCTCGAGGGCGTCGCGGCGGCCGGGCCGGCGAGCCACGCGATGCTCGTGGCGGTCGGTCTCCTCCTCTTCCTCGGCGCTTGCGGGAAGTCGGCCCAGATCCCGCTCTACGTGTGGCTTCCCGACGCGATGGCGGGCCCCACCCCGGTTTCCGCCCTGATCCACGCGGCGACGATGGTGACCGCAGGGGTCTACATGGTCACCCGGATGTCGGGCCTCTACGCCCAGCTTCCGGAGGCGATGGCGGTCGTCGCGGCGGTCGGCACGCTCACCGCTGTCCTCGCCG
>CAZVOE010000083.1:12588-13133 GCA_964628935.1 uncultured Acidobacteriota bacterium
CGCCGCGCTCATGGGGATCTGCGCCACCGACATCAAGAAGGTGCTCGCGTACTCGACCGTGAGCCAGCTCGGGTACATGTTCGCCGCCGCGGGGGTGGGGGCGTACGTCGCCGCCATCTTCCACCTGATGACCCACGCGTTCTTCAAGGCGCTCCTGTTCCTCGGGGCCGGGTCCGTGATCCACGGACTCCACGGGGAACAGGACATCCGGAAGATGGGAGGGGTCAAGGCGAAGATGCCGGTGACGGGCGCGACCTTCCTCACGGGGGCGATCGCGATCGCCGGGATCGTCCCGTTCGCCGGGTTCTTCTCGAAGGACGAGATCCTGTGGGGGGCGTGGTCGGGCGGGAAGGTCTGGGTATGGGCCGCGCTCGCGGCGTCGGCCGGCATCACCGCCTTCTACATGTTCCGGCTCGTCTTCCTGACCTTCCACGGGTCGTTCCGCGGCGACGCGCACGCGTGGGAGAAGGCCCACGAATCGCCGAAGTCGATGACCGTTCCCCTCGTCGTCCTCGCGATCCTCTCGCTCGTGGGAGGGTGGATCG
>CAZVOE010000084.1:0-8481 GCA_964628935.1 uncultured Acidobacteriota bacterium
CGCGCCAATTCTCCCTCCGGACCGTAGGCGATGGCGCGGTACGTGTATGCGCCGGGGCCGAGGGTGCCGGGCGGGACGACGTCGAGCATCTGGACGCACCGCTCTCCGGCGAAATCGAACGTGTCGTCTCCCATCGGCGTCTGCGCGGCGCCGATCAGCGTGCGCACGACGCGGACCCCCTTTTTCTGGTCCTTCGCGCGGCACACGAGACCGAAGAAGGCCGTCGGGAGGTCGGGTCTCAGGGGATCTTCCTCCTCGTAGACGAGGGTCCCCGACGTTCGCGACTCCCCGTCCCGGAGAAACGCTCCCCTGGCCGGTTGGGAAACCGAAAGAGGGCCGAAGGAGACGAGCGCCGCGTCGGGATCGGGCCACTCCCCCTCGACCCGCCGAGACGCCTGCTGATCGCCCGTGCTCTCGTAGGCGACGGCGACGATCTCGTACGGACCTGGCCGGAACGCGATCTCGCTCTCCAAAAGGACCGGGGTCCCGGCGGTCGCGACCTCGATCCGCCCCGACGCGTCGTCGCGGACCGCGCCGCTCGAGACGAGCGAGACGCCCAGGTCCCACTTGGACATCGGGTAGGGGAGGGGCGGAGCCGCCACCTGCACCCGCGCGACCCACTTCCCGTCCCGGAATCCGACGGGCATCATCCCGACGCGGAGCGCGACGTCGCTCTCCTTCGCTTCGGGAGTCGCGAAGCGGGCGAGGATCTTCGTCGTCAGCATGGTCGCCTCGCTCGCGAGGACCAGGCGCCCCCGGTGCTGCAGTCTCACCTTGGGGCGGTCGGTGTGCACCCGGACCGCGAGCGATTCGTCGAGCGGGAGCCCCGCCGGGTCGAACGAGAGGAGATACAGGCAGGAGACGTCCTCGAGGATGCGCTCGGTCATCTTCAGGGGCTGGATCCCGTTCAGGAACGCCTCGCCCCCGGTTTCGAGCGCCATGTCCTTCAAGGTGCCCTGGGCGTCCCGGATCCGCGACGAGTTCAGCGCGTTGTTTGCGAGCCCGCCCGTGGGGCGGGGCGCGGAGAGCGGGCTCCCGGTGCCGGTGAGCCCCTGCGCTTCGACCGTGTAGAACCGGATGCCCAGGGCGGACGCTTCGTTGATCAGCTTGTCGAGGGAGAGGAGGCCGCTCTGCGCGTCGGACCGCGCCACGCTGTCGGCGCGGGCGTGCGACCCCGACTCGGCGTCGAGCACGGAAGAACCGAAGAACGAGAGATAGTGCTCCCCGGCGTTTCCGCGCATCGAGTTCGCGAAGTAAACGAACGCCTTGGGGGCCCGGTACTCGGCGAGCGCCCCCAGGACCATGGACATCCGCTTGAGGTCGCGGGCCTGGCGCCAGCGTTCCTCGGCCTGGTAGAGGCGCGCCTGGGCGATCGCGTCGTCGATGTTCTCGCTGGCCAGGCGGAGCACCTCGTTGAGCCGCACCTCTTCGAGGGCGGTGTACGGGTCCCACTCGAGGCGATCGTTCTCCATCCTCTCGAGGGCGGCGAGGAGCACCGAAGCGTCTTCGGTGAACGGCTGCAACGTCTTGAGGGAGGAGGCGTTCGAGACGAGCATCCCGCGGCTTCCCCCCACGATCATGCGGGGGATCATGACCCTCGCCGCTTCGATCGCCGCTTGGCGCCCCGCCGCGGTGAGGTGCGACTGGTCGAAGTAGAAGACGTAGGTGGCTCGCGGGATCGGGGGACGCTCGTCGGCAGGCGCTCCCCGGACCTCCCCCGCGGCGACGGCGCCTGTCGGCTCCGGGTCGGAGCAAAGCCGGTCGAGGACGAAGCGCTCGATTTTCCGTCCGGCCACCCAGATCTCGAAGTCCTTTTCGGTGAGCGACGCGATCGTCTCCTTCGGGCCGTCGACCGAGACGTCGATCTGGGCGAGACGCGCCGTCGCCTCCTCGATGAGGCCGAGGTCGCGCGGTTCCTCGTCCGCCGCGAGCGTCGCGGCCGCGCCCGAGCACCAGAGCCCGACCAAGAGGGCGGCGGCTCTCCTCACGTTCGCTCTTCTCGGTGGACGATCGTCGCCGAGGCCTGGTCGGTCGGGAGGACGACCATCTCGGCGATCGTCACGCGCTGGGGCCGCGAGGCGATCCAGACGATCGCCTCGGCGACGTCGTCGGGGGAAAGAGGGGTCATGCCGCGGTACACCGCCTCCGCACGCACGTCGTTTCCCCGGAAACGGACGCGGGAGAACTCGGTCCGAACGAGACCGGGGTCGACGGTGGCGACGCGAACCCCGGTCCCCACGAGGTCGATGCGGAGCCCCTCGGTCAGGGCGCGGACCGCGTGCTTCGTCGCGCAATAGACGTTCCCCGCCGGGTAGACCTCCCGCCCCGCGATCGACCCGACGTGGATCACGGTCCCCGACCCGCGGGCGACGAGCAGGGGGACGACCGCCCGGTCGACGTGGAGAAGCCCCTTCACGTTCGTGTCGATCATCTCGTCCCAGTCCTCGACGCTTCCCTCGTGCAGGCGGTCGAGGCCCCTCGAAAGCCCGGCGTTGTTCACGAGGACCTCGATCTCGCGCCACTCGGAAGGAAGGGCGTCGACCGCCGACCGCACCGCCTCGGCGTTCCGGACGTCGAGCGCGAGCGTCCGGACGGCCGCAGCGCCCCCCGCGCGGAGGTCGGGAACCGCCGCGTCGAGCCGCTCGATCCGACGCGCGGCCAGGAGGAGCTTCGCCCCCTCTGCGGCGAACGCGCGGGCACACGCCGCGCCGATTCCGCTGCTCGCTCCCGTGACGAACACGACGCGGTTCCGGAGTTCCGGCATGCGGTCTTCCCCCGAAGTGGCGCGCAAGAGGATAGTCCACCGCGAACTGGGACGCAGGCGGCGCTCGCCCGCGGTTGCCGTTCGGACGCCGGGAGGCGTATATGGGGGGCGGAGGGGGAGGGGGCGACCGTGACGAAGTCCCCGGCGATCGCGTTCGTCGTCGCGCTGGCGGCGCTCGCCTCGGCCCAGGCCGGCGTCGAGGGGCGCTGGGTCTTGGCCGAGCAGACCTACCAAGACGGCGGGAGAAACCTCGCCCCCGACGAGGAACCGCTTCGGCTCGAGCTCGGGACAGGCGCTCGAGGGCCCTCGGGCCGCATCTGGGTCGGAGAGGCGGAGGCCGAATCGTTTCCGTGGCCTTCGATCGTGGTCGAGCGGCGAGCGCTTCCGGTGATCGTGCGATCGCTGGGACGGACCGCCCGCGGCGGGGTCGAGGTCGCGTACTCCGTCGTCCCGAACGAGGGGGACGATCTGGTCCTCGAGATCCGCGAGATCTACGAGCTCGGCGAATCGGAGAATGTCCTGCTCGGGACGATCGAGGTGCGGTTCACGGGCGGCGAGCGCCACCGGGGCGGGTACACGCTGCACCGGCGGTTCGAGAGGGAGCGGTGAGAGCGGCGCGGATTCTCGCGGTGGCGCTCTGCGCCTCCCTGCCCGCGCTTCCGGCAGCGGCCCAAGACGTCACGGGGACCGCGTACGAGGACCGGAACGCGAACGGCGTCCGCGACGCGGGAGAGCCGGCCGTCGCGGGGGTCTTCGTGACCCTCTTCGGCACCCCCGACGCGGGCGGGTCGATCGATCAGACCGTGACGACGACGGACACGGGGGCCTTCGCCTTCTCGCCGGGGAACGGCTGCTATCTCCTCTCGCCCCGGGATCCCGACGGATGGCGCTTGTCGTGGAGCCGTCAGGACCGCGTTCCGGACTCGACGCCGGGGTACGCGTTTCCCGTCGGCTTCCCGCGGTTCGCGAAGATCGACCGCGGCGTCGCGAATCTCGAGGGAGGGACGTTCCGCTTTTCCGCGATGGGAGACTCGATCGCCTGGAACTTCAACTTCTGCGGCTATCCCGAACAGTTCTGGTACGCGAAGCGCCTTCGCGATCGGCTCGCCTGCGCCGCTCCCGGCGCGGCCGTCACGCTCGACGAGGCCGCGGTCAAGGGGGAACACACGGACGACCTTCTCGTCGACGACACGGCCGACCTCAACAACGTCTTCCGGATCATCCCCCTGCAGCCGCACCTGGTCACGATCTCGATGATCGGGAACGATCTTCTCGACGTCGACCCGTCGGGCGCGCCCACGCAGGAGCAGATCGATCGCGCCGTCGCGGAGGTCCTCGACGCGAGGCAGAACCTCCAGGAGGCGATCTCCGCGTTGACCTCCGAGATCCCGCACGCCGACATCGTCCTGAATTCCCTCTACGACAACCTCGCCTACAACTGCTACACGGGGAACACGAGCGCCTTCCACCGGACGTGGCTCCCGATCGTCAACCGGATCCTCCGGGATCTGGCATGGGGTCAGTCCCGCAGGGCGTCGATCCTCGAGGCGGCGAACGAGTTCGCTCAGGAGGACCAGGCCGGCGCCTGCACGGGGTTCGACGGGATGATCTGCCGCGACCTGTTCGGCTTCGATCAGATCCATCCGACGAACAACGGGTTCACGATCCTGCGGGAGAAGGGGTGGGAGGCGTTCGGCGGGGTGAACCTCGGACCGAAGGACGAGGGGCTCGGGCGAACCTCGCAGAGCGCCGACTTCGGGTACCTGCGGAAGCTGAGGCGTCTCGGACCGTCGAGGTGGGAGGCGAGGAACGGGGCATCCGTCTCGAACCCCGACGCGGCGTTCTCCGACGGCGACGGCGGGGCGTCGGCGGGGATCGGTCTCGGCATCGGGACCGAGGAATTCCGTCTCTCGGGCTTTCCCGACTGGTACGACGAGGACGTGATCGTGAAGGCGATCGCGGGGGTCCGGTACCGGACCGCCGGTACCGTCGCGGACGATTTTTACCGGATGGAGGCGTCGGTGACCGGGCAGTTCCGCCCGGCGCCGGGGCACGCGTACTCCCCGACCGACTGGAACTTCTACACGCCGATCGTCGGCGGCGGGGGGCCGAACGCCCCGGCGGAGAACCCCGACTACCCGACCGCGAAGGTCCTCGTCGTGCCGAACGTCGCCTCTCCGCGGGAGGTGACCGCGACGCTGACGAAGAACCCGACGTTGCCCCCCGGGGCGTCCGACTACGAGTGGCCGCCGGTCACGCAAGGCGATCTTTCGACGACGGAGGTGCGGGTCCTCTCCGCGCCGGTCGCGGGAACGCCGGGGAACGACGCCTACACGGTCGAGCTGGACGCGGCGTGGATCGATCTCTACGGGTGGCAAAAGGCGCGGCCGGGGGAGGCCGAGGAACTCCGCGCGTCGAGGCTCGGCGACGGATCGCTCGAAGTCTCCTTCGCGGCGCTTCCCGGAGCGGCGCGGTACAACCTGTACTTCGGACGGCTCGGCACGCTCCGCGCGGGCGGGGCCGATCACGGGGCGGCGGCGCCGGTCGCTCCCGACTGCGCCGCGACGACGGTCGACCTCGGGGCCGGGAGGCTCGCGATCTCGGTCGCGCCGGGCGATCAGCCTGCGGAAGACGCCTACATCCTCGTCACCGGGCACGTCGACGACGTCGAGTCCCCCGCGGGGTTCCGTTCCGACGGCACGGAGATCGACCGGCGGCAGTCGGTCTGCCGATAGGGAAGCGGAACGGCGCGGGAACCTCGGGGCGTGGTGTGCGTACCTTGCCCGAATTCGGAGGGAACACGATGGAACAAGACGTTTCGGCTCGGCGCCGGTTCTTCCTTCTCGTCCCGTTTTCCGTGTTCGTGACACTCGCGGTCGGTGCCGCCGGCCCTCCCGGCCCTCCGCCTCCCGCGCGCGCGATCCCCGGAATCAACGCGAACGATCCGTTTCCGCGCGCCTGCGTCGATTGCCACGTGCGCCTTCCCGAGCAGGACGTTCGGCTCAGCACGCTGATGGCGAAATGGACCGAGGCGGTCGAGCCGGCCCTTCTGGAGAAGGCGAAGGCGGCCGCCCCCGGGCTCGCGCTCGCGGGAAAGCACCCCGCGGTGCCGGAAGCGTTCGGGGACGTCCCCGCCGCCTGTCTCGCGTGCCACGGGAAGGACTCGACGACCGCTCCCCCCTTCGCGCGGATGCTCCACGCGATCCACCTCGGGGGCGGCGAGTCGAGCCACTATCTGACATTGTTCCAGGGGGAGTGCACCCACTGTCACAAGCTCGACCTGAAGACCGGGGTGTGGTCCCTTCCGAGCGGAGCGGAGAAGTAGAAGGGACCCGAATCGAGTCAAGGAGAACCCATGCCCCAGATGCACGAGGTGGACTACAAGATCTACGGCGACGATTTGCAGTTCGTGGAGGTCGAGCTCGACCCCGGCGAGGCGGCCCTCGCCGAGGCCGGCGGGATGATGTACATGGAAGACGGGATCCAGATGGAGACGATCTTCGGCGACGGGTCCCAGCAGAACACCGGGTTCTTCGGTTCCCTCCTGGGCGCCGGCAAGCGCCTTCTGACCGGCGAGTCGCTCTTCATGACCGTCTTCGGGAACGCCGCGTCGGCGAGGAAGCGGGTCGCGTTCGGCGCGCCGTACCCCGGAAAGATCGTCCCGGTCCACCTCGAGGAGGTCGGTGGGGAAGTGATCGCGCAGAAGGACTCGTTCCTGTGCGCCGCGAAGGGGGTCAGCCTCGGGATCGCCTTTCAGAAGCGGCTGGGAGCCGGCTTCTTCGGCGGCGAGGGGTTCATCCTGCAGCGCCTGACCGGCGACGGGTGGGCCTTCCTCCACGCCGGGGGAACGATCCTCGAGCGCGACCTCGCCCCGGGCGAGACGATGCGGGTCGATACCGGCTGCATCGTCGGATTCACCTCGTCGGTCGATTACGACATCGAGATGGTCGGGGGGATCAAGACGGCGCTGTTCGGCGGGGAGGGACTTTTCTTCGCGACGCTCAGGGGGCCCGGGAAGATCTGGCTCCAGTCGCTTCCGCTCTCGAGGATGGCGATGCGGATCTACGCCGCCGCGCCGCAGGGAGGGGGACGGCGGGTCGGTGAGGGCTCGATTCTCGGCGGCCTCGGCGGTCTCCTCGACGGCGACAACCGTTGAAGGGGATCAGAAACGGGCGAGGACGGCTTCCGCGATCGCGGGGGCCTCGGCGACGCACGCGTTGACCGAGATTCCGCGGTAGGAGTTCCCCGCGACGTGGAGGCCGGGGTGGACGGCGAGCCGCCCCGCGATCGCCTTCAACCGTTTCGGGTGCCCGATCGTGTACTGCGGGATCCCGCGCGGGTGGCGGAAGATCCGGACGAAGCGGGGCTCCCTGTCGATCCCCATCGTCGTCCGGAGATCGGCGCGCACGGCGGTCAAGAGGTCCCTGTCCGAGAGGCCGACCGCGTCCCGGTCTCGCGCTCCTCCGATCATCGAGGTGAGGAGAACGTGCCCAGCGGGCGCTCGGTGATCGAAGATGCAGGAGGACCAGAGCGTCCCGAGGGTGCGAACGCCCTCCCCGCGGGGGATCAGGAAGCCGAAGCCGTCGGGTGGGGAGGGGAGGTCGTCGACCGCGTAGCCGAGGTGGACGACGGCGAGCGACGCGGAGGGGATCTCCGCCAGGGCCGCCGCGAGCGCGTCGTCGGTCCCCTTGACCATCTCGGCCGCGTGCCAAGAGGGGCAGGCGAGGACGACCGCGTCGGCGTCGACCGGAGCGCCCTCGGTCGCCTGCACGCGGAAGCCGCGGACCCCCATGTCGGCGACGGCGCGGGCGCCGACGCCGGGCCGGAACGACGCTCCGATCGCCTTCGAGAGCGCCGCCGGGAGCTCCTCGAGCCCGTCCCGGAAGGAGGTCAGACGGCCCCCGGGGCCGGCGGGACCGCCCCCCGACCCCTCCGCGCGGCGACGCGTCGCGAACATCGCCCGCACGAGGCCGCCGTGATCGCGCTCCATCCGGTACATCTTCGGGAAGGTCGCCTCGAGGGAGAGCGTCGAGGAGTCTCCGGCGTAGATCCCCGTGACCATCGCGTCCACGAGCACCCGCGCGGCCTCCGTTCCGATCCGCCGGGCCGCGAACGAATACACCGACTCGTCCTCGTCGTCGCGTCTCGCGCGGCGGAACGGCTCGCCGAAGACCGAGATCTTGCCGCGCCAGGTCAGAACGTCCGAGGCGAGGAACGAGAGCGGACCGGCGGGGAGCCTCCTCAGTTTTCCGTCCCGGAAGAGGAAGCGGATCGCCGAGGCCTGGTTCGACACGAGGAGTCGGTCCTCGAACCCCACCCGCTTCACGAGATCGAGGGTGGGGGGGGAATTGTCGAGAAAGCCGTTCGGTCCCCACTCGCAGGTGAAGCCGTCCGCGTGGTCGGTGCGGATGTTCCCGCCGGCGCGGTCGGAGATTTCGAGGCAGACCACCTCGAGCCCACCCGGGACCCGGCTCGCGCGCTCCCGAAGCTCGTAGGCGATCGAAAGGCCCGCGATCCCGCCTCCGATCACCGCCACCGTTCGCGCCATCGGATCCTCCGCGGAAGGGGGAGGAGGATAGGAGGGGGTCGGGGCGTCCCGCAACGCGGCGTGCGGGTCCGGTATTTGTATGATACAAGTATCGGCGTGAGCAACCCCGAGCCGCGGCGACCTCCCGACCCCGTCCGCCTCCGGCGAGGGATCCGGGCCCTGGTCCGGC
>CAZVOE010000084.1:8491-8927 GCA_964628935.1 uncultured Acidobacteriota bacterium
CGCCGCTTCGCGGTCTCCGAGCGGGCGGACGTCGCCTGCTGCGGGATGACCGTCGCCCAGGCGGCCGCCGTTGAGGTTCTCGCGGCGGAAGGGCCGATGCGGTTGGGAGAGTTGGGGAAACGGCTCGGAATCGCCCCGAGCACGCTCACCCGGAACTTCGAGCGACTCGAAGAACGCGGGCTCGCCCGTCGCGCCCCTGACCCCGCCGACGCACGCTCGGCGACGGCGGAGCTGACCGACACCGGACGGGAGGCGGCCCGGAGCCTCGAGCGGCAGGAGGCCGCGTTCGCGGCGACGATCCTCGCGGCCCTCCCGGCGGCGGTGCGGATGCGGATCGTGGACGACCTGGAAGCGCTTCTCCGGGCGGTGCGCGAGGCGACCGCCTCGTGCTGTCCGGGGGCGTTCGAGGAACGGATGATGGAGTCCGGGGGGGGGG
>CAZVOE010000084.1:8937-13083 GCA_964628935.1 uncultured Acidobacteriota bacterium
AACGGATGGAGGCGGCCGCGGCGCCGCGCGCCGCGAGAAGGAGCGGTCGATGAGCGGAATGGAAGACGTCGTCGAGCGGGTGCGCGACCGGTACGGGAAGATCGCGCGGGGGAAGGCCTCCGGCTGCTGCGGACCGACCTCTCTGGTCGCGGTCGAAATCGGCTACGCGGCGGAGGACCTGTCCGGGGCGGTGGCCGACGCGAACCTCGGGCTCGGCTGCGGGGCGCCGGTCGGGCACCTCGACCTGAGATCCGGCGAGACCGTGCTCGACCTCGGCTCCGGCGCCGGCATCGACTGTTTTCTCGCGTCGCGTGCGGTCGGAGGGTCGGGACGGGTGATCGGCGTCGACATGACGCCGGAGATGGTCGAGCGCGCGCGGGCGAACGCCGTGAAGGGGGGCTTCGCCAACGTCGACTTCCGGCTCGGCAGGCTCGAGTCCCTTCCGGTCGAAGACGCCTCGGTCGACGCGGTGACGAGCAACTGCGTCATCAATCTGGTGCCCGACAAGGCGCTCGTCTTCCGCGAGGTCGCCCGCGTTCTGAAACCGGGGGGCCGGGTCGTCGTCTCCGACATCGTGCTCGACGGCGAACTGCCGGAGGCGGTGCGCGAGAGCGTCCTCGCGTACGTGGGGTGCGTCGCCGGGGCGATGCGGCGCGAGGACTACCTCGCCGCGATCGACCTCGCCGGCCTCGGCCCGGTCGAGATCCTGAAGGACTTCGACTATCTCGGTGCCGGGGGGTACGCTCTCGCGAGCGACTTCCTCGCGAGCCTCGACGGAACGGGAACGCGGCTCGAGGACCTGGCGGGAATCGTGAGGTCCGTCACCTGGCGGGCACGGAGGAGGGATCGATGAAGGGTTTCTTCGGCGTGAACGAGCATCCGTTCGAGCGGGTCGCCCGGGTCGTCCTGGGCGTCGGGATCCTGAGCCTGGCGTTCGTCGGCCCGAAATCGGCCTGGGGGTACGTCGGGATCGTCCCGATCTTGACCGGCGCCTTCGGGATCTGTCCCCTCTACAGCTTGCTCGGCATCTCGACCTGCCCGACCCCGAAAGGCTCCTGACGGAGGGCTCCCGCCCGGTCCGTCGCGGCGACGATCGGGATCGAGTCGAGGCGCGCACAGAAGGCCACGTCCGCGGCGAGCTCGGGAATCGAGAGGATCTTCGCGCCGTTCGTGGAGGAAGCGAGCGCCGCCTCGAGGTCTCCTCCGAGGCGCCGCCAGACCTCGAGCGCGATCCGGGCGGAGTCGCCGAGCGATCCCGCGCGGAGCCTCTCTACGAGGGATCCGGCGCCGAGGACGTCCTCGAGCGCCGTCTCGTCGAAGGTCCCCGCGCAGACGAGGACCACCCGCTCGGCTCCGCTCCCCGAAATCCACCGGGCCGTCGCCTCGAGGTTCAGGAAGGAGGCCGCGAGAACCCCCCGCGCCCCGGCCGAGGCCCGGAGCGCGCGCGTCCCGTTGGTCGTTGTCGAGACGATCGTGCGTCCCGCCACGCGCTCCGCGGTGAACTCTCGCGGCGAGTTCCCGAGGTCGAAGGCCACCCCGCCGGCGAGGTCGGCGCCGATCGGGAGGCCGTTCCGCTCGCCCGCGAGGAGGACGGACGGATCGCGGCGCCGTGCGGCGAGGGCGTCGCCGATCGTCTCGACCGGGATCACCGCCTTCGCGCCGTGTCCGAGGGCGGTCACGAACGTCGAGGTGGCGCGAAGCACGTCGAAGACGACCGCCACCGCGTCCGCGAGGTCGCGCGCGCGGAGGGCCTCGAAGTCCGAGGGGGAGAGACAGGCCTCGACGCGCACGTTCAGGCCGATTTCACGGCGGCGACGAGCGCCTTCACGTGCTCGACCGGGACGTCGGGGAGGATCCCGTGGCCGAGGTTGAAGACGTGTCCCGGCGTCTTTCGACCCTCCTCCACGAT
The DNA here is from genome assembly GCA_964628935.1 of uncultured Acidobacteriota bacterium. GTDB lineage: Bacteria > Acidobacteriota > Polarisedimenticolia > Polarisedimenticolales > DASRJG01 > CAYLHQ01. Next base: position 10,847 of record CAZVOE010000084.1, read on the forward strand.
CTCGCGGGCCCTCGCCGCGATCGTCTCCGGAGGGGCGTAGAGGACGCAGGGGTCGAGGTTCCCCTGGACGACGAAACGCCCCGAGAGGCGCCGCGAGACCTCCGAGAGGGGAAGGCGCCAATCCGCGCCGATCACGTCGGCGCCGCACCCGTCCATCGCCTCGTAGAGGTGCGCCGCATCGACCGCGAAGTAAACGAGGGGAACGCCGAGGGGACGGAGCGCGTCCAGGATCCGGCGGACGTACGGGACGACGAAGGTCCGGTACGAGGCGGGGTCGAGAATCCCGGCCCAGGTGTCGAAGAGCTGGATCGCCTGGGCCCCCGCGCGCACCTGCGCGACGAGGTAGCGCTCCATCGCGACCGTCGTCCTGTCGAGGAGGATGTGGGCGGTTTCCGGGTCCCCGTAAAGGAGGCCCTTGAGCTTGTCGAAGCTCTTCGAACCCCTGCCCTCGACCATGTACGCGGCGAGGGTGAGCGGCGCCCCGCCGAAGCCGATCAGCGGGACCCTCGACGCGAGCTCGCGGCGGAGGATCCGGATCGTCTCGAAGACGAAGGGGACGCTCTCCTCGGGGTCCGGCACTCGGAGGCGAAGGACGTCGGCTCGGGAGCGCAGCGGGGGCTCGAGCACCGGGGAAGGGTCGAAGGTCATCGTGAACCCCATCGGTTCGACGGGGATCAGAATGTCCGAGAAGAGGATGGCGGCGTCGACTCCGAGGACGTCGATCGGCTGAATCGTCACCTCGGCGGCGAGCTCGGGATTCTTGCACAGGCCGAGGAAGTCCCCCGCCTTCGCCCGCGTCGCGCGGTACTCGGGGAGATAGCGCCCCGCCTGTCGCATGATCCAGATCGGGGGCCGCTCGGCCCTCTCGCCGCGCGCGGCGCGGAGGAACAGGTCGTTGAAGCGGTGCACTCAGTCCTCGAGGATCGCCTTCGCGATCGTGGAGAGCTGCATGAAGGTGGTCCCTTCGTAGATTTTTCCGATCTTCGAGTCGCGGAAGAGCTTCTCGACGGGGTACTCGCCCGTGTACCCGTAACCCCCGAAGACCTCGACGGCGGCGGAAGCGCACCGCTCCGCCGTCTCGCTCGCGAAGAGCTTGGCGATCGCCGCCTCCTTCACGAAGGGAAGCCCGGCGTCGCGCAGGCGCGCTGCGTTGTACACGAGAAGGCGCGCGGCCTCGATCCGGGTCGCGCACTCGGCGAGGAGGAAGCGCATCGCCTGGAATTGCGAGATCGTCTTCCCGAACTGGACGCGCTCCTTCGAGTACCGGAGGGCGTGGTCGAGCGCCGCCTGGGCGACGCCGACCATCTGCGCGCCGATTCCGATCCGCCCTTCGTTCAGCAACTCGATCGCGTACTTGTACCCCTTCCCGACCTCTCCGAGCACCCGGTCGCCCGGGATCCGGCAGCGCTCGAAGACGATCTCGCAGGTGCTCGAGGCCCGGATGCCCAGCTTGTCCTCGCGCTTCCCGATCGAAAAACCGGGGTCGTCCCTCGCGACGAGGAAGGCCGTGATTCCCTTGTACCCCTTCGAGGGATCGACGGTCGCGAACACGAGGAACTGCTCGGCCTCCCCCGCGTTCGTGATCCAGAGCTTGTGCCCGTCGAGCAGAAAGCCGTCGCCGTCCCGCGTCGCCCGGCACTGGAGCGCGAAGGCGTCGGAGCCGGAGCCGGCCTCGGAAAGCGCGTAGGCGACCACCGTGTCGGTCGCGGAGCGACGGAGCCATCGGTCTTTCTGCTCCGCCGTGCCCAACTGGATCAGGGCGTTGTTGAAAAGGGTGTTCTGCACGTCGACCCAGACCCCAACCGCGGCGTCGACCCGAGAGATCTCCTCGACCGCGAGGATCGACTGGAAGAAGGTCCCCCCGGCGCCCCCATACTCTTCCGGGACGTCGATCCCGAGGAGCCCCATCTCGAAGAGCTTCGGGAGGAGGTCGGGGTCGTAGCGGCCGTTTCGGTCCATCCCCTTCACGCGCGGGGCGATCTCGGCGGCGGCGAAGTCGCGGACCGCGTCTCGGAAGAGAGTTTCCTCCTCGGAAAGCGCCGTCAGGGGGGGACGGGGATCGGCATGGGTCGCCATCGGGACCTCCGCGAGATCCCGCATGGTAGGGAGACGAGGGGCAATCCTCAACTGTCGGACGGGTGACCACCCCAACGTGACGCGAACATTGGGGATGGTGGGGCGCTCGAGGATCGGACAAGCCCTCTTGCCGAGAGGAGGTTCGCTTCTGTGTCTCGAGG
>CAZVOE010000085.1:0-12999 GCA_964628935.1 uncultured Acidobacteriota bacterium
GGGCCCGCCGCGGCGGCCGACCCGCTCGCGGCCTACACGACGAACCTGACCGAACGCGCGCGCGGGGCTCCTCGACCCGTTGATCGGGCGGACCGCGGAACTTCGACGCACCCTCGAGGTCCTCTGCCGTCGGAGGAAGAACAACCCGGTCTTCGTGGGCGAGGCGGGGGTCGGGAAAACCGCGCTCGCCGAAGGGGTCGCCGCCCGCCTGCTCGGAGAGGGCGCGCCGGTCCCCAAGCCGCTCGAAGGGGCGGAGATCTTCGCACTCGACACCGCGGCCCTCCTCGCCGGCACGCGCTACCGCGGCGACTTCGAGGAACGGCTCAAGGCGGTGCTCTCGGCGCTCGAGCGACGCCAAAAGCCGATCCTGTTCATCGACGAGATCCACGCGACCGTCGGAGCGGGCGCGACGACGGGCGGCACGCTCGACCTCGCGACCATGATCAAGCCGGTCCTGACCTCCGGCACCTTGCGGGTGATGGGGTCGACGACGTTCGAGGAGTTCAAGGGGATCGAGAAGGATCGAGCCCTCGCCCGCCGGCTCCAGAAGATCGTCGTCGACGAGCCCTCGATCCCCGACACGGTGAAGATCCTCGAAGGACTCCGCTCGCGCTACGCCGAGCACCACCGGGTCGTCTACACCGACGCGGCCCTCGAGGCCGCCGCGCGGCTCGCGAAGCGGCATCTCCGGGAGCAACGCCTCCCGGACAGCGCGATCGATCTCCTCGACGAAGCCGGGGCGGTCGCCCGACTCGCCGACGTCGACGAGCGCCCGACGGTCGACGCGGCCGAGATCGAGGCGATCGTTTCGCGCGTCGCGCGCATCCCGGCCGCGCAGGCGACCGTGTCGGACCGCGAGCGGCTGCGCTCGCTCGAGGAGGCGCTCGAGCGGGTCGTCTTCGGGCAGAGCGAGGCCGTTCGCGCCGTCGCGCGCGCGATCAAACGCTCCCGCGCCGGTCTCGGCCAGCCCGACCGACCGGCAGGGTGCTTTCTCTTCACGGGTCCCACGGGAGTCGGGAAGACCGAGCTCGCGAAGCAGCTCGCGATCCACCTCGGGAACGAGTTCCTCCGCTACGACATGAGCGAGTACATGGAAAAGCACGCGGTCGCCCGTCTCATCGGCGCGCCACCCGGTTACGTCGGGTTCGACCAGGGAGGGCTCCTCGTCGACGCCGTCCGCAAGCACCCCTATTCCGTCGTCCTCCTCGACGAGATCGAGAAGGCCCACGAGGACGTCTACAACGTCCTCCTCCAGGTGATGGATCACGCGACGCTCACCGACAACGCCGGCCGACGGGCGGACTTCCGCCAAGCGATCCTCGTGCTCACCTCGAACGCCGGGTCCCGGGAGATGGCGAAGCCCTCTCTCGGGTTCGTCCCGGACGATCGCCACGGCGGCGAGGAGGCCCGGGAGCGCGATGCGCTCTCACGCGGGAGGCAGGCGATCGAGAAGGTGTTCAGCCCCGAGTTCCGGAACCGCCTCGACGCGATCGTGACGTTCAAACCCCTCTCGACCGAGGTCATGGAGTCGATCGTCGAGAAGTTCATCCTCCAACTCGAATCGCAGCTCACCGAACGGCGGATCGCCCTCGCGCTCGAGCCCGAAGCCCGCGCGTGGCTCGCGAAGAAGGGGTACGACCCGGCCTACGGAGCGCGCCCCCTCGGACGCCTGATCCAGTCGGAGGTTCGGGACCCCCTGACGGACGAGATCCTCTTCGGTCGTCTCGAGCGCGGCGGCACGGTGAGGATCCGGCTCGAGGAAGGAAAGATCGCGTTCGACGTGGAGCCGGCCGGCCCCGCCTCCGTGAAAGAGCCGGAGACCGTGTGAGGGAACGCCTGCCGGAGCAATGCGGCGTGCGCTCCATCTCGCGATTTCACGGGGGGGGATCCAGCCCGGACGCGAGGGGGACCTCCCGTTGCCTCGAGTCGCGGTATCCGGGCCGGCCCGGACCGAGGACGTCGTCTGGAACGACATCACCTACGCGGCCGACACCAAGATCAGCTCGAGGGACAGCCTTTCCTACCTCAAGGCCGCCTACCGGTTCGGGTTCCTTCGGAACGACCGCGCCGAGGGTGGGGTCTCCGCCGGGCTCGCGACCATGCGGTTCGCCACGGAACCCTCGTCGGATGACGGTCGATTGGCACTTCACCGAGCGTTGGAGCGTCGGGCTGGGCTTCAATCGAATCCGAAGACGAGGACCCCGACCCCGAGGTGAAGCTCGGCGCCGCCTACCAGGGGGCCGTCCTGTATTTCAGCTACTCGTTCTAGGCGGCCGGGCGGGAGCCTCGAACCACCTCTCCTTGGGAACCACCTTCGGCTCCGCAGGATCGGACTCGTAGGCCGGCGTCATGATCTGGACGCCGTACTCGTTGAACACGTCCAGGATGTTCTTGTGGAGCTCCGAGTAGGTCCGGGCCTGGGCGCCGAGATCGTCCGTGTAGACGTTCAACTCGTACTCCACCGCGAAATCGGCGAGCTTCCGCTGCAGGACGAAGGGGGGCGGCTCGGTCCGCACCTCGGGCGTTCGCCGCGCCGCTTCGAGGAGCATCGCCTCGACCTGCCGCCACGGCACCTCGTAGCCGATCCCCACCGTCGTGTGGAGAATCAACCCCTCGCGACTCGCGATCGTGCTGTAGTTCACGACCTCGCCGTTGAGGATCAGCGAGTTCGGGATGACGACCTCTTCATTCTTGATCGTCCGTAAATGGGTGACCTGGATCCGCGTCTCGACCACCCTCCCCATGTGTTCGCCGACCCGAATGACGTCCCCGACCTTGAATGCCCGGCGATAGGTCAGCGAGTAGCCGGCGATGACGTTCGCGATCGCCGAGGTCGAGCCGAGCGAAAACATCACTCCGAGAATGAGCGACACTCCCTTGAAGGCCCCGGAGCTCGACCCGGGAAGGTACGGGTACGCCACGACGAGCGCGAGAGCGAGAACGACGATCCGCACGATCCGGTAGGTCGGAAGGGCCCACTCCGCCTCGAAGCCCGAGAAGGCGATCGTCCCGCGGTCGATCCCTTGGAAGAACAGCGCGATCAGCTTCAGGAGCCAACGGACGACGAACACGAGCACGACAAGGAAAGCGCCGCTCGGGACGTACGCGAGGATCGCCTCGCCGATCGTCCGGAGGGGCGCCAGCAGGTAGGAGAGGAGGCCGCGGGCGACCGGCCGGGTCCACGGAAAGACCTCGAGCGCCGCCTCGACGGCGAGGACCACGGCGGCCGCGACGAGGAGGAAGTGAACGGCCCGAATCGCCCGTCGGAGTCCGCTCCAGACGCGCTCCGCGTCCATGGACGGAAGGGCCTTCAACCGCAGGGCGCGGACCCTCGTCCCGTAGCGCCGGTCGAGCGCTGCATCGAGCCACCGGAACCCGCGGCGGAGGAGGAAGAGCACGACGAAGAGCACGACGACGGCGGCGAGCGCGATCCCCGCCGAGACGGCCAGCGCCCGAGGGGTGCGCTCCTCGCGGTAGCGCTCGATCGCCCTGCGGATCCTGTCGGTCGTCACCCGGGCCACGATGGACGGCTCCACGCCGTCGACCGCCGCGTCCGCGGAGGTCACGACCATGACCGTGCGCCCCCCCCGCGACGATCTCGATCGCCGCCTCGTCGGGAACCGCCGCGAGCGTCGCGGGGTCGAACGTCCGGTCCCGCGCGGCGTCCCGGATCCTGCGGGCGATGGCCGCCGCGCGCTCCGGAGCCGGCATCGCCGGGATGCCCCGAACCGGAAAGAGCTCGATCCCGTCGACGACGACCGGGGCGGTCTCGATCGCCTCCTCCTGCGCCTCCTGAGCGGACAGCGACGAGGCAGCCAGGAATGCAGCGACCGCGAGTACGGAGAGAATTCTCACGTCAGCGAGCCGAGGGAATCGCGCGCGCCAGATCGTCGTTGAAAACGGCATCTTGTCCTCTCCCATCCGCTCAGAGATCGATCGCAATGGCCAGGACCGTCAGTGGATCGCTCTCCTCCTGGAAGAACACGTACGCCGCCGCCGAGTACGCCCCCCGGGAAAACCCGATCAGGAGCCCACGCTGGATCTCCCGGTCGGACGCATAGGCCCGGGTCCGCTGCGTGACGACGCCCGTGCGGAACCACTCCACCGGCGAGACCGTCAGTTCGGACCAGTTGTAGAAGAAGTTGTCGGCCGATTCGCCGAGATCGAAGACGTACTCCCCTTCGCTGTAGAATTCGAGCATCGACCAACCGAAGGTCGCCTTGTATCCCGGCGCGATCCCGACCGTCTCACCGAAGACGAGACCCGTCATCGGCGTGACCTCCCAAGTCACCGTCCCGCCCCCGGAGACGTTTCCGCCGACCCAGAACGATCCCGCCTCGAAGGCCTCGTAGTTGAGTCGCGCCTCGAGGTGGAGCGCGTCGAGATCGGCGGTGAACGTCGGCTGCACGTAGTCGCGATCGGAGGGCACGAAGTAGGTGTACGCCGAGGCGGAGAACGACCAGGGATCCTCCGCCCGGCTCGACGCGTGGGCGGCGAACGACGCGAGGACGATCGGAAAGGGGCGGGCAACGTGCATCGTCCTTACGCCCCGAGCGCGATCGTGATCGCGACCAGAGCGCTTCCCAGGACGACCATCGAGGCCCCGAATGCCCATGGAGACCGGCTCACGGAGCGACCGTACGCGAAGCCCAACGCGAAGAGAAGGACGATCGCCACGGCGTTCGAGGCTCGCATCGCGGACGGGACCTCGCTCATGAAGAGGAACGGCACCGCAACCGGGAAGGTCGACAGGAAGACGAGCACCAAGACCGCCAACGCCCCCGCCCAGTCCGCCGGGCTCAGCCGGGCCCGCTCGGGGGGATCCGGCAGCTGTTTCAGCCGCCGGTGGAGCGCCGCGAGGTCTCCCGGCTCGAGGGCGGACGCGATCCACGGGGGCAGCGCGCGAGCGACGGCGCGCTCGGCGTCCATTGGATCGCTCGCCGCACGAACCGCCCGCAGGGTTATCAGGCTGCTTCCCCTCTCGGCCGGTGTGCCCATGTAGAAGATCCCGTCGATGAGGCCCCACGCGAGATTGCAGCCGAGGGCGCCGATGAGCATCGCCCGGACGTCGTCCCGGCCGGCGTCGGCGACACTCAAGGACCCGGTGAACTTGAGGACCATGATCAAGCCGAAGAGCACCTCGGAGATTCGCTCGTTCGGCTCGAGGACGCGATTCGAGACGCGGAGCGATCCGATCGTCATGGAGATGCCTCCGAACGCGGACTCTCTCACGCTCCGAGGGAGGAGACAAGTTCGCTCGCACGGGAATCTCTGCTTGCCCTCTCTTCCATTGCGGGAGTAGCCTCCGCGCGTGGAGGGACCGACGTTGACGGGGACGCAACGGGAGCTTCTGGCGGCCGCCGGCAGCGATTTTCTCCGATCGTGGAAGAGCCTCGCGCTCACCGATCTCGCGTACAAGGCGGTCGCCTTCGCCCTCCTCGCTCCGGGGACGGCGCTCTTGCTCCGTTGGATCCTGTCCGGCGACCAAGGACGGGTCCTCGCGGACGCGGAGATCCTGCGCTTCTTCGTCACGACGCGCGTCGGCGTCCTCACGCTGCTCCTCGGCGGCGCGATCGTCGCGGCGATCACCGCCGTCGAGATGGCGTGCCTGATGGCGATCGGACGTTCCGCGGCCGCGGGCAAGGCCCTCCACCCCAGGGGAGCGCTCGCGTTCGGCGCGGCCCGAGCGGCGCGAGTGCTCGCGCTGACCGGGCACATGGTTCTCCGGGTCGTCGTCGGGCTCTTGCCGTTCCTCCTCCTGGCGGGGGCCATCTACTGGGGTTTCCTGCGGGAGCACGACATCAACGACTACCTCGCGGAGCGACCGCCGGCCTTCTGGACGGCGGCCATCCTCGTCGGTCTGCTCGTCGCGGCCCTCGCCGCCTTGCTTCTCGGAACGATCGCTCGCTGGGCGCTGCCCCTTCCGCTCGTCGTGTTCGAGGGCGTCCTGCCCCGTCAAGCCCTGCGAGAGAGCGCGCGGCGATCGCACGGCAGCCGAGGAATCGTGCTGGCGTCCCTCGCGACGTAGGCGGTCCTCGCCCTGGCCCTGGCGAGCGTCGCTCGGTGGCTCCCCGAGGCTCTCGGTCGCACCCTGGCGGCGCAGGTGTCGGGATCTCTCACCCTTCTCGTCGTATTCATCACGGCGCTGGCGTTGTTCTGGGCCGTCCTCGGGTTGGCGGCCGCCGTGGCGAACGCCTCGTTCTTCGCTTTGATTCTGGTCCGGCTCTACCTCGGGATCGGCGAGCCGCGGGAAACCGGGTTCTTCGACCTCGAGACCGCGGATCGAGCCGGCGAGGCGAGAGTCCTCCCCCGTCCGTTGCGGATCGGCGTCGTCGTGATCGCGGCCCTCTCGGTCGTCGGGGTCGTGCTCCTCGCGGTCGGGGTGGCCCGGCGCAATCAGCCCGTCGCGGTGATTGCGCACCGCGGCGCTTCGGCAATCGCTCCCGAGAACACCCTGGCCGCATTCCGTCTCGCCGTCGAGCAGGGCGCCGACTACGTCGAGCTCGACGTACAGGAATCGGCCGACGGCGAGGTGCTCGTCGTGCACGACGCCGACCTCATGAAGCTGGCCGGCAATCCGATGAAGGTCTGGGAGACCGACGCGGCCTCGATCCGGAGCGTCGACATCGGCTCGCGCAAGGGACCTCAATACTCGGGCGAGCGCGTCCCCACGCTCACCGAGGCGCTCGCGGTCATGAAGGGCCGGTCCCGCGTGATCATCGAGCTCAAGTCCTACGGCCATGACCAGCGACTCGAGGAGCGGGTCGCCGAGATCGTCGAGGCCGCGGGGATGGTGGACGACTGCGTCACCATGTCCCTCGACCACGACATGGTCCGGACGATGAAGCGGCTTCGGCCCGCCTGGAGGTCGGGGGTCCTCGTCGCCAAGGCGATCGGCGACCTGACCGATCTCGGCGCCGACTTCGTCGCCGTCGAGGCGAGGATGGCCACCCGTCCGTTCGTGTTGAAGGCGCATCGCGCAGAGCAGGAAGTCTACGTTTGGACCGTGAACGATCCCGCCTGGATGCTCGCCGCCATGAGCCGGGGGGTCGACGGCTTGATCACCGACAAGCCCGACCTCGCCCGTGAGGTGGCGGCGACGCGCGCCGGGATGAGCGATGCCCAGCGGGTCTTCGTGGGATTCCTCGTGCGCGTGGGGGCACATCAAGACGCCCTCGCCCCCCCGGACGAGCTTCGGCCCTAGAGGCGTCCCCGAGCGTTCGGCGCTTTCGTCATCCCCATGATCTTGACGAACACGGGAACGCCGAGCACGAGCTCCGCGAAATCACGAACCGAGCGCAACTTCACGATCGATCGCCTCGGCCCGCCGCCCGAGGGCGCGGACGAGCCCGCTGAAGACGAACGCATGCGCCGGGTAGAGCGCGTACCAATACAGCAACCCGGCGAGACCCTTCGGCGCGAAGTACGCCGTCTGGCTCAGGATGGAGGCGCCCTCCGCATGCGGCGCGACCCGGAACTCGAGCCACGCGCGCCCGGGGACCTTCATCTCGGCTCGCAGGCGCAACAGGCGGTTGGCCTCGACCGCCTCGACTCGCCAGAAGTCGAGGGCGTCTCCGATTCGAACCTCGTCGGGATCCCGACGACCACGACGCAGTCCGACGCCCCCCACCAGCCGGTCCACGAGCCCGCGGAGTCGCCACGCCCAGTCCCAGTAGAGCCAGCCCACGCTCCCGCCGATCCCCGCGAACGATCGAAACACCGCGTCGGGTGGCGCGGAAACCACGACCTGCCGCCGCTCCAGGATCATCCCCTCGTGAACGGTCAGCACGACGGGCGTCACGTCTCCCTGGCTCGTCGCGAGCGCGTCGCTCCAGCGGGTCTCGACGGGTCCGGCGTCGAGCCGCCCGAGCGCGGAGCGCACCGCCTCGGCGTACGGGACCGGCCGGATCTCCGGAAAGAGCTCGCGCGCCGCGCCGTCCCGGACCACGACGTCGTTGCGCAGTCCCTCCACGAGCGGCCGCGCGATCGAGGCCGGAACGGGGGTGACGAGGTGCACCCAGTACGAAGAGAGCCTCGGGGTCAAGACCGGCACCGAGACGAGCCACCGCCGGAGCCCCCGCACCCGCGCGTACTCGGTGAGCATCTCCCCGTAGGTCTTCACGTCCTCGCCGCCGATTTCGACGATCCGGCCCCACGCCGCGGGCCGGTCGAGGACCGCCGTCAGGTAGTCGAGGACGTTCCGGATCGCGATGGGCTGGATTCTCGTGTGGACCCAGCGCGGGCAGATCATCACCGGCACGCGCTCGGTCAGATAGCGGACCATCTCGAAGGAGAGGCTTCCCGAGCCGACGATCACCCCCGCCCGAAACTCGGTGACGGGGACCCCGGCGGCACGGAGCGCGTCGCCGGTCTCCTGCCGCGAACGGAGATGCCGGGATAGATCCGCCTCGGGATCGCCGAGCCCTCCCAGGTAGACGATCTGCTCGACCCCTGCGTCGCGCGCCGCCGCTCCGAAGCTCCGCGCCGCCGCGAGGTCCCGCTCGTGGAAGTCGGCCCCTCCCGCCATGGCGTGGACGAGGTAGTAGGCGAAGCGGACCCCGCGAAGGGCCTCCGGGAGCGTCTCCGGTCGAAGTACGTCCCCCGCGACGATCTCCGCCCGCGCCGTCCAGGGCCTCCCCTCGAGACGCGACGGGTCGCGCGCGAGGCAACGGACGCGCCAGCCTTCCTCGAGGAGGCGCGGGGCGAGCCTCCCCCCGATGTACCCGGTCGAGCCGGTGACGAGGACGAGGCCGGCGCGGTCACCCACGCCCGACAGGATAGCCGAGTGGACGCTCGCGTCAGGGGGCAGCGCGCACGCGGGTGCGCGCTAGGATTCCGAGGCGGGCCCCGGCGGCGCCCGCCTCCCCGCCCTCCACGCCCCCGGCGAGACGCCGACCGCCCGCTTGAACGCCCGCGAGAAGGCGGCCTCGCTCTCGTACCCGACCGAGAGGGCGACGTCCACGACCTTGGCGCGGCTCTCGCGGAGGAGGCGCGAGGCGACCTGCATGCGCCACCTCCCCAGGTACTGCATCGGAGGCTGACCGATGAAGTGGACGAACCGCTCGTGGAGGGTCGACCGGGACATCGCCGCCTCGTCGGCGAGACGGTCGAGGGTCCATGGCGCATCCGGTTTCTCGTGGAGGAGCGCGAGGACCCGACCGATGGAAGGGTCGCGCATCCCCGCGAGCCACCCCGTCTCCCCTTGCGGCATCGTCTCGACGTACCGCCGCAGCACCTCGACGAAGAGCATCTCGCTCATCCGCTCGAGCACCGCCTCCCCCCCGGGATGCCTCTGGTTCGACTCGACGACCGCCGCGCGGAGGAGCGACGCCACCCACGATTCGGGGCCGAGCGTCCTCCCGGAGACGTGGATCACGCGCGGGAGCGCCGCGAGGATCGGATTGAACGGCCGCGCGTCGAGCCCGAGGAATCCGCAGACGATCGTCGAACGGTCCCTCCCCCCTCCGTCGAGACGGGCCGTCGTCACCTCGCTCCCCCGGAGACTGATCGAGAACGGTAGCTGCGGGGGCCGGGGCGCGAAGTAGAACTCCCGGTCGACTTTCGGCGCGCGCATCCCGGGGGCGCTCGAGACGACGTGGGCGTCTCCCTGGGGGAACAGCACGACGTCGCCCGCCTCAAGACGGACGGGCGGCTCCCCGACCACGGCCGCCCAGCACGACCCCTCGACCACGCCGTGGAATTCGATCATGTGCTCGGCCCCCGGCATGATCGCGGGGAGGATCTCCGCGGCGGGGGGTGCCTCCGCGACCCACGGCGAGCTTCCGTCGACGTAGTAGAAGACGGCCCCTCGAAGCCGGACCTCCCGGAGGACGTCGGAAAGGGTATCCCCGCCCATGCATCTCCCCTCGGACGCTCGGGCAAGTATTCCCGACGTCCGGTCATACGTAAAGCGCCCCGCTCGACCATCCTCTCCGCAGCACACCCGGCTTTCCCGGGGAGAGGAGAACGACGATGGATCTTGCGGCAGTCAAGGCGAAACAGCAGGCGACGTGGGCGTCCGGAGATTTCGGGCAGATCGGGGTCCGCCTGCAGATCGTGGGCGAGTCCCTCTGCGAGGCGGTCGACGTGCATGCCTTCGAGCGCGTCCTCGACGTCGCGGCGGGGAACGGGAACGCCTCGCTCGCGGCGGCGCGGCGCTTCGCCCACGTGACCTCGACCGACTACGTTCCCTCCCTCCTCGACCAGGGGCGGCGCCGCGCGGAGGCCGACCGCTTGGAGATCGCGTTCGAAGTGGCCGACGCGGAGCGGCTCCCGTTCGAGGACGCGACGTTCGACGTCGCGCTCTCCACCTTCGGCGTGATGTTCGCCCCGGACCAGGAGCGCGCGGCGTCGGAGCTCCTGCGGGTCGTCCGGCCCGGCGGGCGGATCGGCCTCGCGAGCTGGACCCCGGACGGGTTCGTCGGGAAGCTCTTCGACGTCGTCGCGCGGTTCATCCCGCCCCCCCCGGGGCTGCGATCGCCGATGGCTTGGGGATCGGAGCCCCGCCTCGTCGAGCTGTTCGGCCCCGGAGCGGTCGACATCCGGACGGAGCGGAAGATCTGCACGTTCCGCTACGGGTCGGCCGAGCACTGGGTCGACTTCTTCCGGGCGTACTACGGCCCGATGCACCGGGCCTTCGCCGCCCTCGACGAGGCGGGCCAGGACGCGCTCGTCGAGGCCCTGACGGCGCTCGCCGACGAGTGGAACCGGAGCGAGAGAGGCGCGCTCGTGGTGCCGGGAGAGTACCTGGAGGTGGTCATCACGCGGTAGCGAGCGGGGGGACCGGAAGAAGTTGCCGCGGGGTGAAGACCGTACACACCTCGACGGTGCAATCTCGTCCGGTCCCTCCTTGCTCCCGCACGCGCCCCGCGGGATCGCGGGCGAATCCCCCTCCCCGACGGCGGCACGAGCGTTGCTTTCCGTGCCGGCAGGAGGCAGGGTGGCTTCGCTTTGGAACGAGGATCGCCGGGCGCTGGCTCGACTCCTCGACGGGACGCGGGAGAACCCCGTAAACGATTCCGGCGAGGAGCGCGTGCTCGCGTGGAAAGCCCGCCGCGACCGGGACGCTCTCGATCGTCTCGTCCGGGCGAACCTCGGCCTCGTCGGTAAGATCGCCCTCGCCTACCGGGGCATGGGGCTCCCGGTCGAGGACCTCTTCCACGAGGGGGTCGTCGGACTCCTCGAGGCCGCAAGGCGGTTCGAGTTCACTCGAGGCACACGGTTCTCCACCTACGCCGTCTGGTGGGTGCGCAAGCGGATCCTCGCGGCCTTGCGGGATTCGTCGGCTCCCCTCCACGTCCCGAGCTACAGGCGCCGCCAGATCCGGCGCATCCGCGAGGTCCAGCGCTCCCTCCGCAACGAGCTGCGGCGGGAACCGGACCGCGACGAGATCTCCGCGCGCATGGCGACGAGCGTGGCGACGATCGACGGCGCCCTGGTGAACGTCCCGACGCGACTCGACCTCGACGATCCGGCGCCGGAAGGAGACTCGCTCCGCATGGCCGACAGGCTCGCGGACGCGCACGGTGTCCCCCCCGATCACGCGCTGATCGACCGCGAGTCCAGAGGGTCGCTTCGCGACGCGCTCGGGTGCCTGTCGCAGCGCCAGAGGCAGGTGCTCGCCTACCGGTACGGGTTCGACCAACCGGAGTCGATGACCCTCCGCGAGATCGGTGCGAGGCTCGGGATCAGCCGCGAGCGGGTGCGGCAGATCGAGAGGGACGCGCTCGAGATCCTCAGGCGCCTCTGCGCGAGGCGCGGAGCGCCGCCTCTTCCCGGTCGACGCTCCGCGCCGCCCTGAACGTCAGAACTTGATGCCGATCCCTCCGAACAGCGTGAGGCTGCTCGCGTCGTCGGAGGCGCCGGAGCCGAACAGCTCCTCGTAGGAAAGTCCGAAACGGAACCCTGCGTTCGCCCACGGCCAGACCTTCACCCCGCCCTCGAAGCCGACCGCGTTGTCGTAGAGGTCGCCCAGGTCCCCCGAGAAGAGAGTCGCGGAGGCGCCGAGATAGGGGTTCAGCATCTCCCCGCCGCGGAAGTTGTAGTGGTAAAAGGCGCCGAACTGCGCCGAGTCGGCGTCCGCGTTCCCCACCTCGACCTTCCGGTAGGCGAGGCGGCCCCCGACCTCGTGGCCCTCGGTGAGCATGTAGCCGAACGAGCCCATGAGCGCCGTGGTCTTCACCGCGCTCGAGGCGCCGTCGGGGTCGAGATCGTTGTAGCTGAACGCGAAGTCGACCTCCTTCTCGCCCGTTTCCAGCACCGCCGCGGACGCCGGGGGGAACAGGGCCAGCACAGCGCACAAGATCGCCACGAATCTCGTCTTCATCGGTCTTCTCCTCTCGAACGGGCCTCGCCGGCCCGTGGTCCGTGGATCGACGGATGGACCGGGGCCGTGACCTCTCGCCCGTCCTCCCTACAAGGCGCGTACCACGGAGGAGCCCTTTCTTTCGCGCCCTCCGGGCTCGTGCGTGCGCACTTCTCACCCGACGCGGTCGTTTCTACACGGAACGATCGGCCTCGCGTCCCGAAACACGCGCGTTCCCGAGGCGGCACGCGCCTTGCCATCGACGCAGCCAAGGGGTTGGAGGAGAAGGAGGCACACCATGTCGAGAGGAAAGATCGCGCTGCCCGTTCTGCTCGCCGTGTCCCTGGCGCTCGTCGCACCCGCTCTCGCGGAGACCGGCCCGCAGAGCGCGGCCAAGGGGACCATCGCGGCGGTCGAGGCGAAGGCCGTCACGCTGACGCTGGAGTCCCCGTCGGACGATGCCAAGGCTCCGAGCGCGCTCCGCTTGGCGTTGAACGACCAGACCAAGGTCGTTCGCGAAGGCCGCGAGGTCCCGGTCGCGGAGTTGAAACCCGGCGACTCCGTCGAGGTCGAGTACCGCTCCGACGCCGGGAAGGCCGTGGCGGTGCGGATCTCGGTGCTCAAGCGCTCCGACATGAAGGGTTGAGCGGCCTCGCGAGATGTGGGCCGGTCGGGCCGTCGGATCGCCCTCCGAC
>CAZVOE010000086.1:0-12766 GCA_964628935.1 uncultured Acidobacteriota bacterium
GCCCCGAAGGGGGCGCTCCCCGTTTCCCGCCCGAGCCCGACGATCGGGATCCGCTTGTCGGCGACGATCGGGCCGATCCGCTCGAGGATGCCCGGTTCGCTGGGAGCGGAGGGGGCGGAGAGGTCGACGAGGATCACGTCCGCGCCGCGCCGCCGGAGCGCCGCCTCCGCGTCCGAGGGGGTTTCGGCCGTTTCGACCTCGAGATCGTCCACCGCGAGGACATCCTCGATCAGGGTGGTCAGGGTTCGGTCGCCGTCGATGACGAGCACACGTCGCTTCGGGCCTCCGAGGGCCATCGGGTCGATGTGCACCCGGTTGCCCCCTCGCGCCTTCGCCTCCCGGAGGGCGTTTTCCGCCATCCGCACCAGATCGTCGGCCCGCTCGATTCCCCGGTTGTCGGGGAACGAGGACAGCCCCGCGGAGATCCGGACGCCGCGTCCCTCGCGATCGAAGGGGAGAAGGAGGGTTTCCACCTCGGTCCGGATCTTGTTCGCGAGCACGGCCGCCCCGCGGTACCGGTTGCCGGAGAGCAGGATTCCGAAGGACTCCTCCCCCGTGCGCGCGAGGACGTCCTCCTTTCGCACGTGCGTGCGGAGAAGGTCGCCGAGGCGCCGAATCACGGCATCTCCGGCTTCCTGCCCGTACGCGTCGTTGATCTCGCGGAGGCGGTCGACGTCGAGGAGGACGAGCGAGACGGCGGAGCGATGGCGCCGGGCGCGGGCGAGCTCGGCTTCGAGACGGAGTCTCAGGTACCGCCGGTTGAAGATGCCGGTCAGAGGATCGCGCAGCGCCGAGCGGCCCGCCTCCCGCCGGAGCCTGCCGATCTCGGCTCCCAACCGGACGCGCGCCGCGAATTCCGCCGGGCCGATCTCTCGGGGAACGAACAGAGCGGCCGCCACCCCGTCGGGTGGAGCCTCGTGCGTCGCGGGTCGGGACGGGCCGAACCGGAGCTGGGGAACCCCCTCGAAGAGCCCATCGCCGTCGAGTCTCCGGGTCATCGCCCGGGCGGCGGGGTTCTCCGCGTCGAGGTCGACGATGACGAGGTCGAACGCGTCGTCGGACCCGGAGTCGAGGAGGAGACGCTCGCGGCCGGTGAGCAGGACGGGGCGCAACCCCGCCGTCTCGACGAGGCGTCGCAGGCACGCCCCGCGCTCGGGGTCGTCGCACAGGAGGAGGACGTTTCCCATCCCGGGCGAATATAGGGACGGATCCGGCCGGGACCACCCCGCGGGCCCGAGTGTGCTATAACGCGGCGCGCTTCGGGTCGTCTCGGGGCGTTAACTCAGCGGTAGAGTGCCATCTTCACACGGTGGAAGTCGCAGGTTCAAATCCTGCACGCCCCACCAGGCACCCGGGTGGTCGATCGGGCGGCTAGCTCAGATGGGAGAGCGCGGCGTTCGCAACGCCGAGGTCGAGGGTTCGATCCCCTTGCCGTCCACCAACCCCCGAAGGGGCCGTTCCCCGTCGCGGTCGCGCGGCGCTCCCGTCCGCCGAAGGAGGGGCTCAACGCGCGACGCGGACGCCGCACCAGAGAAGAGCGAGCCCGGAGAACAGCAGGACGACTCCGAGGACGCGCAACCGCTCGTCGTCCTCCTCCGCGAGGAACCGCAACGCCCGACGCGTGGGACCGGGGACGAGGGAGTACGGGAGCCCCTCGAGGATCAGCGCGCAACCGAGCGCGGCGAGCAGGAGCGGGGCGAAATCCACGCAGGGCACGATGCTAACACACGCGAGGGGGCCCTCCGGTCGCGTGTTATACTCCGCCGGCCTTCCGGACGATCCGGACGAGCGAGGAGTTCCATGATCGTCCGATGCCCACGCTGCCGGGCCGAGTTCCGGTTGGTCGACTATCCCCCGACAGGACGCGTCGTCAAGTACCTCTGCCCCGGTTGCAGCGAGATCGTCACCATCGATCTGGAGCTCGACGAGTTGCGTTCGTCCTCGTCCTCGAGTTCGTTCCGCGCGCTTCAACGCAAGAAGGTGGTCCTCGTCGCGGACGACTCGGAGGAGATCCGCCTCGAATGCGCGCGACTCCTGACCGAGGCCGGCTATCAGGTCGCCACCGCAGCGGACGGGGAGGAGGCCCTGCGCCGGATCCGCGAGGAGCACCCCGACGCGCTGCTTCTCGACCTCCTCATGCCGAGGATGACCGGATTCGACGTGCTCCGCGAGCTGCGCCACGACGACCGGCTCCGCGACACGCCGGTGCTCGCCATGAGCGGCGTCTACAAGGAAGGAATCCTCGAGTTCCTGCAGCAGATGGGGGCGAAAGGGTTCCTGGACAAGGCGAACGTGACCGCGACGCTCGTGTTCCGGATCCGCTCGTTGCTTCCGGCGCGGGCGGAGCGCGACTGAGAGGAAACTCGATGCCGAATCTCGCGGTCGTGGGAGCCCAGTGGGGGGACGAAGGGAAGGGAAAGATCGTCGACCTTCTCTCGGAGCGATTCGACGTCGTCGCGCGGTTCCAGGGGGGGCCGAACGCCGGACACACGGTGACCTTCGGCGGGACACGCCACGCTCTCCACCACATCCCGTCCGGAGTCTTCCGCCCCGCCGTCCGGATCGTGATCGGGAACGGGACCGTCCTCGACCTGAAAAAACTCCTCGAGGAAATCGAGGGGCTCGAAGCCGTCGGCGTTCGTCTCGACGGTCGCTTCTTCCTCAGCGACCGAGCGCACGTCATTCTCCCCCCGCTCGCGCGCATGGACGCGCTCCGGGAAGCCGCGGCGGGGGAGCGCGACCGGATCGGCACGACGCAGCGAGGGATCGGACCGGCCTACGAGGCGAAGGCGGCGCGCTTGGGGGTCCGCGTGGCCGACTGCGCCGACCCCGACGATCTCAGGCGAAAGATCGAGCGGCTCCTCTCCGGTTCGGTGGGCAAGCGCCTGCGAGAGGCGGGGGACGAGCCGGGGGATTCGGGCGCGCTCGCGGAGGAGATCCACGGCCGCTACGTCCGGCTCGCGCGGTACGTCGCCGACACGTCGATGCTCCTCAACGACTGGATCGACGAGGGGCGGTCGATCCTCTTCGAGGGGGCGCAGGGCGCGCTGCTCGATCTCGACCACGGCTCGTACCCGTTCGTCACTTCCTCGTGGACTCTCGCGGGCGGGGCGTGCGGGGGGCTCGGCGTGGCGCCTCGCTGCATCGACGCCGTGCTCGGCGTGTACAAGGCCTACGCGACGAGGGTCGGGGCGGGTCCGATGCCGACGGAGCTGACGGACGGACCGGGCGGGATCGGCGACCTCATCCGGACGCGAGGCCGGGAGTTCGGGACGACGACCGGCCGTCCCCGCCGGTGCGGCTGGTTCGACGGGGTGGCGGCGGCGTACGCGAATCGCGTCAATCGGTTCGACGGCGCATGCGTGATGCTGCTCGACGTTCTCGATGCGCTCGACGAGATCCGCGTGTGCACCGGCTACCGGCTCGACGGCCGTGCGGTCCGTTCGCTTCCGCCCCGACTCGCGGATGCCCTGCGCGTCGAAGCGGAGTACGAGACCCTCCCCGGTTGGAAGCGCGATACCTCGGGGGCGCGGGCTTGGGACGATCTCCCCCGCGAGGCGCGCGACTACGTCGACCGCCTCGGGGAGATCATCGGGACCGAGGTCGCGGTGGTGAGCGTCGGCCCCGACCGGGAACAGAGCATCTTCCGACCGGGCTCCCGGCTCGCGGCCCGCCTTTCCCTCTAGCCTGCTAGGATCGCCCGCGGATGGAGCCGTTCGAAGCCCGCCTTTCCGAGGCCGCGGAACGCGCTCGCGCCTTCACGTCCGACTCGCGAGCGTGCGGGCCGGGCGATCTCTTCGTCGCGCTCCCCGGCGCGAACCGGGACGGGCACGAATTCGTCCCCGCCGTCCTCGCCGCCGGCGCCGTCGCCGTCGTGGCCGAGGGGGCGGCCGCGCGAATGGGGCTCGAGTCCGCGGTCCGGGAAGGGCGGGTGATCGAGGTTCCGGACTCGCACGCCGCGCACCGTTTCCTCGCCGGGCGGTTTCGGGAGCGGTTCCGCGGGCCCGTGGTCGCCGTCGGGGGAAGCGCGGGGAAGACGACCGCCAAGGAGTTCTTGCGGGCGCTTCTCGCGACGCGATTCCGTGTGGCGGCGACCGAGCGGTCCCAAAACGGCGAACAGGGAATTCCGAGAACGCTCGAGAAGCTCCGTGGCGGGGTCGACGTCGCGGTCGTCGAGATCGGGATCGACGCGCCGGGAGAGATGGCGCGGCACGCCGCGCTCGTCGCGCCCGACCTCGCCGTCCTGACTTCGATCGGCGCCGAGCATCTCGCGCGCCTCATGGACGTGGAGACCGTGTATCGGGAGGAGACCGCGCTTTTCGACGTGGCGCTCGGGCGCGGCGGGGAGGCGTTCGTGCCCGAGGACGATCCGTACCTCGCTCGACAGCTCGGGAGGCCCCGCGTTCGGGGGGTCCCTTCGGATCCGCTCGCCATCGACCCGCGGTTCGACCCCCCGTTCCGCCACCGGCTCGCGAGGCGCAACGCCGCGCTCGCGGTCGCGGTCGCGGCGCGACTCGGCGTGGATGCCGAGGGGATCGCGGAGGGACTCCGCGGGCTTTCGCTCCCCGAGGGGCGGGGCGGCGAGCGGCGATTGCCCGGGGGAGCGATCCTCGTCCTCGACCATTACAACGCGAACCCCGACTCGATGCGCTCCGGCCTGTCGCACGCGAGGGATCTCGCCGACCGGGAGCGACTCCCGCTCCGCCTCGTGCTCGGGGACATGCTCGATCTCGGCGAGGCGTCTTTGGAGTCGCACCGCGGCCTTCTCGACGCGATCCGCCGCGCGCGCGCCGAGACGCTCTGGCTCGTCGGAGCCGAGTGGGGGCGGCTCGCCGCCGACCTCGCCGGGGCGGCGGGGGAGATCCTCACGTTCGAGGACAGCGAATCGGCCGCGCGCGCGGGAGCGGCCGCGCTCGTCCGCACCCCGGCGGTCGTCCTCTTCAAGGGTTCGCGCGGGATGGCGCTCGAGAGGGTCGTGGAGGCGGCGTGCTCGACGTGAGCCCCCCCGTCTTGTTCTTTTTCCTCGGGATGCTCGCGGCCGGCGTCCGCTCGGGCCTGCGCGTCCCGCAGCCGGTCACGGAGGTCTTGTCGCTCTACCTCCTTTGGGCGATCGGCTTTCGCGGCGGGGTCGAGCTGCGCGCCGGGGGGCTCGGCCGCGAGGAGATCGTCGGCCTCGCTCTCGCCGTGATCCTCGCGTCCGTGGCGCCGCTTTGGATCTACCCGCTCATGCGGCGCAAGGTGGCTGCGGCGGACGCCGCCGCGATCGCGGCGTGCTACGGCTCGATCAGCGCGGTGACCTTCATGACCGCGGTCTCGTGGCTCGAGGCGCGCGGCATCGCGTTCGGGGGGCACATGGTCGCGGCGATGGTGCTGATGGAATCGCCCGCGCTCGTGATCGGCGTCCTGCTCTTCCGGCGGGAAACGCGGGGGGCGAGCGGCGGAGGATGGAAGACCATCGCGCACGAAGCGCTCTTCAACGGTCCGGTCTTCCTGATGCTCGGGAGCCTCGCGATCGGCCTGATCACGGGGGAGCGCGGGTACCGGGCGTTCAAGCCGCTGTGCACCGACCTCTTCAACGGGGTGCTCGTCTTCTTCCTGCTCGACCTCGGGCTCCTGGCGACGGAGCGCCTGCGCGACCTGCGGTCGAGAGGGGCGTTCCTCGTCGGCTTCGCGCTCGCGGCCCCCGTGCTCCATGCGGCGGTCGCGATCGGGCTCGGCTCGGCCCTCGGCCTCGCGGAGGGGAACGTCGTCCTCCTCGCCGTGCTCGCCGCGTCGGCGTCCTACATCGCGGTCCCCGCGGCGGCGCGAATGGTCCTCCCGCAGGCGAACCCCGGGCTCTACGTCCCGATGGCGCTCGCCGTGACCTTCCCGTTCAATTTGGCGGTCGGGATCCCGCTCTACGCCTGGGCCGCGCGGTCGCTCCAATAGCTTCGGGCGAGGTGCTACACTCCCCGTCACCTCCGACGAATGGGCCGTTAGCTCAGGTGGTAGAGCACCAGCCTTTTAAGCTGAGGGTCGCTGGTTCGAGTCCAGCACGGCTCACCGTTTCCCGACGCGGTTGAAGGGTCCCGGTCGATCCGATACACTCCGCCGCTGTCCCGCGAGAGACCGATCCATCGTCCCCATCGTCTAGTCTGGCCTAGGACACCACCCTTTCAAGGTGGCGACACGGGTTCGAATCCCGTTGGGGACGCCATCGTCTTTCGCGGAGGTCGATCGGGACCCGCATGACGCCCTCGCCGGACCCGAGGTCGCTCGGATTCGCCGCCCGCCGCGCCGTCGAGGCTGCGGGAGCGGAGGCGATGGCCGTGTTCCGCGGCGACATCGGCCTCGAGACGAAACCCGACGGCTCCCCCGTCACCCTCGCGGACCGGAACGCCGAACGCGCGATCCTCGCGATCGTCCGCGAGGCCGATCCCGATGCGTCCATCCTCGCGGAGGAGTCGGGAACGGCGACGGGGAAGGGACCGGGTCGCTGGATCGTCGACCCGCTCGACGGGACCCGCGGCTTCTCCCGCGGCGGCTCGTTTTGGGGACCGATGGTCGCCTACGAGCGCGAAGGGGAGATCCTCGCGGGGGCGATCGCGCTCCCCGCCCTCGGCCAAGTCTACTGGGCCGCCCGGGGGGAAGGGTGCTGGAGGGGCACGCAGAGGCTCCGCGTTTCCGCCCGCTCGCGCTGGGAGGACGCGACGTTGAGCCTCGGGGAGCTCGGCCGGCTCCTCGCCCCTTCCTGGGGAGACGCGATCCGACGCCTCGTGTCCCGCGCCGCCTCGACCCGCTGCTACGGCGATCTCGCCGGCTGCGCGATGCTCCTCGACGGCCGCGCCGAAGTGTGGATCGAGGCGGGGGTGCGCGAGTGGGACCTCGCCGCCCTGCGCGTCCTGGTCGAGGAGGCGGGCGGGCGCTTCACCGACTTCGACGGGGGAACCGACCTCGCGACGGGGAGAGCCGTCGCGTCGAACGGTCTCCTCCACGACGAGGTCCTCGCAGCGCTCCGCGCTCAGAGCCGGTAGTCGAAGGTCACGTCGACTTCCGTCAGCGGCCCCAACGACGCCGTGACGGGGCACGCCCGCGCCGTCGCCTCGAGCGTCGCCCGAGCGCGCGCGTCGAGGGCGGCCGGAAGAGCGATCCGGCACTCGATCCGGCGGATGTGCCGCCGCGGCGTCGATCCCATCTCCTTCGTCACCGTGGCGTGCGCCCCGCGCATCTCCCAGCCGTTCCGCCGCGCGGAGATCCCCATCACGGTGAGGACGCAGGTCCCGAGTGCCGTCGCGACGAGGTCGGTCGGGGAGAAATGCTCCCCGCGCCCTTCGTTGTCGACCGGCGCATCGGTCGGGAGACGGTCCCCGGACGGACCGTGGATCGCGGTGCAGTGGAGATCGCCCTCGTAGCGAACCTCGATCGTGACCCCCATCGGCCGGCCCTCCGCGGAGACGGACGCAGATTATAGGGACGGGTGACGTGGTTTGACATCGCCTGCTGACGAGATCGTGCTCGACCGCCGCTCCGTGTCGGCGGCCGGCGGTCCGCCGCCCTTTTCTCTCCGTTGTCTCCGGTTACGGCCGCGGAACCGATCTTGCAAAACGGAGCCCCAGGGAACGGTGCGCGGAGGACGGACTTCTTGGAGAACGAAACCCCGGATCCACGGGCCCCCACGCTCCTGACCGTGTACGTGTGCGCGGTGAGCGTATTCGGCGTCCTCGCGCTCGCGGCGAGCGCCTGGCAGCGTTCGGTCTGTTCCCCCTGGCTCGTCCTGCTCCTCACCGGTCTCGCCGCGCTGGCGGGCGCCCGGCCCGTCCGCTTCCCGAAGCAGAAAACCGAACTGACCGTCACCCATCCGTTCATCTTCCTCGCGTACGCGGCGTGCGGCACCTTCGCCGCCGCGGTGGTGGCGACCGCAGGGCTCTCCGCGGTGCTCGCGACGCAGGCGCGGAGGCGCCTGTGGCTGCGCCTCGCCTTCAACGCCGGATCGGTCCTCCTCGCGACGGTCGTCGCCGGGTGGGGCTACGAGTTCGCGGGGGGAACGACGAGCGGTCGTCTCGGCGAATGCCTCGCGCCCCTCCTCGGCGCGGCGGGGCTGTTCTTCATCCTGAACACCTCCCTCGTGACCTTCGCGATCGCCATCGAGCGCCGTCGGCCGCTGCTCTCCGTGTGGAGGGAGTCGTTCCTCTGGACCGCGGCGTCCTACTTCACCGGGGTCACGCTCGCCGCCCTCCTCCTCCTCGCACTCGAGCACCTCGGCCCGTGGAGTCTCGCGCTCGGGCTCCCGCCCGGCTGGCTCCTCGTCGAGTTCTACAAGTCGCACCGCGCGCGCCTCGAAGAACAGCAGCGCCGGGTGGAGGAGGTCGAGGCTCTCAACGCCGCGCTCGAGCGGAAGGTCGCCGACCGGACCCGCGAGCTCGCCGAGACCCTCGAACGGCTCGAGCAGGCGAACGCGGGGCTCAAGGAGGCGAATGCCCGGCTCGTGCACGCGAGCCGTGCGAAGAGCCTGTTCCTCGCGAACGTTTCCCACGAGCTGCGGACGCCGCTCAACGCGGTGATCGGCTTCTCGGACTTCCTGATCGGTCCGGATTTCGACAACCTGACGCCGCGGCAGCGCGGCTTCCTCCGCGACATCCGGGACAGCGGCGAACACCTCCTCCAGCTGATCAACGACATCCTCGACCTCTCGAAGATCGAGGCGGGGAGGATGGAGGCGCGGATCGAGACGGTCGACGCGCGGGAGGTGCTCCGCGAGACCGTGGGAATGGTCCGATCGCTCGCCGAACGAAAGGGGCTTCGACTCACGGTGGAGTCCGCCCCCGGTCTCGGCCTCGTCCGGGTCGATCCCAAGATGCTCCGCCAGATCGTCGCGAACCTCCTCAGCAACGCCGTGAAGTTCACGCCCGAGGGGGGCCGAGTGGATCTGCGCGCCCGGGTCGAGGGATCGGACCTCGCGCTCGAGGTCGCCGACACCGGCATCGGGATCCCCGCGGCGGTCCGCGACCGGATCTTCGAAGAGTTCTTCCAGGTCGACGGGAGCTACTCGCGCAGGTACCAGGGCACCGGCCTCGGACTCGCCCTCGTCAAGCGGATGGTGGAGCTCCACGGCGGCGAAGTCGGCGTCGGTTCCGAGGAGGGGAAGGGGTCGGTCTTTCGCTGCCGCTTCCCCGGTGCGGCGGTCGCGGACGGGACGGCGCCGGCGGGACACCCCCATCCCGCTCCCCCGGCCTCCAAGACCGAGCCCGCCGAGGGGGTGCGTGCGCGTCCGACGATCCTCGTGATCGAAGACGACGCGTTCAGCAGAAAGCTCGTCCGAAACGTCCTCCGGGCGCGCGGCTACGAGGTCCTCGAGGCGCCGACCGGAGAGTCGGGGTTCGACGCCGCGATCCGCGAGCGGCCCGATCTCATCCTCCTCGATCTCCGGCTCCCGGGGATCGACGGCCTCGAAGTCGCCCGTCGCCTGCGCGCACACCCGGCGTCGGCCTCGGCGAGGATCGTCGCCCTCTCGGCCCATCTCGGCGACGCGATGGAGGCCGGGATGCTCGAGGCGGGATTCACGGGGTCGATCGCGAAGCCGATCCGCCTCGCCGATTTCCCCGATCAGATCCGCTCCTATCTGGCGGTCGCGGAGAGTGCCCCATGACCGACGAAGCGATTCACGGGAAGGGCCGGGACCTCCTCGTCGTGGACGACGATCCCCGGAACCGGAAGCTCCTCGAGGAGTACCTGACCTCCGCGGGGTACGCGGTCCGGACGGCGGAGGACGGTCGATCCGCGCTCGAAGCGGCGCGGGCGCAACCGCCCGACATCGTCTTCCTCGACGTGATGATGCCCGACATCTCCGGCATCGAGGTCTGCCGACAGCTCAAGCTCGACCGTTCGACGCGGTTGACGCAGGTCGTGCTCGTCACCGCCCTCGACGGAACGCCGCACCGCGTGGAGGGGCTCGACGGAGGAGCCGACGACTATCTCGCGAAGCCGATCCGACGAGAGGAGTTCCTCGCCAAGGTGCGCTCCCTGCTCCGGGTTCGCGGGCTGATCGTCGAGCTCGAAGAGGCCCGGGCCCGGCTCGCCGCCCGGAACCTCGCCCTCGAGGAGCTCGAGGCGCTCAAGGAGACGCTCGCGCAGACCCTCGTCCACGACCTCAAGAACCCGCTCGCCGCGATCCTCGCGAACCTCGACCTCCTCGAACGCTCGTCGCAGGACGAGACGGTCGGGCGGCTTTCCCGCCGCTGCCGGTCGGCCGCCGGACGGATGCACCGGATGATCCTCGACCTCCTCGACGTCGCCGGCCTCGAGGAGGGCCGCTTGAAACTGCAGCCCGATTCCGCCGACGCGATCCCGCTCGTCCGCCGAGCCGCGGAGGACCTCGATCCCACCGCGCGCGCGCGGAACGTCACGATCGAGGTCGAGGCGAGCGACCTCCCGTGCCCGATCGTCGCCGACCTCTCCGTCCTCCACCGCGTTGTGGAAAACCTGATCACGAACGCCGTCGAGCACACCCCGGCGGGAGGGAAGGTCGTCGTCCGCGTCGGCCCGCGCGACGAGGGGATCGAGATTGCGGTCGCCGACGAGGGGCCGGGGATTCCCGAGGCCCACCGCGAGAGGATTTTCGAGAAGTTCGCCCGGCTCGAGCTCCGAAAGGCCGGGATCTCCGGGAACCGGGGGCTCGGCCTGACCTTCTGCCGCCTCGCGATCGAAGCCCACGGCGGCACGATCTGGGTCGACGAGGCCCCGGGCGGAGGGGCGCTGTTCCGGGCGCTCCTCCCGTCCCGCGAGCTCCTCGTGGGGTCGGAGCGCGGGATCGCCGTTTCGAGCTGATCCCGCGCGACCGATCGGCACTCCGCGGGCGACGAGAAACCGGTCGAGAGCGCCGGCCGCGTCCGGAGAGGCGCGACGCGCGAGGCCGCGTTCGGTCTCGAGGTTCCGGAGGACGGCCAAAGCGTCTTCCCGTCCCACGCGCGCGCGCGCCTCGTATTCGAGGCAGAGGGGAACGGCGCGGGCGATCCGGTAACGCCGCTCCATGATGCGGAGCAGGTCCTCGCGGAAGATCGGGTCCCGAATCTTCGCGAGCGCGGCGATCCGCTCCGGGTACCGGCGCACGGTCCAATCGAGGGACGCCGCGAAGGCAGGGTCGGAGACCCGCTCCGCGAGCGCTTCGGGGGTGACCTCACCGATCGAGACCCAGTCCGGGTCTCCGACCCACCCCCCCCACTCGTCGGCCTGGACCGCGAGCGCGCGCCTCGCCTCGGGATCGTCCCCCGCGAGCCCGTCGACGGCGGAACGTTCCGCGGTGTCCGGCTCGTACGGAGCGCCGGTCAACCAGCGTGCGACCGTCAGGAGCGACAGCCGCTCCGCTCCGCCGACCTCGAGCGCGGCGGCGGCGTATCCCGACAGATCGGCGCGGAGGGCGACCGGGCGTCCGCGCAGAGGGCCGAGGGGGAAGGCGGTCACCAGGGCGCGTTCCGGTTCGTTCCACGGGAAGGCGTCGTAGAGGAAGAGCGGTCGGATTCCGGCCGTTTCGAAGATCTCCCGCGAGGCCCCACACGAGATCTCGCGCGCGGGGGAGCCCCCGCCGTTCCACACGAGGCCCAACTTCGCGGGCGAGCGGGAAAGCCGCGCGCGCAGTTCCGCCGCGTAGGCGCCCGGGTCCTCGACCGAGCCGTCCGACGGGAAGAGCCAGAACCCGTCGAGTCCGCGCGCGCTGCGGAGGAGGCGCTCCGCGAGTTCGACGTGGGCCGCCGCCGCGTTCCGTCCGAGGGCGAGCGCCTCGCGAAGGTCGAGGTGGACCTCCGGCGCCCCCCGGAAGGAAAGCACGACGTGGCGGACGGCCGGGATCTTCCGAAGGGCGCGGATCTCGCGCGAGAGACGCCGCACCTCCTTCCGGTCGGAGAACGAGAACGGACCTCGCGCGAGCGGCCGGAGCTCCGCGACGACCGCGAGGCCCGCCTCCCGGGCCGCGGCGGACAGCCGCTGGAACACCGGATCCCCGGCGGCTCGGGCCTCGAGCCAGACCGCGTTGAAGCCGGCGTCGGCCGCGAACGCGAGGAACGGGCGCACCCGCTCGTCCTCCGCGGGCCCTCCGATCGCGACGGCGCGAATCCCTTCCGGGAGAGCCGCCGAAGCGGCCGTCGCCGCGAGGGAGACGACGATCAGAACGGCAGCTCGTCCCAGAGTACGAGCCGCTTGGAGGCCTTGTTGAACACCCAGACGGGGGGATTGTCCCATCGCGAGACCCTGTCGAACCGCCGGATCACCTTCTCGTACTCCTGGAAGACGATGGCGAGGTCCCTCCCTTGGTTGATCCGATAGAGCCGGAAGGTTCCTCGTTCGCTCCGCCCCGAATCCGAGAATTCGACGTGCCAGTTCCACGTGCCGCGGATCTCCGCGGCGTCCGCCTCCAGGATGCCGAACGCGAATTCGACGGGGCTTCCCGACAGGTAGTACGTCGCCTTGCCGCTCCAATCCGACTCGAACGCCTCGGGCCCGGCGAGGCTCTGGTACTGGAACTTGACCTCGGGCTTTCCGTCGACCGTGCGGATGAAAAGGGCCATCCGCTGGTCACGGTTGGCGTAGACCCACGAGCCGTCCCAGGTGCCCGCGGTCACCGGATCGGGCACGAGCACGGCCCCTCGTCCCCATGGAGTGGCGAACTCCCGGGGCTGGGCGCCCGCGGAGGAGAGGACGCTCCAGAGAAGACCGAGCGCGACGGCGGATCGTGGAAGCATCCAGACCTCCGAAAAACGCCCGGAAACTATACCTTCGCCGCCCCCCAGCGGCCCCG
>CAZVOE010000087.1:0-12657 GCA_964628935.1 uncultured Acidobacteriota bacterium
ACCTTGGTCGCGACGAGCCAGGCGCCGAAGAGTCCCGCGACCGCTCCCGACGAGCCGACGACGACGGTTCCCGCGGGATGGAACAAGAGCGCCGCGACTCCCCCCCCGATCCCGGCGATCAGGTAGAGGAGGGCCGCACGGCCGTACCCCCACGTGAGGATCGCCGGCACCGCGAAGACGAAGAGCGAGAAGGCGTTCCACGCGACGTGCCGGAGGTCCGCATGGAGAAAGAGGCTCGTCACGAGCCGCCACGGCTCGATCGCCCCCCCTCCCCGCACGAGGGCGCCC
This sequence comes from uncultured Acidobacteriota bacterium, assembly GCA_964628935.1. Taxonomy (GTDB): domain Bacteria; phylum Acidobacteriota; class Polarisedimenticolia; order Polarisedimenticolales; family DASRJG01; genus CAYLHQ01. Next base: position 289 of record CAZVOE010000087.1, read on the forward strand.
AAGGCGGCCATGCGCTCGGCCCCCGAGTCCTTCCCCACGAGCCCGAAGAGGATCGCGAGGTGGACGAGCACGAGCCCGGCCGCCGCCTGCACCGGTCCCTTCGGAAACGTCGCGCGCCGGCGCTCCCGCTCCTCCTCCGCGCGGGCTTCCTCCCAGGCCCGCTCGATCGCCTCCTCGTCGGCTCCCTCGGCCTCGTCGCTCAGGAACGGCGGGATAACCGGACGGTCGCGCCGCGGATCGGGGTGCGACTTCGCGCACGCGTCCACGAGGAGGCGCGCCTCCTCGAGGCGGCCCTCGGGAACGGTGAAGACGATGTGGGGCTCCGGGTCGGCGAGCAGCCCCGAGTGGTAGGGGATCCCGGCGCGCTCGAGCGCGCGCTCGAGGAGCGGGACCATCTCGGCCCGCTGCGTCCCGTAGAGGAACGCGTACCGGGTGTCGGACGCTCCGGGCATGGCTAGGGAAGGTACGCGGAGACCGTCCGCGGTTCCAGCCGGAAGGGGCGCACCGCCGTCCCGGAGGTCAACCCTGCGGGTCGTGGCACACGGCCTCGATGTTGTTTCCGTCGGGGTCGAGGACGAACGCGCCGTAGTACGACGGGTGGTACTGCTCCCGGATTCCTGGCTTCCCGTTGTCCTTCCCGCCGGCGGCGATCGCGGCGTCGTAAAACGCGTCGACCGTCTTCCGCTTCGCGCAGTGGAACGCGACGTGGACCGCGGTGTTCACCGGGTCGCGCCGCGCGATCCAGAAGATCGGCTTCCCCTCGGGTCCGAACCCGGTCCCCTCGGGGAAGTCCATCACGACCGCGCACCCGAGAGGCGCGAGCGCCTTCTCGTAAAACGCCTTCGACTTCGCCTTGTCCTTCACGTTCAGTCCCACATGGTCGAACATCCGGTCCTCCTCCCTGTCAGGTGCACGGCCCCTGGTAGGCGATCGTCCGCTCCGCGCCGCTTCCGGCATCGCGCGTGCGCCAGCAACGGACGTACGCCGAGTCCCCCCACAGGTCGAGCGGGGGGCAGTCGACGGGCGGGGGCGGGGGGAGCGCGGCCGCCTCGGCCTCGACGCGATAGGAGCCGTCGGGGCGCACGGCGAGCCGCACCGCGAGCGGCGGCGCGGTTCCCCGGTCGAACGATTCCGAGAAGAGCAGCGCGTCGCCCCGCACCCCGTCCACGACGGTGTCGCCCGGAACGGGCCACGAGCGAATCACCGTCCCGTCGGGGCCGAGCTCGACGACGCGCTCCGACTCGAGCGCCGCGCCCGGCTCGGGTGCGGGGATGCGGCCGACGAACGCGATGGCGATCGGGCCACACGGGTGCTCGGAGCGGATCGCCTCGACCGCCGCCGCCTTCCCCGCCGTCTCTCCCGCCCAGAAGGAGAGCGGGAGGCCCTCCCTCGCGCGGAGCGCTTCGAGGCGCTCGGCCGCGTCTTCGGGGGCGACGTCTCGGATCGACGCGGTCCACGCGTCGAGGCGCCCGGGCGGCGCCGTTTCGCGACCGCAAGCCGTCCCGCCGACGGCGAGCGCGGCGAGGACCGCGCCGCGGACCGCGTTATGGACGATTCGTCCCATTTCGAAGCTCGACCCCGTACTCCTTCCAGCGGCGATCGACCCGGGCGGCGGTCGCATCGTCGCAGAATAGCTCGGCCGGAAAATCGGGTTTCAACCTCGCGTCGAGGAGAACCGGCATCCGGTAGGCGATGTGGTTCCTGTGGACCTCGGTCGAGGCGGCGTGAACGTCGGCGCCCGGTTCGAACCGGGTGAAGGTCGTCCAGAGGAACTCCATCGAAGACGAGGCCGCGCGCTCCGGCTCGTCGGTGAGGACGACGAGCGGCCAATCGGCGAAGGCGGGGTGCCTCGCGAACCGCGCGGCCGCTTCCGGCTCTTCCGCTTTCGACGGGCCGCCGACGACGAGGCAGCCGGGGCAGAAGACGCGAGGCGCGTGCGCTCCCTGCGGAAGCCCCGCCGCGCGGAACTCGCGCGGGAGTTCCCGCACCGGATCGCCCAACCCGAGCCAGACCCCCTTCGACCCCTCGTTGATCGTCGGCGCCGTGTAGTCGAGGGTGTCCATCGAGACGTTCGAGAAGACGTAGAGGTCGGTCTCGGTCCGCGTCCGCGCGAGGAGGTGCGCGAGCGTCGCCTTGAAGTCGCGGAGGTCGACCCGCCGGTCGAGGACGAGGAGGAACTTCGTGAGGGAGAGCTGCCCCTCGCCGAGGATCCGGAACGCGGAGGCCATCGACTCGCGCTTGTACCGCTGCTTCACGACCGCCGCCGCGAGGGAGTGGTAGCCGGTCTCCCCGTACGACCAGAGATCGGTGACGGCGGGCATCACGAGGGGGAAGATCGGCGAGAGGAGGTCTTGCAGGAGGTCGCCGATGAAGAAGTCCTCCTGGCGCGGCTTCCCGACGACGGTCGCCGGGAAGATCGCGTCCTTGCGGCGCGCGATCCTCTCGACCTCGAAAACCGGGTAGTCGTGACGGAGCGAGTAGTAGCCGTAGTGGTCGCCGAAGGGCCCCTCGGGCTTCCGGACCTTCGGGGGCACCTTCCCGATCAGAGCGAACTCCGCGGAGGCCACGAGGGGGTGCGGGCCGACCCCCTCGACGATGCCGAGCCGTTCCCCCGCGATGAGCGACGCGAGGAGGATCTCGGGGACGTTTTCGGGAAGGGGGGCGATCGCCGCGAGGATCAGCGCGGGGGGACCGCCGAGGAAGACGGTCACCGGAAGGGCCTCCCCCCTCTCCTCCGCGACCGCGTAGTGGAACCCTCCCCCCTTTCCGATCTGCCAGTGCATCCCGGTGGTGCGCGGGTCGTGCACCTGGAGCCGGTACATCCCGAGGTTCGGGACGCCGGTGTCGGGATGGCGGGTGTACACGAGCGGGAGCGTCACGAAGGGACCGCCGTCCTCCTGCCAGGTCGTGAGCGCGGGGAGCCGGTCGAGCCGCACGTCGTCCGTCACGACCTGGGTCACCGGCCCGGAACGCTCGCGGCGCGTCCCGATCTTGAGCGCCTCCCAGAGGAGGTCGCGCGCCCCCCAGAGCTTCGACGGGCTCGGCGGGAAGATCGTCTCGACGACACGCACCAGGCGCTCGATCAGCCGCTTCGGCCGGTCGCCGAACGCAAGCGCCGCGCGCCGCTCGGTCCCGAAGAGGTTCGTGACCACGGGGAAGTCCGCCCCGATCGGTTTCGTGAAGAGGAGGGCGGGCCCGCCCTCGGCGATCACGCGCCGGTGGATCTCCGCGATCTCGAGCTTCGGGTCGACGGGAACGTCGATGACCGTGACGTCGCCGTCCTTGCGGAGGCGGTCGAGGAATCTCCGAAGATCGGGGAATCCTTCCATGGGGGACGGGCATTATGGAGGGGGGGCGGCGCGGGGGTCCAGCGAGGAAGGAGATCGTCCATTCCCCCGGGGTCGCCCGACGCAATGCAGAGGCCCGCGGGTTGGAGTGCACCGACGAGAGTTCCCGGCGATCTTTCGTATTTCCGAAGATCCCGTTCCGTGGTAGAAACCGTCCCCAGATCGCCTTCCGTTTGCGACGGAGCCTGGGGTGGACAAGCTCACGCGCTGTTTCGCTCTCCACCACCTTCTCGACGGGCGGCGCACGGCGCTCCCCCTGACGACGATCATGGAGCGGCTCGAGTGCTCTCCAGCGACCGCGAAGCGAGCGATCCGGGAGTTCCGCGAACGATTCAACGCCCCCCTCGAGTACGACCGCGAGCGAGGCGGTTACCGATACGTCCAAAGGGACGGCGATCCTCGTTTCGAGCTTCCGGGCCTGTGGTTCGGCGCGGACGAACTCGCCGCCCTCGTGACGCTCCGAGAGGTCGTCGGCAAGCTCGAGCCCGGAATCTTGAGAGACGTTTTGGCTCCTCTCGCAAGACGGCTCGAGGTGCTGCTGTCGAAGAGGCAACTCGGCCTGACGGACGCCTCGCGTCGGATTCGAGTGCTCTCCCAGCACGCGCGCGACCCGGGCCCGGCGTTTTCGATTTGCGCGCGTGCGGTGCTCTCCCGCAGGCGGATCGCGTTCCACTACGCGGCGCGGGCGGACGGCGAAGAGAGCGAGCGAACGGTGTCTCCACAGCGTCTGACGCGTTATCGAGGCTGTTGGTACCTCGACGGGTGGTGCCATGATCGAGACGCCCTCCGCAGCTTCGCCGTCGAGCGGATTACGGCGGCCCGCATGCTCCCGGACCGCACCCGAAACGTCTCCGAGCAGGACCTCGAGGATCACTACGCCTCGGCGTACGGGATCTTCGCGGGTCCCGCGACGCAAACCGCGGTTCTCCGCTTTGCGCCTCGCCGTGCCCGATGGGTGGCGGACGAGTCGTGGCACCCGAAGCAGGAGGGGCGGTTCTTGGACGACGGGTCCTACGAGCTACGGGTGCCGTTCGGGCGCTCCGAGGAGTTGATCGGCGACATCCTCCGTTTGGGGCCCGAGGTGGAGGTGATCGCACCGGAGAGCCTGCGCGAAGAAACGGCGAAGGCGCTGGAGGAGGCCGCGAGGATTTATCGACAGCGGATCAGGTTTTGAGCCGGTGAGATGGGTAAGACTAGGGAGGACCGCGGGGCGCATCGCGGGGCTACGGTGAAGAGCAACGGTGAAGGAGAGTTTTCCGTTTCGGCACTTCGTCTTCTTGGGAAACGAACTCGGAGTGACACGAGCATGGGCTGTTGGATGACGCTTCAGCGGGATGGCGTAGGACTGAAACGATCTCGGCGCGAAGCGAAACCGATCCCTCCGGAGGCTGGAGCCGCTGCAGCATGAGCGCGGGCCCTTTCGAGACGTGGTTCTCTGAAATCACGGGGCATCCGTTGCCACATCCGTGGCAGACGAGGCTCGCCGCGGAATCGCTCTGTCGGAATCGCTTGATCCGTGTTCCCACCGGACTGGGCAAGACCGAGGGCGTCATGGCTGCCTGGAGCGTTCACCCGTTTGACAGAGTCAAGCTCTGCGAGAACGCCAAGGGGGGCGATCGTCCCCGTCCGTTGTCGCATACCGGGGCTCGGCTCCTTCCCGAGAGCCGCAACCCCACCCCGACTACGCTGCGGGATGCCCGCCACTTCGAATCCTACCGCGTCGCGGAGTCGCTGTGCGTGTTCGGAGTCATGGCATGATCGAGACCGAAGCCTCTAGATTCGAGGCGCGTTTCTCCGCCCTGACGGGCTATAGCCCGATGCTTTGGCAGCATCGGTTGTTCCAGCGATTCACCGCCAACGACGTTCCGAAAGTCTGTGATATCCCGACGGGCCTTGGCAAGACGTACGTCCTGGCTGTTTGGCTTCTTGCCGTCGTCCAACAAGAAGAGGCAGGTGAACTTCGCCTACCTCGGCGCCTCGTCTATATCGTGAATCGACGCACGGTCGTCGATCAGGCGACCGATGTCGTGAGAAGGATGCGAGCCCGCCTCCTGCAGCCCAATCATGACGATTGGCGGATGCACGCCGACTGCCTGTCCCAGATCGCCGGAGTTCTTCGAAGATTGGGAGCCTCAGGGCAACTCCCTTTGGCGGTCAGCACGTTGAGAGGAGAACTCGCGGACAACGAGGAGTGGAAGGCCGATCCGGCCCGTCCGGCGATTGTCATCGGCACCATCGACATGATCGGGAGCAAGTTGCTCTTCAGCGGCTACGGTGACGGGCGTTACGGCCGTCCGCATCACGCTGGGCTCATCGGGCAGGACGTACTGATCGTGCATGATGAGGCGCACCTCACCCCGGCTTTCGGTGGCCTTCTTCACAGCGTGGCAGACGAGCAGCGTCGCGAGACACAACGGGATCGGGGGGGAGACATTGTCGCGCGCCCGATTCGTATTCTGGAGTTGTCGGCCACGTCGCGGGGAACGATCGCCGAACCCTTCACGTTGGACGAGGAAGACAAGCAGGACGGGATCGTTCAGGATCGGCTCACCGCTTCGAAGCGGTTGCACCTGCATCCGGCTGCAGAGAATGAACTCATCGAGAAGATCGTCAAGGCCGCCTGTGAGCACAAGGATGTTCGGGCACGAGTTCTGATCTTCGTCCGCTCCCCAGAACACGCCAAGGGAATTGGCACAGCACTCGAAAAAGCGTTGGGCTCCGATGGTTCACAACGGATCGCCATGCTCACTGGCACAATCCGTGGGTACGAACGCGACCAATTGATGCAAGAGACGCCGACGAGTGCAGCGGCTCGAGTGATTCGACACTTCTTGGACGGCACGCAGCCCGAGCACACCGTGTACGTCGTCAGCACCTCTGCCGGCGAGGTGGGCATTGACTTGGACGCGGACCACATGGTCTGCGACTTGACGACATTGGACAGCATGATCCAGCGGCTTGGCCGCGTCAATCGCCGCGGCGGCAACGATCGTCGGGCCCATGTGGATTCCTTCGGAAATTCGCCGGCAGGGGACGCACTCTCAGAGTTCGACAGGGCCGTCGCGTCCACGTGCAGCATTCTGGAACGATGGAAAGGACGGCGGGTCGATGGCATCGACGTCAGCGCCGAAAACTTGCGCCGGCTCGTGGAGGCGCTGAGTGCTTCGGAGCGTGCCAGCGCGTTTTCTCCGACGCCGGAGGCCCTGCATCTCACGGACATCCTCCTCGACGGATGGTCGCTTACGAGCGTCCACGACATGCCGGGAGTCGCAGAAGTTGCGGCATTCCTTCACGGCGTCACAAACGAACCGGCGGAGACCTACGTCGCTTGGCGACGGGAAGTTACCCTGCTCTCCGAGGCCCAGACCGCCGAAAGTGAGCTTCGAGACTGGTTCCGCGTTTTCCCGATCGAATCCCGGGAGCGCCTACGCGACCGGACCGACCGTCTTAGGGTCGCCCTGGCAAGCCTACTGAGAGAGCATCGGAAGCGTGCAAAGAAGGATGATCTGGACTTCCGGGTTGTCCTGCTGGATGAGCGCGGACGGGCACGGTGGTCCGCCCTTTCTGAACTCGTTCAGAATCAAGATGAAAGACGATTGCGGTACCAGACTCTCGTAGTCCCTGTCGAGGCGGGCGGGCTCGACGAAAGAGGAATGTTCGATCCCGGCGCGGTGACGCCCTCCGAGGGACTCCGGCTTGATGTCGCGGAAGCGGACGGAGCGCTTGATGGGCGGCAGCGTTGGATCTGCCGAGGCTCGGACGGCTTCGAGCGGTACGAGCGGGTCGACACCGGGGAGATTCTCGATGCACTCCCGCATGGGTTGCGCGAGAAGGTGCGGGTGCCGCTGACGCAAGCCGTGGAGGGCGAGGAACTGGTCGAGCCGCTCGATCTGCTGCTTCTCGTATCGCCTCGACGATCGGCATGCGGAGATCCGGAGACGACCAGCGCTCGTCAGGGGCTGGAAGAACACAGCACCGCCGCGGTCAGCCTGGTATCCGCGATGGCGGAACGGCTACGCTTGCCAGAGCCCATTCACGCCGCATTGGTCACGGCCGCGCGCTGGCACGACAAGGGTAAAGATCGGCGAGTGTGGCAACGGTACGCCCGTAACACGAATGGGGCGGAGACGTTGGCGAAATCGGAAAAGTATCTCCATCCACGGGCGCTTGGAGGTTACCGACACGAGTTCGGCTCGCTCCTTGATGCGACTGCGGATGCAGAGATCCAGAAGCACCCCGAACGGGATCTTGTTCTCCACCTCATCGCAGCGCACCACGGATGGGGTCGGCCTCACTTCGAGCCGAGGTCATTCGACAACACTCGTAGCACTGTCGACAACGAAAAGGCCGCGATCGAGGCGATGCGCCGGTTTGATCGCCTTCAACAGCGCTTCGGTCGCTGGGGACTGGCATGGTTGGAGTCCCTGCTGCGTTGCGCGGACATTGCCGCCTCCCAAGCAGCTGCCGGCGAAGTTATTCCGTCGCATCTAGAACTGGAGGCGCGGATGTGAAGACGCCCGAATCGAGTTTCTCGGTCCACGTGGACGCGACCAATCCTGGTGAGTTCTTCGCGTGCTGCGGCTTGCTCGAGCTTGCAGGACGTCTGTGGGACGGTGTCACCGCGCGCTTCAGACGCGATGACTTTGTTATCGAATCACCAAGGACATCCGAGGGTCTTGCCGACTTGCTGCGCCGCTTTCAGAATTGCGAGCTCTACGTCAGCGCTTCGGCGGGTGAGGATCGCAAGAATGAGGATGAGGAGGAGGGCGGACTCGCCAACCCGATGACCTTGGGGTCGCCATTCGATCTCCGGCTCGATTGGTGGGCGGACAAGTCGTTGAAACCTTGGGCAGGATCGATGAACGCCGAACTCATCTTCAAGGCGATGAGATCGGCGATCTCGCCGGACAGCCTCGATCCGTTCAATGATCTAAGGGTCGTGCACGACGAAGCGCCGGAATCAAGCGACGAACACCGATCTCGCAAGCCGAAGAAGCGAGAACCGTTTTATTTCGACGCGAGGCGAGGCGCGAATGCAAAATCACTCGACGTGGGATTCGCGCCAGATGCCGTCAATATGGCCTCGGTGGCTTGTCCTGCCGTCGAGGCGCTGTGCCTAGTCGGACTCCAGCGTTTTCGCCCCGAGCCGACGGGCAAACCTCGAGTGTTCGACTACTGCACATGGAGCGTACCGCTGCCGTTAGGGCTGGCTGCCGCAGCGGCTTGCGGGAGGCTGCCGGGCGTCGGCACGGAACGGTACCGCTTCGAAAACGCCTTCCGCACAGATCAGCGCAAACATAAGGGCTTTCTGGCCGCCGCACGAATCGTAGAAGGAGACACGCCATGAGCGTCTTGCTGAACGAATACGACACCTGGTTGACCGACGGCGGCCCCGCCGCGTTGCTCATCCGCGAGCACCTCATGCCCATCGAGGGGCGCGACGGGGTGGTTTTCCCTGCGACTTTTGCGGCAGGGGACGGATTTCCGGGCGGGTACAACATCGACGGTCCGTTCAACGGCCAGTCAAGCGACGAGAATGTCTGTCTCGTCGACTCGGTGGGCTCGCAGGCTAACCGCGTCGAGCTCATCTTCGCTCAACCGAGATACCAAACCCTTGTTCCGCAGATCGTCATCAAAGCAAGCGAGGAGAAGCAGGTCAACTTGCTCGACGCCGGACATCGAGCCGGCGACGCCCTCGTCCGCTGCACGGAACTTGCGAGCAGGATCAACGAGGCCTTTACGGACGTTCTCAAGGGAAACGCCAGGCCGCTCGCGAAGATTGCTCCCACGTCGCTTGTGTTCGGCGTGTGGGACTCGCGGGGCACGCAGGCGAAGCTCCCTCGCATCGTGGGATCCACCATCCGCGCCTTCAACGTTCGCCGGCTCACCCGGGGTGCGGTCTACATCCCCCCACTCGACTATTCCTCCCTCGAGATCTTCACCGAAGAGGATAAGGCCAAGGCTGAGGGCAACAAGAAAAGCCCCTTGGCCCAGAGGGGCTTCGTTCATAACCCGGCCTCCGGGTCTGACGGCGGAGTAATTGCCATCGGCGGAATCCGGCGCGACGCGACCCTGAACCTCGCGGCGCTGCGCCTGCTCCGGGCCGGAAGCGACGACGCCGCGACGCTTACGCTTCGCCGATACATCCTCGGCCTCTCGCTCGTGGCCTTCACGCATCCCAGCGCCTTCATCGGCTACCTGCGCCAGGGATGCACGCTCGTCCTCGACCCAGAGGCCAAGCCCGCCCCGCGGGAACTTTCGCTGGTGCATTTCGACCTCGGACGGAAGCCGCTGAACCTCTCCCATGACGAAGCGCTCGAGTTCGCCCGGATCGCTGCGAATGCGTTCGACGTCGGCGAGAGCCGGACGGTCGAGTTCGACAAGGGTGCGGCAAAGAGGGACATAGCCGACACAACGAAAGACAAGAAGAAAAACAAGAAAGCTCCGACGTCGGGAGCGGCCGCAGGGTAATAACCATCCCATTTGACCGGAGCCGTCATGCCCTCCCATCTGGTCATCTCTGTCACATTCCTCCAGGCCACTTGTCACGCACGGCTGGGGAAGGAGGCGGCCGCGGCCAACGAGTGGCCACCCTCACCCCTTCGCCTCTTTCAGGCAATGGTCGCCGGGGCCGCCGCGCGGTGGGCGAGCGCACCCGTCGATGCCTTGAAGTGGCTGGAGTCGCTCTGCGCGACCTCGCCGCCGACGATCCTCGCCCCCCGCGCCACCACTGGCCAAGGCGTTCCACGCTGGGTTCCCAACAACTCGGCCGATCTTGTCGCCGCAAAGTGGTCCCAAGGCGCCGCTCTTGCCACGTTCGAGGACCGCGCACGGAAGGTCTTCCGCCCCACGCACATGCTCGACGGCACGACCGTCCACTACCTCTGGCCGCTCGACGAGACTCACCGCAGCGACGCGCCCTGGCACGACATTGTCGCGGCGGCGCGCAGCATCGTCGCCTTGGGCTGGGGCATTGACGCCGCCATTGGCGACGCGTGCATCATTGACGATGACAGGGCGGGAACGCTCCCCGGGCAGCGCTGGCTTCCCGGGCGCGTCGGCACGGCGGGCCTGCGCGTGCCCGTTCCAGGCACGCTCGAGGCCCTGGCCGCCCGACATGCGAAGTTCCTAAATCGACTGAAGGACGGCGTGTTTCATCCCGTGCCTCCTCTGCGGGCGTTCCAGACTGTGGCGTACCACCGCGTTTCGGACCTTCCGTCGCGCCCCTTCGCCGCGTTCGTACTGCGGCCACTCGACAGCGACAGGGGATACGCTGCCTTCGCCGCCACGGAGGCGGTCTGCATCGCCGCCATGCTCCGCCACGCTGCATGTCAGGCCGCAAGAGGAGACCTCGATGACCGCCCTGGCGCGTGGCGCACGAACGAGTGGGCGCTGCGCTTTGTCGCGGGTCACGGCCCCGAAGGTTCGCCGAAGCGCCGCAACAAGCACGACACGTACCCTCGCTTCTCATACCTCCCCCTGCCCTCGATCGGCCACCGCCATGCGGACGGCATGATCCGCCGCGTCATCATGGCCGAGCCGTTTGGGGGCGATGGGCGCTCCGCGCGCTGGGCGTCTCTCCGGCTTGCAGGCGTGACACTCCAGAGCGAAGCCCGCGGGCCCGCTGCCCGTCTAGAGCCAGTCGAGCCCTACGAGAAGGAGTTCACCAGTGTGTTCCGCGGGTACGCCGCACGCTCCTATATGGATTGGGCGGACCGCTGGACCTCGGTCACGCCCGTGATCCTTCCTGGATTCGACGACGGCAAACGCGAGAAGGCGGAGGGACTGCTGGTCCACGCCATTCGGCAGGCGGGCCTCCCGGTCAACGCGGTCGCCGAGTTCGTGCTGCGGAAAGCGCCATTCTGGGCCCCGGCGCAACACTCAAGCCGCTTTCAGCGGCCCAACTACCTCACGCACCTCCCGGCCTGGCATGTGCGCCTCCGTTTCCGGGAGCCGGTTTCGGGCCCGATATCGTTGGGCGCTGGCCGGCATTGCGGACTGGGTGTACTTGCACGATTGGGTGGTGCCCGATGAACGGGGGAAAACTGTCGTGACCGGCGTCCACATCGAGTTCCAACGGGTTCGAACATCTTGTTCCCTGTTCCGGGCCTGCGCGCGATGGCGATGGTCGGCGTCGACGCGCGCCTCGGCGAGAGCTTGCGCGTTGCGCGGCCGGAGCCGTCGCGAGAGAACGGGCGGTGCCTGGACGCTCGCAGCCAGCTCGGACGTACCCGGCAGCCGACGCGAGTGATCCGCTGAGAGCGTACGGCGATCCCGCCGTCGACGCGAGGGCCCGGTATTCCCGCGCGGGACAGTGTCCACTCAGTTTCGTTGCACGGCTCCGGGCACGGGAAGTGCCGAGTGCTTTTCTCGACCGAGCTTTCGGTGCTCGCGCCGTGCGAGTGCACGGGACGGGGACTCGCATCGACGCTTGTGGAGCAGGGGGAAAGAGCGGCCTGCCGTCTCGCTCGATTTGGCAGCCAGACACGAAGCCGCGAGGCGCATGGAAGAGGATCGCAAGGCGTTCGATCTCGCGAGCGTGCTCGCCGTGACGATGAACCGGACGTCGCTCGGTCGGCCGCGGGCGCGGAATTACCTCGTGGGCGCCGGCTGCCTCGCGTTCGTTCCCGTCGACGACAGTGACGTCGGTGGGCGCGAGGCAGAAGCTGAGATCGAGCGCGCGAGGTTCCTTCACTGCATGACGTCGGGGAGCAGCATGCAGACCTGGTCTGCATCGAACCCGTTGCGGGCGTTGGCTCACGGTAGTTGGAACTCTCACGGGCAATGGGGAGCGAGGGCTCATGGCGGTCACGATGCACTGTGGGAGGAACTGCGCCGGAGGCTGGAGAACAGGTTGAACTCCCGGCGAGCGCGAAGGCAGAGGAAGGAACACTTCGCCGAAGCCCCCCACTTTCGGCCATCGACCGTCGGCGGCCTAACTCCGATGCTTGACCGGGCACGGTTGATCCGTAAGCGGTCACGCAGCGGCGTTCTTCCCCTCGATCCCCTCGCCGCGTAGAAA
>CAZVOE010000088.1:0-12645 GCA_964628935.1 uncultured Acidobacteriota bacterium
TGGCCATGGCTACTTCACCTCCACGTCGAAGGCCTGCGAGGTGTCGTTGCCGAAGATGTCGATCACCTTGACGAGGATGCGGTACCGGCCCGCTTTCTCGTAGGCGTGCGCGTCGGAGTTGAGCGGGAGCTTGCGCTCCTTGCGCGTGCGGTAGGCCACCCAGCCCTGCATGAAGGTGTCGTTCTGGAAGTCCCAGTCCACCGCCCAGTAGTCGATGTAGTCCGACCACTTCTTGACCTTCGAGCGCACGTCCTCGGGAATCAGCTCCGTGTTGGGAATCACGAAGTCCTTGAGCGCGACCTGCGCAGTGAGTTTCTTGGGATGCTTGATCTCGGCCTCGAGGTAGGCCAACTCGAAGAAGCGCACATCGCCCTTGGCGGCGGCCTGCTGTTCCATCACCTCGCGCGGGATCTGCAGGAGCAGGAGCTTCACGCCCTTCTTCTTCGCGGCCTCGACCATCAGGTCGTAGAGGCCCATCTCCCACTCCCAGCCGAGCACGTGCAGCTCGCCCTGCTTGAGCTTGGCGCACTCGTCCACCGCCGCGTCGATTTCGGCGATCGTCACAGGCGCGTCCACCGCGCCGATGTGAACCATGGCCTTGCCCTTCTTGCCGTGCAGGTGCGCCATCCCGGCCACAGGCTGCGCGCCATAGAGCTTCAGGATAAAGGCGAGGTATTCGTAGAGCGCCCGCTCGGCCAGCGGCTTGTCCTTCCCCGCGCCGAAGGTCACGCCCTGCCAGTACTGGCGCTCGTACTTGCCGAGGTTCAGGACCTCGAAGGGCTTGCAGTTCTCGATGCCCAGCAGCCGCTTGCGGGTAACGTGGATGGCCCAGCGGCCGAGATCGCAGCCGATCCAGCGGCGGCCAAGCTTCTCGGACACGGCAAGCGTCGTACCGGAGCCGCAGAAGAAGTCGGCGACCAAGTCGCCCGTGTTGGAAGATGCTCTCAGGATCCGTCCAAGAACACTCTCGTTCTTCTGAGTGGCATACCCCGTCTTCTCCTGTGAGAAGCTCTTGATCTGGATCGAATCGAGTGACTCCTCGCCCTTCAGTTCGAACTCGAATGGATTCGCGTTCCAAACGTCCTCAATGGGATAGCCCTTGCCCCCCGTCTCGGCTCCACCTCTTCTCTCATAGCCAGGGGGGTAAGGCACATACTCCTTGTTGAAGGTGAAGTCACCGGGTGTCTTGACGTAGAAGAGGATCGTGTCGTGATTCCTGATCCAGTTCTTCGCGACACTCTTGTAGCCGGAGATCCAACCTATCCGCCACACGACTTCACGCTGGAACGAATCCACGCCGAACACTTCATCCATCAGCACTTTCACGTAGTGCCCGACGGTGGCATCGAGATGGACGTAGATCGAACCCCTAGGGCTCAACAGGTCGCGCATCAGACTTAGACGTGTGCGCACCATCTCTAGGTAGCTGCTGATGCCGCTCCCCCAAGTGTCGCGGTAGGCCTTCTCTTCAAGAGCCGACTGTTCCTTCGTGATCTCCTCACCGGATTCACCGACCTCTGTCTTGAACGCGAAGTCCGCCCCCGTCGCAAACGGCGGATCGATGTAGATGAGGTCGATCTTCCCCGCAAACTTCTCCAGGAGCGATCCCATCACCAGCAGGTTGTCGCCCCAGATGAGCTTGTTGCGCCAGCCTGCCTCGAAGGTGTCCCCTTCCTTGCCCTCGTAGACGTCGAAGAGCGTGCCTTGCACGCCGCCCTTCTTCGCCTCGCGCGTGGCACGGCTCTCGTTGACGGTCTCGATGACCTGGAAGGGCAGGCTGACGCGCGGCACCTCCTTGAGCGAGCCGTCCTCGTTGTACTTGCCGGGCCAGACCAGCTCGGTCTTGGTGATCTCGATCTTTGCCATTCTCGTTACCCCTGTTATTTCTCTAATTCCAAATCCACCTCGGCTATCTCGAGCCAGCCGCGGTCGAAGGTGAAGGTGCGGGCCTTGCCGGCCGGGTCCTGGATACGGACGATCCGTGCCGTGTCGGTTCCGGCGTATTCGACGACATAAAGCCAATAGGCTTCGCCATGCTCGCGAGCACAGTCGAATTGAGCTCGCGATAGACCGACCGGGCGATCTACCAAGCCTCCAGTCATTGCTTTGACCTCACACCAGCGTGTTGCATGTTCTGGGTCACTGCCCTTGTACAAATCAAAGCCCCGGTTGTTCATGGCTGTGCGTTTCCATTGCGGCTCTCTACGTAGAATCAGCGCGATCGCTCTCTGTTCAAGCGCCATCCGGGCCTGGTGGTCCAGGTCGTCGGGATCAGGTTCTTCATCCCCGAGGTGAACTGCAACGTAGGAAATGAAGGGTCCTCCATGGCTACCCCCAGGCGTGCGCTTGGCGGCTTGCCAACCACGTCCCTCGGAGGCCCCACTGCCGTGCACACTTCGCCCAATCCCGCGCCCACTGCCCGAACCTGTGCCAGTGCCGCGGCCGTCGCCCCGCTTCCCGCCACCTGACGTCACGAGGTCCTGGCCGCCGGGCTCCGGCACCGGGGGCGTGGGCTGGGGCGTGTCACCGAGCAGTTTCTGCAGCGCGTCCTGGACGGAGCCTGCCGGTTCATTGCTGCTCGTGTCGGTATCTTCCTCCACCCCAAGTCGCGCGCGTAGCTCGGCTTCGCTGGTCACGCCCAGTTTCTTGAGCAGATCCAACACGCCGGGCTCGATGCCGGCCTCCCTCGCAAGCTGTTCGAGGATGGGCGGCTTGAAGCGGATCTTGGATTGGAGAAACGGGTTGGCCTGCCAGCCGAGGGAGTCGAACAAGACCGACTCGGGCCTATGGAGACGCCCATCCTCATCGGGAACCCACTCGGTTTTGTTCAACATTCGAACGAAGGCGGCGTCGAAGGTCGCGCGATAGCGGCCGTGGTGAGTCCAGGTGTACTCACCAGTGAAAAGACTTTTGCCGCGCCGCTCTTCAAGGTGCGCAAGCTCTTCCCATAACAGGCGGGCCTTGGCACGGAGCTCGTCGGCTGCAAGCCTCGGAAGCGCGTCGAGCAGGGCCTCGAGCCCCAGAAGGTTCCAGTCCTCGATACGGTCGTTCAGCCCCGAGGTTTCCGCATGGCCCGCCTGCTTTCGAAGCTTCGCGCGGTCCTCATCCGACAGCGTGCTGTTCGGCACGGGACGCAGGTACCGCACGGCACCGCAGGCTTCGAGCAACTCGCGAATGTCTCCGCTCCTGAGGCAGGAGTGCGAATCGTCGACGAGCATGACTCCGGCCACTCCCGCGAACAATTCCTTGAGCCGTTCCGTCGCGAGATAGACGTCGCCCGGTTTGGACATATGCCGGCCTTCATCTCCAGCATCGACGGATTTCACGAAGCGGGCTTCCTTGAGAGCCGTAATGAGCTTGTCCCGCTGACCCCGGTGCTCCGTGCCGAAGGCGTTAAGTATTCGCGTGATGTCGGCCTCGTACTCCACACCATCGGCCTCGACCGTGTCCCCCGTGTATTTGGGGATGACGTTGCGCACGACGTCGTCAACTGCATCGGGTTCAGTCAGTCCCAGTGCCCTGAGAAACGCGAGAGCCTTGTCGGTGCTGCAGACCGATCTTGGGACAGTTGGGAAATCGGTCCTGAGGCCACTCGGCAGAAATGCCTGCGGTTGCCCGTTCGACTGCGCCACCACGTGCACTCCGCCCTCAACCCGGACGAACGGGATGTTGCTGACGCGGTCTTTTCGGATGAGGGCCGGCTGGCCACCAAGGAACTCGTAGAGCTTGAGAATCCACTCGTCGGGCTGGGCCTCCAGAAACCGCTTGGTGAGCCGCGGGAGGATAAGTTCAGGCGTCAACTCGCCGACCTTTAACTCGTACAGGAGGTAGTTGCGTAGCGTCGCTGCCGTGTCGCGGGTGATGTCACCGCTTAGCCAGTGAACCTCGTCAGGCGAATCGAGAAGCGCTGCCAGCTGCTTCGAATCAAAAAGCTCCCGCAGCTCTTGTGTTCGAGCAAGTCGCGCATTCTTGGCAGCGGTCCAGCCTCTTGTGGAGCGGGGCAGCAGTGGCTTCGAAATCATGGCGTTTCGCACCGCTTCGAAGAGCGGTGCAAACATGCTGCCTTCAGGGTACTTGGCCCGCTCGATGGGCAGGCACTGCAGCGCCGCGACATCGAGAAGATTCATGGCCTTGAGCTGCTCCAGGGCATCGAGGAGCAGCGCGGCGGTCTCCTCAACCAGCTTGACATTCCAGGGGTCCCCTGGCGGCACGTTGTCGCGGCTGGGCGTCGTGCGGTAGGGTCCCTGCACGAGAAACCCAAGGTGCGTTGTCACTACCGTGGGGAAGAACGCATAGAGCGGCGAATGGTCAACAGGCTGGACGCTCGACTTTTTCGTCTCCTTGTCATTTTCGAGAAGAAAAGCGATCTCGATGAACCCGGCCACAGCCCCTGCTTCCGTCTTGGCCTCCCTAGAGAAGATCAGCCAGGTTTCTTCGGCCGGGGGTTCTCCCCCCCGCGCTCCGATAAGCGTCACGCGGCGACTGCCCTCACGCACATCTTCAGACTGCTTGCGATACAGCCCGTTTGCTCCTCCGCTGACTGACCACGCGATCTCCTCGATCTGACGCAGAAAGAGCAACGTCCGCGCTCCAAGCTTGCTTAAGGCGTCTGCAATCAGTGGGAAGACATCTGCGTCCTGACTTCGTAAAGGAAGCACGAACACCGTCTGTTCGGCCGCGCGGCTAACGGGCGGCACCGCGACCGGGAACACGAAGTTCTCGATGGCGAAATCCTCGTCACCGGAGTGCACCTCGGGCCGGTCCGTGATCGCATAGACCGACTTGAAGCCGATCCCGAAGCGGCCGATATCGGTCAGGTCCTTGGTGGTCTCGCCGACGCCGCACACGCCCTTCACGTCTGCAAACGTGAACGGATTGCCGTATTGGATGACTCTCAGATTGCTCTGAGTCAGCTCGAACCGAACCTCACGCGAGCCATTCCAACCGCTGCGCCGCTTCAGGGCGTCCTCGGCGTTTTGAAGGAGCTCGAAGACAAAGTGTGCGCTGCTGTCGTAGCGGTTGACGAGAACACCACGGCCCCAGCGGCCTACATTGCCGTACTCCGCCTTGTTCGCCTCGCGAATAGCTGCGTAGTCCGAAGCCATCAGCCGCGCGCCTCCCGGGAGATGATTCCTTCAGCGTGGCAGAGCATCCGCAGGTCGCACTCCTTGCAGATTGCCGCCTCGGGCGGGGTAGTGACCATGAATTCGCGCGCCTGGATGCGGCGCACCGTCTCGTCGAAGTGGCGGCCCGCCTCCTCCACGCACCGCGGGTCGTACGGTAGAACCATCAGCGCATCTTCCTTGCGCGCCTCCGAGGTCCAGTAGAGCAGCAGCCGGTCTACATGCCGGCCATGGCGGCGCTCTAGGATGTGCGCATAGGTGCAGAGCTGGCGCTCATACGCGGCGATCAGCTCAGGGCTGTCCTTCGGGCGTGGCGAGGTTTTGAAGTCCAGCAGCTCCAGCTTGCCGTCGCCACCGAGCAGCAGGTCCACCTTGCCGGCAAGGATGTAGCCGTCCTTCTCGAGCGAGACGTCCACCTCGGTCTGGATCACCCGGCGCATCTCATCCCTGTTCTGCCGGACGTAGTTGAGCACCTGCACGAGGGCCGCCTCGCGGGCCCGGTCGCCGATCGGGCGCACGTCGCTCAAGCACAGGAAGCGGAAGGTGCGGTCGAAGAGCTCGCGGATGCGCCGCTCGTCAAGCGTATCGAGCTTTCCATCGAGGGCAATGCGGTGGATTTCCTCGATGGTCTGGTGCACGAGCAGGCCGAAGAAGATCACCGCCGAGCGGGAGGGCGTGAAGTCGTACTCGCGGAAGAACTGGTATTGGCGCGGGCAGGTCTCGTAGATTTTTAGGTCGCCGGTGAAGCTGTAGGTCTTCTTGACCGGCATGCGCTCGTGGAGCTCGAAGCGCTGCGCCGCGAGCAGGTCTTTCTGGACATAGGGCCACTGCGGGAGTCCGTGCCAGATGGGCGCGAAGTGATCCCTGGGCTGCTCGTGCGCGGTGAGCACTAGCAGCTTTTGCGGCCGCGAGAAGGCCACGTAGTGCAGGCGCATCCGGTCGAACAGCGTGATGCGGTTCTCGGGCTCGAAGGGAGGCCTGTGATAGAAGGGCCCGAGGTCGCGGTCGATCTGCTTGGGGCTCGACAGCTGATTCGAGAGGGAGCCGACCACCACCACCGGAAACTCGAGCCCCTTGGCCTGGTGAATCGTCATCACCTGCACGTGGCCCTTGGGGAAGGGCTGGTCCGGGTCTTCGTACTCGTTGATCCCGCCGTCGTAGAGCAGCCGCAGGAAGCTGTTGAAGAAGTGGAAACGTAGGAACTCGCGGTTCCGGTGCGTGACAACGGTGTAGTGGTAGTAGGTCTGGAAGACGTTCAGGAGTTGGGAAAACAGCGCGAGGTTGTGCGCGGTGTTGTCATTGCGGACCGCGGTCCTGAACGGCTCGAGCGCAAGCAGGTGGTAAAAGTAGTCGGCGGGCCGTAGGTCGAGCCCTTCGCCCTCCTGTAGGCCAGCGATCTCGCCGGTCCACCGTTGCAGAACCTCTGCGAGCGGGTGCGGAGAGCAGAAGCGGCGGGCGAGGTGGACGATGGCGTCGTCCACGTAAGCGGCAAGTCCCGCCACAGCGCCGCGAGCCTCCCCGCGTCCATTGCCGTGCCAGCCGAACAGAACCGCGAAGCAGGCGACCAGATCGCGGACCTCCGGGATCTCGAAGTACGCGCGGGCGCGCGGGCAGAAGGCCGGGATGCCCTTGGTTTCCAGCGCGGCCAGGTAGGGACCGCTGTGCTCCTCCCGCACGCTGTGCAGGAGCAGAGCCACCTGCCCGTAATCCGCGATGACCTCCTTCTTCCGAAGGAATTCGACGAGGTCGGCAAGACGGGCGGCCTCGTCGCGCCGGTCCTTGCCCCAGATGGCAATGACGGACGGGTAGTCCTGGTGGGTTCCCGCCGCATCAGCCTTGATGGTCTTGCTGTGCCGGAAGGGCGCGCCATGCGGGTTCGACCAGTCGGCGGAGGCCATCCAGCGGTCGTAGCGCTCAACGATCGCGCGGTGGGAGCGATAGTTGGTCGTCAGCTTGACGATGGCGCAGCCCGGCACGCGCTGCGGGAACTCGAGGATGTTCCGTACCGTGGCGCCGCGAAAGCGATAGAGGCTCTGGTCCTCGTCCCCAACCACGCAAAGATTGCGGCTCCGCTCCGTGAGCTTGATGAGGAGCTGCTCCTGGATGTAGTTCGTGTCCTGGTACTCGTCCACGAGGACGTAACGCAGGTCGCGGGTCACGGCGTTCGCCGTGCCGCGGTCGCGGAGGAGGTCGAACACGAACCGTTGGAGATGGGCGAAGTCTGTGCGGTTGGCGTCGAGCAGGGCCCTCTCATAGCGCTGATACGCGCTGCCGATCGCCGCAAGGAATGGATCGCCGGAAGTGGTGAGGCGCCCGGGATCGACGAGCTCCTCCGTGATCTTGTCGAAGTAGCCCCGCGCTCCCTCGATCGCCGTCCAGCGAGTCTTCCACTTGCCGAGAAAGAGCTCGTTCTCTGGCGGCCCGACGATCTCGTCGAAGTGCTCGAAGATAAAGAGGAGCTGTGTCAGTTCGTCGAGCGTGTCGAAACCGTGGCCGAGTTCCGTCCGGTGACGGTGCCGCGTGAGCACGCGGTTGCAGAAGCTGTGGATCGTGCAGACCGAAAGCTCCGAGAGGTCGTCCGTATAGCCGACCCTGCGCGCCGCGGCGGCCATGCGGTCGCGCATCTCGAAGGCGGCCTTCTCCGTGAAGGTGCAGAGCACGATCTGCCTGGGTTGCGCCTTGTCCAGCAATAGAAGATTGAGCGCGCGCAGCACGATGCTGTACGTCTTGCCGGAACCGGGGCCAGCGACCACGAGGAGAGGTCCGTCAATGTGCCCGACAATCGCTCGCTGCTCCTCGTTGAGCTTCGGATAGTGGCGCTCGATAGCGGGCGCGATGCTCACAACAGCCCCGCCTTGCGAAAGCTGAAGATCTCTTGCGCCGACACGATCAGGTGATCGACGACCTTGAGGTGTACGGTCTCCGCTCCGAGGATAATTGCGCGGGTGAGCACCTTGTCGTGCTCGCTCGGCGTAACGTTGCCGTTCGGGTGATTGTGCGCGAGCAGCAGCGCTGCCGCTCCGCGCTTCAGCGCTGCCTCGATGACCCTGCGCGGGTAGACCGCTGCCCGGTCGATCGTGCCTTCCTCGAGCCTCTCGACGCCGTCGCGGAGGAGCCGGTGAGCGGAATCCAGATACGCCACCTCGAAGACCTCGTTCTGCAGGGATCCAAGCCGCATCCGCCAGAAATCCGCGAGTCGGGCCGGCTCCTCCAGTGAGTCGCGCGCCTCGCCGCTTTGCTGCAAGTAGAGCGTGGCCGCCGCCTTGATGATCTGGAGGGCCACCGGCGTGACTTTTCCGATGCCGGGGACGGCGCGAAGCTCGGCGACGGGCGCGTCCAGGATGCCGCGCACGTTCCCGAACCGCGCGATCAAGGCCTTGGCGGGCTGCTTCACGTCAGCGCGAGGGATGGCGAGTGTCAGCAGCAACTCGACCACCTCGTAGTCGGCGAAGCCTGCCAGGCCGGACTTCAGGAAGCGGTCACGGAGGCGCTGTCGGTGGCCGTAGTAGTGGGGATCGTCATCGGTCATGGCTGATGGGGTCTCGGTTCGTGATGTACCTCTTCGCGTTGGAGTTCCCAGGATTTAGTGGACACGGTGATTCCGGGGCTCTTGAGCCGGTTCGAACTGCTCGGGACTGACGCCGCCCAGGTGACCGTGACGGCTTGTTGGATCGTAGAATCCATCGATGTAGTCGGCTACGCCCTTCAGCGCGAGCTTGCGAGTCTTGTAGATGTGCTTCTTGATCCGTTCTTGTTTCAGGCTGCTGAAGAAGGACTTGGCCACGGCGCTGTCCCAGCAGTTTCCCTTCGTGCTCATGCTTGGCTCGATGTGATTGGAGTGGCAGAAGCGGCGCCACCCGTCGCTACCGTACTGGGTCCCCTATCTGAGTGCATCAAGGTGCCTCTCGGTCTTCTTCGGCGCACCGCCATCAGCACCGCGTTGAGCACGAGCTCTCGGTGGATGGTGTGACGAGCGGACCAGCCGACGATTTTGCGCGAGAAGAGGTCCCTGACGACTGCCAAGCACAGCCTGCCTCGCCACGTACGAATGTAGGTGATGGTGATGTCCGTGACCGAGGCTCGGTTCGGGCGTGTCACGGTGAACTGCCGCTTCAACATGTCTGGAATCAGAACGGAGCGCTTCCCAACCGACCAGCGACGCGTCCGGCAGCCATTCGGGGCCCACAGCTTGTTTTCGCGCATGAGACGCGTCACGCGGTGCTTGCTGCACGCTTCTCCCGCCTCGCGCAAGTCCAGGAAGAGCCGCGGAGCGCCGTAGATACCTTGACTTGCAGTAGACGCAGCGCGGATCAGGCGAAGCAGCCTAGTATCCTCTCGGGCTCGACTCGAGATCGGCTGGTTGAGCCATTCGCAAACGCGACTCGGGACCACCTCGAGCACGCGGCACAGCGTCTGCATGTCGTACCGCTCTCGACAGGCTTTGATGTAGTTATCGGTCGATCGCTCTCGCCCAGTGCTCAGTCGCGTGGACATCGGCATGGTCCTCCGATGTTCCCGGAACCTAACGCCCTGTTCGCCGAATCCTGCGAACTTCACCCGCCGACGGCCTCGTCATATATACCCGAACCCCGGCACCACTCGAAGAAATTCCGCGACCTCGCTCCATCGCCGGTCCCTGTCGCGCGGTCCCTCGAGCCCATTCCACCTCGCGACCGACTCGAATGGGCGGACGAGCGTGAACCGCCATCCAAGGATCTCGCACCGGCCGTCCAAGAACGACTCCCCGGCGAGGATCCGATTGTCGCCGCAAGGACGCGCTCGACCTCCCCCACCTTGGCGTTCCTCCTGTGCGCGATCGCGACCGCCGCTTCCCCTCGACCCGCGCGTAAAGCGACCGGAAAGCCTCGCCGCGATGTCCGATCTGCGGCCGCGCGAGTGCGGCGAGGTTCTCGGGGAGGACTTCGGTCGGGCCCGGCGTGAACAGCCGCGGCGGCGCTACGCCCCCGGGGCCGGGACCTTGCCGAGCGCCCCGTCGAGCCAGGCGAGGAACCGATCGGGGCCGACGTACCCGGAGACCCGGGCGATCACCCTCCCGTTCCCGTCGAGGAGGGCGATCGTGGGGTAGACCGTCACGGCGTACCGCTCGGCGAGCTCGAGCCCCGTGAGGCCGTGGCGGGGCTCCTCCTCCTCGGAATCGACGCGCACCGCGACGACCGACTCGTCGAGGCGGTCGAGCACCCGCCGATCGCGGAAGGTCGTGCGGTCCATCTGATGGCACGGGCCGCACCACTCGGCGAAGAAATCGACGAGCATCGGCTTTCCCTCCGCGCGCGCCTTTTCGAGGCCGGGGGCGAAGTCGAGCCACTCGAGGTGCGCTCCCCGCTCCGCCGACACGGAGGCGACCGACGCGCGGGCGGGAGCGGGGGCGGGAAGGACGACGGCGACCACGAGGCCGAGGAGGCAAAGTCCCGTCGAGGCGCCGAGCACGACGTCGAGCCCGACGCGGCGGGGCCGCGCCGGGTCGGGCGGCGGGATCTTCCCGGTTCTCGGAACGAGCAGGAGCGGAATCGCGACGGCGGCGCCGAAGAGCGCGACCATCCCGAGCACCTCGCCTCCCCGCACGATCTCGCGCATCGCGGCCATCGCGAGCCAGAACGCGCCGAGAAGAGCCGCCCATCGCGCCCACCGCCGCCGGAACGCGAGGCCGAGCGCGAGCGAAAGACCGAGCGCGATGAGACACGCGCCGCCGAGCCGCACCGCGAGACCGGGGCCGGGGAGGAACCGGAGCCCCACCCACGGGGCGACGACTCCGAACACGACGATCGCGAAGACGACTCCGAACGGCATCCCGGCTTGCTCCTCCCGTTCCGGCCGGCCATCCTTGTACAGCGGCCGCGCCGCCGCCGCAACCGAGGGGCCCGACATGCGCCGTTCCGTCCTCCTCGCGCTCGTCCTCGCGTCGTGCAGCCACGCGCAGGAACCGGTGCTGCGCCTCGAGGTCCTCGCGCGGGAGATCGCGCCGGGAGAGCCGCTCCGGATCGTCGTCTCCTCGACCGAACCGCTCGCGCGCGTCGAAGGATCGCTCGACGGAACCCCTCTCGCCTTCTCCCCCGACTCCCCGGATTCCCGCCGCGCGAGCGCGTGGGCGGCGGTCGCTCTCGACCGCGCCCCGGGCCCCCTCCCCCTCGAGGTCCGGGCGCCGGGGCACGAGCCGCTCGTCCGGACCCTCGCCGTCGCGGCGAAGTCGTTTCCCGAGCAGCGGCTCACCGTCGAGGAGAAGTACGTGAAGCCGTCGAAGAAGGACGCCGAGCGGATCGAGAGGGAGCGGCGGATGCTCGACGCCCTCTACGCGAAGCGGAGCGTGCGGCCGCCGCTCGCGGCGCCCTTCGCGAAGCCGGTTCCCGGCGATCCGACCTCCGCCTTCGGCCTCCGGCGCTTCTTCAACGGCGAGCCGCGGGCCCCCCACGCGGGCCTCGATCTTCGGGCTCCCACCGGCACCCCCGTGGAGGCCTCGGGGCCGGGCGAGGTCGCGTTCGCGGGCGACCTCTACTTCAGCGGCAAGACCGTGATCCTCGACCACGGAGGGGGACTCTTCACGATCTACGCCCACCTCTCCCGGCTCGACGTCGCGGAGGGGGACGCGGTGGCGCGCGGCGCCCGCGTCGGCCTCTCGGGGGCGACGGGGCGGGTGACGGGTCCCCACCTCCATTGGGGCACGCGGGTGGGATCGACGGTGGTCGATCCGCGCGCCCTGCTCGACCCCGCCCTCTTTCCCGAGATCAGCTCCGGCCGTTGACGGGGACGAGCGCCCCGCGGACGACCGCGTTTTCCGGGGAGACGAGAAACGCGATCGTCTCGGCGACCTCCTCGACCTTCGCCCAGCGCGAGGGGTCGGCGCCGGGCATCGCCTCGCGGTTCGCCTTCGTGTCGAGGATCGAGGGGACGACGGCGTTGACCCAGATCCCTTCGCCCGCCACCTCCTCGGCGAGGGCGACGGTCAGCGCCGCGACCGCCGCTTTGCTCATCGCGTAGGCGACCATCCCCGCCCCCTTGCGCGGCTCGATCGCGGGGATCGCGGCGACGTTGACGATCCGGCCGCCGCTCCCTCCCCGCCGCATCGCGCGGACCGCCTCCCGGCTCGTGAGAAAAGCCGTGCGGGCGTTCGCCTCGATCATCGCTTCCCATTCGCGGAGCGAGGTCTCCCCGATCGGCGCCATCGAGAATCCCCCGGCGACGTGGACGGACCCCCACAGACCCGGCAGATCGCGGTAGAAGGCCGCGACCTCCTCCTCTCCCCGGCCCCGCAGCGAGAGCGGGCGGCAGTCGGCGCCGCGCCCTTCGAGCGCCGCGACGACGGCGCGTCCGAGCGCTCCGGACGCGCCGGTGACGACGATCGTTTTTCCCTTCAGCTCCATCGAAGCGGCCTCCTTTTCATCTTCGACGTCCACCGATCGAAACGCTCGAGCTCCCTCCGCCCCGCTGCGGTCTTCGCCATCTCGCGCCGCCGCCTCGAAGCGGAGCGCGCGAGGACGGCGCGGCGCGTGCGGACCGCCTCGACGAC
>CAZVOE010000089.1:0-12636 GCA_964628935.1 uncultured Acidobacteriota bacterium
GTTCGCGAGCGCGAGCGGTGGCAGGACTCCTCCCCGATTCCCCTCTCCCGGGGGTTCGTGTATGGCTGGATCCGGGAGCACCTGCCGAAAGACGCGGTGCTCGGAGCCCGGGACGCGGGGAAACTCGGGTGGTTCAGCGGCCGCCCGGTCGTCAACCTGGACGGCCTGATCAACGACGCGAGTCTTCTCGGAGCGATTCGATCGGGGACGGAGGCGGAGTGGATCTTCCGCTCGCCGATCGACTACCTCTTTTACACGCCCGCCCTCGCCGATCCGTTCGTCCCCGGAGGACCGCCCCCGGCGGAGACGCACCGGACCGCGCAGATTCTCCACGCGCTCGATGCGCGCGACGACTGCGACGTCCGCCGCCTTCCCGGGCCGTCGGCAGGATGGGCGGTGCTCGAGATCAGGCGTCGCCGACCCGTCGCGGGACGGCTCGCAAGCCGCCGAGGTCCCCGGAAGCCCCTTGCTCTCCCGCCTCGTGGTATTCCGCGTCCTGGTTGACGAGCCAGGTGTCGTAGTGGATCCGGCCCTCCACGATGTTCTCGACGGTGAGGAGGGCGGTCATCATCGCGTGGTCCTGATTGTTGTACTTGTGCATGCCGTTCCTGCCGACGAGCCACAGCCCCGGATACCGCGTCTCGATCTCGCGGCGGAGGAGGTCGACCCGCTCGGCGTAACCCTCGTCGTAAACGGGGTAGGCCTTCTTCTGTCGAACCACGGTCCCATCGAGGACGTCGCCCGCGCGGCACAGGCCGAGCTCCTCGAGCTCGCGCGTCGCGAGCGCCAAGAGGTCCTCGTCGGACGATTCCCACAGGCCGTCGCCCTCGAAGCAGAAGTACTCCATGCCGTAGCAGTTCAAGGAAGGGTCGGGGACCATCTCCGGCGACCACGACTTGAAGTTCTGCACGCGACCGACGCGGACCCCCGGCTCGTGGATGTAGATCCAGTTGTCGTCGAAGGCGTCCCGCTCCTTCAGGATCAGCGAGACCGTCAGGAAGTCGCGGTAGCGGAGGGAGGCCGCGGCGCGCGCCGCCTCGGGCGACGGAGCGGGCTCGAGAGCGGCGAAGAGTTCGCGCATCGGGATCGACGAGATGACGTGGTCGGCCTCGAACGCCGATTCCTCCCCGGTGCGTTTTCTGGCGCGGACGGTCCACACCCCGGTCGCCTCGTTCCGTGCGAGACCGATCGCGGTGTGACCGAGGAGCACTCGGCCCCCCCCCGCTCGGACCCGGTCGCGGGCCGCTTCCCACATCTGTCCCGGACCGAGCCGCGGGTAGCGGAACGAATCGATCAGCGTCTTCACGACCTGGGACCGGTCCTTCGGCTCCCGGCGGGGCAGGACGGCGTGCAGGACCGCGCTCAGGAGCGAAAGCCCCTTGATGCGCTGCGCCGCCCAGTCGGCGGAGATCTCCTTGCAGGACATCCCCCAGACCTTCTCCGTGTACGTCTTGAAGAAGATCTCGAAGAGGCGACGCCCGAACTGATTGACGACCCAGTCTTCGAACGATCGAACCGGGCGGATCGGACGGAGCCTCGCCGCGCCGTAGGACAGGACGCAGCGAACCGATTCGAGCATCCCCAGGTTGAAAAGGGCCTCGAACGCCTTGAGCGGGTAGGAGAAAAACCGCCTCCGGTAATAGATTCGCGACTTGCGCGGACGATGGATGAGATCGTCGGGGAGGATCTCCGTCCAGAGATCTTCGACGACCTTCGACTTCGAGAAGAACCGGTGTCCGCCGATGTCGAAGAAGAACCCCTTGTACCGGATCGTGCGGGAAATCCCGCCCACGTACTCCGGGTCGGCCTCGAGGACCACGGGGGTCGCCCCCTTCTTGACGAGGGAGTACGCCGCGGTCAGCCCCGCGGGGCCCGCTCCGAGAATGACGACGCGCGGCGGAGCGCTCATCGGCAGACCTCGGGGCAACTCCCGGGAGCGGCGGGATCGCGCGGGACGTACAGGTACCGAACCGGCTCGAGGAAGACCCAGCGCCCGGCAATCTCGATCGTCGCGGCGAGGCAGTACCGATCGGCGAGAGCCCGCCGAGCCGGGCCCGAAATCCACAGGGTGGTCCACTCGACGTCGTCGAGCGATTCGACCGGGCGGTTCAGGATGACCGCCTCGTACGCTCCCTCGCGGATCCCGGCGGCGAGGCGCTCCGTGTCCCACGCGCCGTTCCCGACGAGGATCGAGAGGACGAGGGGGTCGGCGACGGTCACGGGACGTCCGGCCGAGAGGAGCATGCCCACGTCTTGGGCGAGGATGGGGCGGTCGCCGGTCGTGCAGGCGGCGACCTCGGCGGCCGCCGCGAGTCGTGCGTTCCCATCGTCGAGCCGAAGGACCCGCTCCCCGAAGAGCGGCCGGAGCTCCCAGCCGAGGTGGGCGAACGCCAAAAGGAGCAGGGAGGCGAGGGCGTAGATCCGCGTCCGCGCGTTTCCTCGGAGGTCTTCGAGGAGGAGCGGAAGGAGAATCGACACCGCGAGCATCGGCGGGAAGAAGCGGGGGAAGTTCGCGTCGAGCGCGATCGCCGCGGCGAGTCCGATCAGGAGGTAGAGGCCGAGGAAACGGCGATGAGGGACGAACCAGGCCGCCGCGCCCGCGGCGAGGAACGTCCCCACGTTCCAGGGCGAGCCGAAGAAGCGCTCGCTGTTCGAGACGATGACCCACGGAGCGTCGGCGGCTCCGCTCACCGTTCCGAGGACGGTCGCCGTCCAGAACCCCCCGCCGCTCCACGCGATCCAGAAGAAGAAGAGCCCGAAGATCGGTCCCCACGCGAGCGCAGCCCAGGCGGCGGCGCTCCGGACGCCCCCCCTCTCCCGGTCCATGAGGCGATGGGCGAGGACGGCGAGAAGCCCGACGACGAGGACCTGCTTCGTCGCCCAGGCCGCGACGAACCAAGGGATCGCCCCGTACCCCGGGCGGCGCTCCTTCTGCGCCACGACGTACATCGCGATCCCGATCGCCTCGAAGAGGATCCCCGGCGCGTCGACGCGATGCGCCGTTCCCCAGAACACGACCGGGTAGAACGAAAGCCAGAGGGCTCCGGCGGCGACCCCGGCCGCGGCCCGTCCCGTCAGGCGGCAGACGAGCCACCCCGCGGCGCCGGAAGTCGCGACGATCGAGACGACGCTGACGAGCCGGCCGGCGAGAAAGCCGGGGCCGACGACCGCCTGCACCGCGCGCGTCAGAAGGTAGTAGACGGGTGTGTAGTGGGCGATCACGAAGGGGGGATCGGTCAGGCGCGTGGGGTCCCAAAGCGCGCGGCCGCCGGCCCACGACTCGACCGCGAGGCGGACGGCTCCCTCCGACACGACGACCTCGTGGGGGTATGCGAGCATCTTCCACGCCACCGCGGCGAAGACGGCGGCGCACGCCGCGAGCGCCGCTCCCCACAGCGCCTCGAGCCCTCGTTCGAGACGGGGAAGGGTTTCCTCGCGGGGCCAGCGGGTCACGAGAGCCACTTCACGAGTCGGAGGATCCCCATCTTCGCCCCCTGCCGGTGCGCGGAGAGGGATTCCGATCGCGTCGCATCCCGACCCTCGTAGTAACGGTACGCGTCCACGAGCATCTCGTCGTTCGTCCGGGTCGGCTTCCAGCCGAGGTTGCGCCGGATGGCGGTCGTGTCGAAGACGAACGTCCCGTTGATCAACCGGGAATGGTACGGCCCGAGGGGGGAGAGCCTCATCTTGTGCAGGAGCGCGAGCACCGCCAGAGCGGGGGCGGCCGGCAGTCGCGCGAGGCGGGAACCGGTCCCGGCCGCGTCGATCACCGCCTGATAGACTTCCCGGAGCGGCTTCACTCGGTCGCTTCCCACCCCGTAGACGTTCGAGCCGGGAGCCCTGGAGGCGAGGACGCACGCCTCCACGAGGTCGTCCGCCGCGACGAACTGGTACCGGTTCGAACCGTCGCCGACGAGCCAGACCTTCCTTCCCTCCTTCACGAACTCGAAGAAGATCGCGAGGAGACCGAGCCGCCCGGCGGAAACGATCGTCGGGCAGCGGATCGAGTCGGCGTCGAGGCGCCCGGCGTATCCGGCGAGGATCCGCTCCCCTTCGAGCTTCGAGCGGCCGTAGTCCTCGATCGGACAGGTCGGCTCCGCCTCCGAGACCGGGTGCGGGTACTGCTTCCCGTACACGCAGATCGTCGAGGTGTAGACGATTTTTCGCACCCCGGTCTCGACCGAGAGGTCGGCGACATGACGGGTGCCGTCGACGTTGCTCTCCCAGAGATCGCGCGGGTCGGGCCGCTCGTGGCCCATCACGGCGGCGCAGTGGAAGACGGTCTCGAAGGGACCGTGCCGTTCGAAAACCCTCCGCACCTCGGCGGGATGTCGGAGATCGGCCTTGGCGTACACGATCCGTGGATCGGGCTCCGGGTCGTCGAGCCGGTCGAGGCTCACCACCTCGACGCCGCGGTCGCAGAGGGACCGCGCGAGGATCCCGCCGAAGTATCCGGCCGCCCCGGTGACGAGAGACCGCCGCCCGAGGGGACCCAAGGGAAGCGCCGGCGCGCTCACCGGAACTTCTCTGCAGGCGCGCGGCAGGTGTCGCTCCCCGCGGGGACGAAGCGGAGGTCCCTGTGACCGAACGCGAGACAACCGGGAGCGGGGAGCTCGGCGACATGGACGGATCGGCCGAGATCGGAGTCGTACCTCTCCTCGCGGAGCGGCAGCGCGTCGGAGGGCCAGTACGCGAGGTAATCGGAATCGAAAACGACCAGGTGTCTCACACCGGGCGGGATGACGAGGGGATTCGCGACCGCGATCGCTTCCGAGCCCGGCTCGAACGAGAGGGTGCGCCGGTAGGCGCTCGGAACCCAGGCGTCCGCGGCGTCCTTGAAGAGCGGAAAGAGCCCGATCACCCGGTACTCCGGAAGGAACCACAAGGCATGGAACGCGTGATCGTACGCGAGGACGAGCACCGAACCGGGGTCGGGGAAGAGTCGGCGGACGGCGTCGTCCCGGCGCCTGAGGTCGTCGTTGCGCGCGAGGAGCATCGAGCCGCTCGGGAATTCCGCGGGGAGGCGGACCGAGCCGAGGCGGGCGGGCCAGAGGAAGACGGCGAGGTTCGCGGCGAGGGAGAAGACGACGAGCGCTCGCGCCGTCGGTCCGACGGGGGCCGACGCGTCCGACCGACGCCGCCCTTCGAGGATGCGTCTCGCGAGGGGAACGGCGGCCGAGGCGGCGAGGATCGCCGAGGGGGCGAGCAGGACGACGCCGAAACGCGGCGCCCAGTCGTAGACGGAGTGGAAGGCGAGCGTCGGGAGGGCCCACGCGGCGAGGAACGGCCCGGCCGCGGGGAAGGGGAACCGCCCGGTGAGGCACGAGAAGAGCCCGACGGCGCAAGGCAGAGAGAAGAGTCCGAGACCGAGGACCGCGCTCGCCCCCATGTCGAAGAACTGCCGGGGGATCTTCGCGAGACCTCCGCCGAAGATCTTGGTCGCGAGCACGACGTCGCGGAAGAAGGCCTGCATGGTCGCCCCGTAGGCCGACCATCCGCCGGACAGGGCCGCGACGAGCGCGGACCACCCGAGCCCGGCGAGCACGAGGAACGCGGCCCCCAGAAGGATTCGTCGGCCGGGATGCCGCCAGGCGGCGTAGAGCCACAGCGGGGCCACGAGGACCGCGAAGGTCGAACGGAATCCGATCGCGAGGGCGAGCACGAGCGTCATCCCCCAGAACGCCCCGCGCTCCGTCGGCCCCCGCGCGCGGCGGGCGAACCAGGCGAAGAGGAGCGAGAGGGCGGCCTCGGAGGTGGCCGGCATCCCGACCGATCCGAAAAACCAGAACAGCGGACTGACCGCGAGGATCCCCGCGGCGAGCCAGCCCGCCGCCTCGCCGGCGACGTCGCGTCCAAGGAGGTAAGCGAAGAGGAACGCGAGCCCGCTCGCGACCGCGCTCACGATCGCAAGCGACGCCGGTGGGTCCTTCACGACCCGGTCGAGGAGGGCGACGATCCCGACGTACACCGGGTTCCCCGGGGGGTGCGGCCGACCTGCGGGGACGTCGTAGCGTTCGAGCGCGAGCGCGTACCGAACCGAGTCGGAGATGAAGAGCGTGCGGTCCCGGAACGGCAGCCGGGTGGCGAGCGCGAGGGCGACGAACGCGCAGCCGAGCAACACGATGCCGAGGCGCTGGCGCGCGTTCCGGGCCTGGCTCATGGCGGGGAATATAGTCCAAGGTCCGGGGGATTCCTCCTATACTCGCCGCGCCATGAGCGATGCGCGAGCCGCGGGCGGAAGGGGGCGTCCGCGCCTGTGGCACCACGACTACTTGCACCTGCGGCCTCTCGCCCGCGATCTCCGGGAGCGGCTCTCCGCATTCCGCGCCGGCGCGGGAACGATTCTCGATCTCGGATCCGGCGGATCGCCCTACCGCGACGCAGCGCCGGCCGGAACGACCTGGGTCCGCGTCGACGTCGCCGCGGTCGCGCGCCCCGACGTGGTGGGGAGGGCGGAACGACTCCCGTTCGCCGACGGGTCGTTCGACGGGCTCGTCTGCACCCAGATGCTCGGCCTCGTGGACGACCCCTGGGCGACGGCGGGCGAACTCGCCCGCGTCGTGAGACCCGGCGGGACGGTCTGGATCTCCGCCCCCGCCGCCTGGCCTTACGACTCCGCGCGCGTCGAGCACCGTTTCGGCGAGCCGCAGTTGCGCGCGCTCTTCTCGGGACTCAACGTTCGGGAGGTGCTACTTCAAGGGGGGATGCTCGCCTTGCCGTTCGCGCTTTCGAACGCGTTTTTTCGGGAGGCCGCGATCGCGGCCGAGCGCCGGATCGGACCGGCCGCCCTCCCCCTGCGCGCGCTGGCGGTCTCGGCCTTCGTTGTCGCGAATTTGGCGGGGCGCGCGCTCGAGAGGCTCGCCGCTTCCGGTCCGCTTTCGGACTTTCTCGGGTATCTCGATCGCCGCATGCCGATGAACTTCCTGTTGGTCGCGGAGAAGCCACGTTGAGCGAACGCCCGACCGTGACGGTCGCGATCTGCACGCGGAACCGGCCGGAGGTCCTCGAGGAGTGCCTGCGCACCGTCGGTTTCCTCGACCCCGCGCCCGACGCCGTCGTCGTCGTCGACCAGAGCGATCCCGGGACGGCGGAGCGGGTACGCGAGCTGTGCGGCGCGCCGGTCGAGTACGTCCCGTCTCCTCCGAGGGGCCTCGGGTTCGCGCGCCCGCGCGCGCTCGCGCCCTTCCGGCCCGAGATCCTCCTGTTCACCGCCGACGACTGCCTGGTCCGGCCGGGTTGGGCCAGGGCCCTCGCGGCGGTCTTCTCGCTGCACCCGCGCGCCGGCGCGGCGGTCGGAGCGGTCCGTCCGCACCCGTCCCACCCGCTGCCCCCCGGGATCCCCCCGTGGGTGACCGAGTGGGGAGGCGGCGAGCCGCGGGTCTTCGAGACGCCGACCGATCCGGCGACGATCGGCGGCGGGCTCAACATGGGGTTTCGAACGGCGGCGATCCGCGCCGTGGGCGGTTTCGACCCGCGCTTCGGTCCCGGCGCTTCGCTCCGCAACGCCGACGACGCCGAGGCGCTCCACAGAATTCTTCGGGGGGGATGGCAAGTCGTCTACACCCCCGAAGCGATCGTTTCCCACCGACCTCCTCGCGACCGGGACGCGCACGAGGCGAACGAGCGGACGTATGCCTTCGGCCTGGGAGCCTGGGCCGCGGTCGCATGGTGTCGGGGGGACCGCTTGCCCCGTCGATGGTGGGGCGACGCACTCCGGCGGACGCTCGTCCGCGCGATCCGTTGCGCTCCGTTCGACGGCCCGCGTCGCACGCGGCAGAGACTGCGTGTCGCGGTGGAGCTCGTCCGCGGGTGGCGCCGGGGGGCGAGAGCGTGACGGCCGAGCCGAACCGGTTCCGGAGGCGGACGCCCGGCGCGAGAAACGTCGCCGCGAGCTATCTCGGGGCGGCGTCGGAAGGGTTCGTCTTCCTCCTTCTCACGCCGTTCCTCCTCCGCCGGCTCGGGCTCCCCGGCCTCGGATTGTGGGGGCTCGCCGTCGCGGTCGCGGACTGGCTCCCGCTCCTCGACTTCGGACTCCGGGAGGCGCTCCTCAGATTCGTCGCCGCTCACCAGGCGCGCGGCGACCTTCCGGCGGCCCGCCGAACGCTCGAGGCGGTCCTCTTCGTCTACTGCGGGCTCGGCCTCGTCGCGCTCGGGCTGGTCTTGGTCATCGCCTGGTCGGTGATCCCCTGGTTCGCCGACACGGCGGCGCAGGCGGAGACGCTCACCGCGGTCTTCGCGATCGTCGGGGTGTCGGCGGCGATCTCCCTTCCCGCGGGGGCCCTCGGGAGCCTCCTCGAGGCGCTCTCGCGGTTCGATCTCCTGAACCTCCTCCGGATCGGCCACCAGATGCTGCGCCTCATCCTGGTGGTGCTGGCTCTGCAGCTTCGTCTGGGGATCGTCGGGGTCGCCGCGGCGGAACTCGCGGCCCGGCTCGCGCTCCATCTCGCCCGGCTCCTGGCGGTCCGGCGGATTCGTCCGGAGCTCGTGGTGCTTCCGAAGCCGCACTTCGACGAGGTCGACCGACTCTTCCACCTCGGGGTCTGGAACGCTCTCCGCCAGGCCGCCGAGGTCGCCATGCTGAGGCTTTACGAGCCGATCCTCGCCGCGTTCGCGGGTTTCGCCTCGGTCGGGGCCTTCTGGGCCGGCCGTCGCTTCGCAGCGATCCCGGCGGAGGCGATCGTGCCGTTGGCGGGGGTGCTCCTCCCGCTCAGCAGCGAGATGGAAGCGAAGGGCCGCCAGGCCGACCTCCGCCGGACCCTCGTCGAGACGACCAAGCTCGGGCTCGTGATCGCGGTCCCCCTCGCGCTCTTGATCGGGATCGGCGCGCCGATGATCCAGACGAACTGGCTCGCCGGGAAAGCCCCCGAAGCCGAGCCGGTGATGACGATCTTCGCCGCCGTCTTCGTCGGCGTGGCGGCGTCCCTCCCGGCGGAGGCGGTGCTCCTCGGTCTCGGCTGGTCCCGCTTCGTCGCCTTCTGCTCCCTCGCCCAGGTCGGGATCCTCCTGATGGTCGGGATCCCGCTGACGACGCGCTACGGCGCGCCGGGGCTCGCGCTCGGAGCCCTCGTCGCGAACCTCTCGGGGCAAGTCGCCCTCCAGGTCCCCGTCGCCGCGAAGGCGTGCGGGATTCCGCTCGCGGAATGGGCGCGAAGGGCGTTCGCTCCCGCGCTGAAGGCGGGCATCCCGGTCGGGGTCGCGATGGCCCTGCTCCGCGACCGTCTCGCCGTCGGAGGTCTCGCCGGTCTCGCGGCGTGGGGAGGCGGCGCGATCTTCTCGTACGTCGCGCTCTGCTGGGTCTGGGGCCTGACCTCGGAGGAGAGGGCGTTCTTCACCCACCACGCGTCGCGGATCCTGCGGGAGCCCACGCGGAACGGACCGAAGGCGCCGTGACGAACGGCGACGAGGATCTGAAGCGCGGTCTCGTCGGGGCCCTTTGGGGGAAGGACCCGGCCTACTACGATCGCGCGCGCGCCCACGTTCTGGAGGCGGCCTCGTCCGGGGGGGAATACGGCTGGATCCGGCGGCAGTTGCCCTCCCGCGGCCGCGCCCTCGAGATCGGCTGCGGCGAGGGGACGAACATGGAGGTCCTCGCCGACGAGGGCCTCGAGTGGTTCGGCTGCGATCTTTCCCTCCTCGCGGTGTCTCGCGCCCGGGAGAGAGGCCCGCGCGGACCGCGCCCCGCCGTCGCGGTCGCCGACGCCGAACGGCTCCCCTTCGCGCTCCGTTCGTTCGACGCCGTCCTGCTCGTCTCGGTCGTCGAGCACCTGCCGCGCCCGGAAACGGTCCTCGAGTCCGCGATCGAGCGAGTCGCGCCCGGAGGACGTCTCGTCATCGTCTCCCCCCAATACGGGGGTCCGCTCGGCGCGAGTCCCTGCCGTCGCGGCGGCGGGGCCGCCCGATTCGCGCGCCGGCTCGTCGCGGCCCACCTTCCCGCGAGGGGGGGCGACCGGCTCGGCTGGGACCGCGTACGCCCGAGAGTCCTCGACGGGGCGGCCTACGACGGCGACATGGACACCGTCGTCGAGCCGGATCTCCGGAGCCTCTGCCGCTTCCTCGCGAAGAGGGGTCTTCGGATCCGATCGGCGACGTCGGGGTTCGAGTGGCACACGTGGCGAAGGGGCCGGATGAGCGCGGGGCAGCGGGTCGCGAGGGCGATCCTCGAGCCGCTCGGGAGGCTCGGGATCCCGCCCTACCGCTCCTTCGGTCCCCTGGTCGCCGTCTGCGCGGAGAGACCCTCCGCGACGCCGATCCCGTAAACGAGAGCCCGGACGACGGCGTGGAGGTGCTCGACGCGCTCGCCGCGGGCTCCAGACCGGGCCAGCCGGTCGAGGAGCGCAACGGCGGGGGCGGCGAGAATCCCGGCGAGTCGCGGTCGGGTTCTCCCGAGGCGGGCCGCACGCCGCTCCCAGGGTGGAAGCGTCCCTTCGCGTCCGAGGGGGAGGCGATCGCGCGCGTCGGGGTGCTTCGCGACGAAGCGGACGTCGGCGAGGGCCCCACGGCGGATGTCCGCGGCGACCGCGCGGAAGCGCTTGTCGAAAACCTGCGCTGCCACCGCGCGCGGTTCGAAGACGAGCGGAATGCCCGCCTGGACCGCGCGCCATCCGAACTCGAGGTCCTCGTCGCCGAACGCACCGTCGGCGGTGAAGCGGGGATCGAAACCCCCGAGCCGCTCGAAGATCTCGCGGGAGACGGAAAGGTTCCCGGTGAGTACCTCCTCGAATCCGAGGACGGCGCCGGGAGCGGAGAGAGCCGCGTCCCGCCGCGCGGCCCAACGGGCGAGACCCTCCGTCAGAAACGAGGGAGGGGAGTCGGGGTGGACCGGGATCGGGCCGATTACGAGCGAGCCCGGCCGGCGCGCGTGCGCGTCGAGGTGAGCCGCGGCCAGGCCGGGCCCGACGCGCATGTCGTCGTCGAGGAAGAGGAGGATCTCCTCGTCGGCCCCGGCCGATCCCCGATTCCTCGCCGCGGCGGGCCCCGCCGCCGGTTGTTCGAGCACGCGGATCGCTTCGCCGAAACGCGCGCGGAGGGCGTCGGCGGTTCCGTCGCGACACCCGTCGCACACGATCACGATCCGGAGGCGCTCCCGCCCCACGCTCTGGGCGAGTAGATCGGCGGCGAGGCGGAGGATCCGCTCCCGACGGTCGTGCGTGGGGACGACGACCCGGACGTTCGCCGTCATCGGACGTAGCCGAGCGAACGGAGCGTCTCCATGAGCTCGTCGTCGGGCTCCACGGCGGGCCCCTTCTCGCCGTCGTCGCGGACCTTCGCCGCGACGCGGTCGGTCAGCATCCGCACGAGCCGCACCGTGACGTCGTTCGGCTCGGCGCTCCGGTTCTCGGTTTCCCGGGGATCGGTCTCGAGGTGGAAGACCGCGAGGGGGGCGACCTCCGGGCGGTAGTCGCCGTGCACCGTCCCTCCCGGCGGGGTGAGGATCGCCTTCCAGCGTCCCTCGCGGACGGCGAACCGGTCCGGGCCGTACTCGACCGACTCGGACCAAACGGGGGCGACCGACGGCTCGACCCCCCCGCGAACCGCCCCCACGAGGCTCCGGCCGTGGATCGAGTCGTCCGCGGGGAGACCGCACAGCTCCAGGAGGGTCGGGGCGACGTCGAGGAGGCTCACCGGCGTGCGAATCCGCGCCCCGGCGCGCGCGATGCCGGACGCGCGCACGAAGAGCGGCACGTGCGTGAGCTCTTGGTAGAGCGAATGGCCATGTCCGGGACTTCGCCGCGAATCGTGATCCCACAGGTCCTCGCCGTGGTCCGAGAGCACCACGAGGATCGTTCGGTCGAGGATGCCGTCTTCCCGGAGCGCCTCGATCATGCCGCCGAGGATCCGGTCGGTCCGGGCGACGTCTCCCGCGTAGAGGTCGCGGACGAAGCGGCGCTGCTTCCCGGTCAGGACGAGCTCGCCGTCGTGGATCCTCTGGACCCACGTGGAGTCGAAGACCGGCGGCAAGCCTTCCGCGTCGGCGGGGTCGGCGAAGTCCTCTTCCGTGTACGGCGCGTGCGGTTCGTACGTGTGCACGAAGGCGAAGAAGGGGCGTTCGGGGTCGCTCCGCATCCACCGGAGCGCCGCCTCCGCGATCGGCGCCGGACCCGTCTCCGGATTCTCGTGGAAGTCCTCGTAGCGGTCGAATCCCTGGTCGAATCCGAATTTCGAGTCGACGTAGGCGTCGCCGGCGAACCCCCCCGTGCGGTAGCCCGCTTCGCGGAATCGCTCCGCGAGCATGAGACGGTTCGGGTTGATCCGGTTCCTCGAGAAGCGAGTGCCGTGGTCGAAGGGAAGGCGCGACGTGAAGAGGGAAACGTGGGAGGGAAGCGTCCACGGCGCCGCCGCGGTCGCTTGCTCGAAAAGGACCCCTTCCGCGGCGAGCCGGTCGAGGATCGGAGTCCGGCCGTGGCCGCCGAGCGCGCCGAGCGCGTCGGCCCGCATCGTGTCGAGGCAGACGATCAGGACGTTCGGCTTCCCCGCGACACGGCGGCTTTCGACCCGGGAAAGCGTGGCCGCAGCGCCGATCGCCGAACACAACGCGAGAACGCCCGCGACGGCGACGGCGGAGCGCGCGCGTCGAAGCCGCGGTCGACGCGGGAGATCGAGCGCGCGGTTCCCGGCGAGCGCGACGCCGAGGAGCGT
>CAZVOE010000090.1:0-3385 GCA_964628935.1 uncultured Acidobacteriota bacterium
GCTTTGCAATCACTGCGCGCACTCCCCGTGCGTGCAGGTCTGCCCGGTGGGAGCGACGTTCGAGACTCCGGACGGCGTGGTTCTCGTCGACAAGAGCTACTGTCTCGGCTGCCGGTACTGCGTGCAGGCCTGCCCCTACGGCTGCCGCTACATCGACCCCCGCACCGGAACGGTCGACAAGTGCACGCTCTGCTACCACCGCATCACGAAGGGCCTGACGACGGCGTGTTGCGAGGTGTGCCCCACGGGAGCACGGATGCTCGGCGACCTCAAGGATCCGAAAGACCCGATCCACGACTTCCTGCGGACGAACGCCGTCCAGGTGCTCAAGCCGCAGATGGCCACCGGCTCGAAGGTCTACTACAGCGGCCTCGACGGGTCGGTCCGCTAGGAGGAAGGGATGGAGAGCCTCCTGCACGGCGTCGAAGGCTTCATGTATCCCAACGAGGTCGAACTCCAGTGGAGCGTCCTCGTGGTGATCTATCCGTACGTGACCGGGCTCGTCGCGGGAGCGTTCATCCTGGCGTCCCTCGCGAAGGTCTTCCACGTCGGAGCGGTGAAGCCGACCTACCGGCTCGCGCTCCTCACTGCGCTCGCCTTCCTCCTCGTCGCACCCCTTCCCCTCCAGCTCCACCTCGGGCGGCCCGAGCGATCGTTCGAGATGTACCTGACCCCGCACACGACTTCCGCAATGGCGATGTTCGGCTTCGTGTACCTCTGGTACCTGATGGCCGTTCTCGTGATGGAGATTTGGCTCGAGTACCGTCGGGACATCGTCCGCTACGCGAAAGAGAGCACGGGTTGGCGGAGGGTTCTCTACCGTGCGATGACCTTGGGATCGTACCGTGTCACGCCTCGATCGCTCGAAATCGACGCGAAGCTCGCGCGGTTCATCACGGTGATCGGGATCCCGTCCGCTTTCCTTCTGCACGGGTACGTCGGCTTCATCTTCGGATCCGTGAAAGCGAACCCGTGGTGGTCCACACCGCTCATGCCGATCGTCTTCCTCTTCTCGGCGATCGTCTCGGGGATCGCCGCCGTGCTCGTGATCTACATGGCCTACACGGCGCTCCGCGGCATCGATCCGGACATGGCCTGCCTCGATGCGATGGCCAAGTACCTCTTTTACGCGTTCGTCGTCGACTTTTCCCTCGAACTTCTCGACCTGATCCACAGAGTCTACGAGGCCGACGAGTCGTTCCAGAGTCTCGATTTCATGGTGAAGACGAAGCTGTTCACCTCGCAGATCGTCATCCAGATCTTCCTCGGAACGCTCCTCCCGCTCGGGCTCCTGTTCCTCTCCCAGATCTTGACCCTCTCCGAGACGGCCCGGAAGACGATCTACGGCGTGTCGGCCGCGTGGACGCTGATCGGGATCCTCGCGATGCGCTGGAACGTCGTGATCGGCGGGCAACTGTTCTCGAAGAGCTTCCTCGGGTACACCACCTACAAGATGGGGTTCGCGACACGAGAGGGCCTCCTCCCTGCCATCGTCGTGATGATCCTCCCCGTCCTGATCCTGTGGTTCCTCGTGCGCCTCCTGCCGCCGCTCGCTGCTCCGGGAGAGAACGAGGCTCCGCTCTAGTCCCGGTAGGGAAGCTCGACGCTCAGGTAGCAAAGGACCGCGTTCTCGCCGTGAGCGTCGGCGAACCCGAACGTCGCCGCGACCGCAGGAACGATCTGCATGCCCGAGGGGAAGTTCAGCGCGAACCGAACGCCCGGCGTGACGAAGAGGCTGTTTTCCCGCTCCGTGCGCCTCGATGCGACGACGACCTCGTCGGACGCGTACAGCGTCTCGAGGAGTACGTTCACCCGAGGCTGGGCGAGCCAGACGAGGCTCTGTCCGGCGAACCAGCCGAAGGCGTTCGCCTCGTCGCCGGACTCGGACCGGAGCGCGGGCATCCAGTTGAAACCAGCGTTCGAGTGGAGCACGAACCGGCGGCCCACGCGGACGCTGAGGGGGAGGTTCCCCTGGATTCCCCACGCTCCCCCTCCGAGTCCTTCGGTCTCGTCGCCGGTCGGGACGATGAGGCTCGCCCTGGGCGCCAGCGCGATTCGGGTCGTCCCGCCTCCGAGGGCCTGGACCCGGTAGTGCAGGAGGAGATCGCCCGGTCCTCTCCGGAGGTCCCCCTCGACGGGGAAGCGGGAGTACGTCGCGGTAAAGCCGAGCTGGTGCCGCTGCCCGGCGACAGGCCACTCCTGGGTGAACGAGGCGCTCACACGGCCGCGATCGTCCCGCGAGGCCGCAAAGATGTGCTGCACGACGCCCGGCTCCTGGTTGTACGCTTCCTCCACGGTGAAGCTGTTGTCCTGAATCGGGGGAGCGGCTTCCCCAGCGCCGACCGGATTCGAGACGGCTGAAAAAAGAACCGCTAGACAGGCCGTTCTCGCAACGTGGCGCGAAGCGTGGGGACGCCCGACCGACACGGTGGAGCGAAAGTCGCTCTGGGTCCTCGAATTCCCCCCCGATCCCCGGGCGCGAAAGTCATGAGCCGAGGGGTGCGGGCCGGGGGGAGCGGAACCTCGAAGCGCAGCCGGATGGTTCGGGGCCTGGTCCCGGTCGGTGCATCCCCACCCTCCGCACCACGTTTCCGGCCGCATTCCTCACCCCTCATTCCGCGGTTTTGAGCCCTCAAAATATCACGGGAGAAGTTAAGATCCTCCAGGCATGTCAAGAACCCACCTGCCGCTGGTGGCTCGAACGCTCGCCACGCTCCTCCTCGCAACGAGCGTTCTGGCCGATGCCGCGGAGCCGCCGGCGAAGCTCGCCGTCTCCCAATTCATCCTCCAACGCCCCGCGCGGGGGGCAGCCCCGCTCGACGAGCGATCGCGCGTTCGACTTCAACAGGAGCATCTCGCCTGGCTTGGCCGGTTGTACGAGGCCGGGAAGGTGTTGCTCTCGGGGCCCATCTCCGGTTCGCCCGAACTCGTCGGCGTGCTGGTTCTGCACGTACCGACGAAAGCCGAGGCGGAGGCGATCGCGTCGTCAGACCCGTGGGTCCGAGAGGGGCAACTCGAGCCCGAAGTGATCCCGTGGTGGTCGGAATCCGCGGCTATCGTGCGCCCGCCCTCCCATCTCCTCCACGCCGACCGGGTGTGGCTGGGCCTCTTCGTTCGCCCGCCGAACGCGCCGCAATACGACGAGCCGCGGTCGAAGGAAATTCAGGCAGGACACATCGGGAACCTCGTCAAGATGGCGGAATCGGGAGACCTCGTTCTCGCCGGTCCGTTCGAGAACGGGGAGGGCGTGCTCCGCGGCGTCCTCGTTTTTCGAACGCAAGACCCCGAGCGCATCCGCTCTCTCGTCGCCAAAGACCCGGCTGTCAAGGCGGGTCGCCTCGCGGTCCATCTCTATCCCTGGTCGATTCCGGTGGGGAGTCTGGGG
>CAZVOE010000090.1:3395-12507 GCA_964628935.1 uncultured Acidobacteriota bacterium
CCGCCGGCGGAACGGCCGGCGGAGGCCACAGAGATTCCGACTCGGGAGAACGGCCCCGGCGATCGGCAGCGCCGGTAGCGCGAGCAGGCCGAGGACCCGTCGCCGCCCCACTCCCGGCAGGGGAGGGCCGGGCACGCGGCGCGATGTCTGGTCGCGCGGGTCATCGTCATCGTTTCGAGTCCCAGGCGAGCCGCCGGAGCGAGCCATCCCTCGGGTATCGTCCGTGCGTTCCTCGAGCGGAGAAATTCCTCGTCGTCAGGGTGGACCACTCGCTCGATGCCGAACGAGAGGAGTTCTCGGCGGGCGTCGCCGAATGGAGCGGCGGGTTCACAGGCAACCGCACGCGCCGCCGCACGGTTCCTTTGCGCGCAGCCCCTCGATTCCCTCCTTCGTCAGGATCGGCACCATCCCGAGCGCGGCGACCGGGTCGGCCCACCACCAGCCGAGGAGCGCGTTCAACGAGAGCCCCGCGAGCAGGATCGCGGAAAGCCACATGCACATCGAAGTCTGGGTCGCCTCCGACGCGAGCGCGCGGCTCTCGAGGTGGACGGCAACCGCGTTCTTGGCCCGCGCGAGGAGCGGCATGATCACGAGCGAGGCTGCGGCGAGGGCGATCCCGACCGCACTCGCGTCGGGGGCCTCGTGTCGCCGGAGCGCCGTAGCCGATTCCCATCCGACGTAGGCGGCGAGCGCGAGGAACGACGACCCGATCAGCCGCCGCGCGATCCGTTCGACGCGCTCGCGCCGGGCCGGCTCCACGTCCGAGGCGAGCCGCCAGAGCGCGACGAGACCCGCGGCGAGTTCGATGGCGCTGTCCACCCCGAAACCCACCAAGGCGACGCTTCCGGCGATCACGCCCGCGCCGATCGCGAGCAGCCCCTCGAGGCTGTTGTAGGCGATCGTCGCCGCGTTCAGCCACCTTCCGCGCCGGACCCAACGAGAACGGTCTGTCGCGCTTGCGCCGCCGACTTCGACGAGGGACATGACGGAAACCTACCGCGAGAGGACCGCTTCCGCCGCACGGCGGCCCGAGACCATCGCGCCCTGGATCGACGCGGTGTCGCGGTGGTCGCCACACACGAAAACTCCCGATCGGAGGCGAACGGGCCGTGACGGCGGCTCGAGCGACCCGACCGGCTGCGCAGGCTGCGCGTGGAGGACGCGATACGTCCGGAGGTGCCGCCACGCGTCGACCTGTTCGCCGAACCACGAGCGCATCTGGATCCGAACGTCGCGAACGAGCTGTTCGTCGGTTTCCGGGAGATCCCCGACCACCGCCGCCGAGACGAGGTGCCTTCCGGCGGGGGCGTACCCCGGCGCCACCACGCTCGGAACCGACAGATTCGTCACCGGCCCCCGACCCTCGCCGTCGAGGACGAGCCAAGGGCCATCGACGGGGGAGCGCGGCACGTCGAAATAGAGCACGATTTGAGAGCGCGAGCCCGGAGAGGAGATCTCCCCCGTGAGCGCGGCGGCGCTCGGTCCGTCGGTCGCCACGACGACGGCCGCGGCGGAGATGGACTCGCCCGTCGCGAGGGTCACCCCGTTGCGACTCACGCGGGTCACGCGCGCCCAGAATCGCACCGTCCCGCCCGGGAGCGCGGCCGCGATCTGCTCGGGAATCGCCTGCATCCCGCCGGCGGGGATCGCGTTTCCTCCCAGCGCGAGCATGCGGAACACGAACTCGAACATGCGGCTCGACGCGGTCAAGTCCATGTCGAGGAGGATCCCGCCGAAGAGGGGTCGAAGGAAGCGTTCGATCATCGAATCCGAGAACTCCCACCGGCGCATCGCCTCGCGGGCGGTCACTTCGGGACGGCGGAAGATCTCCTCGTCGGTCATTCCCCGCAGGGTCTTCCGCGCCTTCAGGACGCGGATCTTGTCCTGGAAGGTTCCAATCGGGGAGAAGACCCCGCCAAGGGCGTCGAAGGGCGCCCGCGTCGGGTCGGCGACTCGGTGGAAGCGCCCTCGAAACCGGACGAGAGCCCCCGGGGCGAAGGGGCGGAGGTCGAGGGCGCGGTAGTCGAGGACGGCGCGCGCTTCCGGATAGGCGGTGAGCAG
The DNA here is from genome assembly GCA_964628935.1 of uncultured Acidobacteriota bacterium. Lineage (GTDB taxonomy): Bacteria > Acidobacteriota > Polarisedimenticolia > Polarisedimenticolales > DASRJG01 > CAYLHQ01. Next base: position 5,457 of record CAZVOE010000090.1, read on the forward strand.
GATCTGGAACCCCCGGTCGAGGAGGAAGCCGTCGACGCGATCGGTGCGCACCCGTCCGCCGACTCCGTCGGACGCCTCGAGAACCGAAACGGCCCTGCCCGCCCGATGGAGCGCGCGCGCGCAGCAGAGTCCCGCAAGACCGGCGCCGACGACGACCACGGGTTCGGGCATGGACGCTCCTCCGGTTCCGTTCGAATTCTGTGGCAGACTCCGCCGCGATGTCCAACACCAAGGCCCTCGGCCTTCCCACCCTCACGGCGCTCGTCGTGGGGAACATGATCGGTTCGGGGGTCTTCCTGCTTCCCGCCTCGCTCGCTCCTTTCGGCGGTGCGAGCCTGGTCGGTTGGCTCGCGACGACGGCGGGCTCGATGATGATCGGCCTCGTCTTCGCGCGGCTCGCCCGGCGCATGCCGGCCGCGGGGGGGCCGTACGCCTACACCCGAGAGGCGTTCGGCGAGTTCGCCGGCTTTCTCGTGGGATGGGGATACTGGATTTCGAGCTGGTCGGCCCTCGCCGCCATCGCCGTCGCGATGGTCGGATACCTCGGAGAGTTCGTCCCCGGCCTCGCGACGAATCCACCTCTCGCGGCCGCGACGGCGATCTCGGCGATCGCGATCCTGACCGTCGTGAACATCCGTGGCGTTCGGGAAGCGGGGGTTCTCCAGCTGGTGACGGTGATCCTCAAGATCGTCCCGCTGGTCGCGGTCGCGCTCTTCGGGCTCTACCGCTTCGACCCTTCCCACTTCGAGCCGTTCAACCCGAAGGGGGGCTCCCTCTGGGCGGCGATCCAAGGCTGCCTCGCTCTGACGCTCTGGGCGTTCCTCGGCCTCGAGGCCGCGACGGTGCCGGCAGGGGACGTGCGGGAGCCGCGGAGGACGATCCCGCGCGCGACCGTCCTCGGAATCGCGATTTCGGCGACGATTTATGTCGCGAGCACCGCGGCGGTGATGGGGATGGTGCCGAGGGAAACGCTCGCGTCTTCGACGGCGCCGTTTGCGACGGCCGCCGAAGCCCTGTGGGGGCCGAGGGCGGGGACGTTCGTCGCCGCCGGAGCCGTGGTCTCGACGTTCGGCGCCCTCAACGGGTGGACCCTCGTGGTGGGCCAGGTGGCGATGGCGATTTCCCGCGATCGCCTCTTTCCCCCGTTCTTTTCGCGGATCTCGGAGCGGGGGACTCCCGCGGTCGGGCTCGCCGTTTCGGCCGTGTTCGCATGCATCCTCGTCGCGGCCAACTACACCAAAGCTCTCGTCGCGATGTTCACCGGCATGATCCTGCTCTCGACGCTCGCCTCGCTCATCCCGTTCGTCTTCTGTGCGATGGCCGATCTCATGCTCGCGGTGCGGGAGAAGGCGAGGGGCTCCCGGGAGCCGATGGCCGCCGGTGCCGTCGTGGCGGTCCTCGCCTTCGTCTACGGGATCCTGGCGACCGCCGGCTCCGGGCAGGAGACGGTCTTCTGGGGCTTTCTCACCCTCCTGTGCGGCATCCCGTTTTACGTCTTCACCCGTTGGCGAAGCCCGGCGTAGCGAGGCCCATTTTCCCTCCGTTCGCCGGTGTCTCCAGGCCGGCGGACGCGAAGGCGTCGGCCTCAACGGGCTGGTTTCACGGGATCGCTTCGTGTCCGCGCGCGAGCGTCTCACGAACGCGCTCGAAAGTCTCGGCGTCACGACGACGGTCGGTGGTGGAGCGTTTCTCGAGCGATCGCAGCGCGAGCGCCATGCGTGGGTTGGCGCGGAGCCTCTCTCGATGTCGCGCGAGGTACGCCCAATAGAGAGGAGTCACTGGACAGTTCCGCCTCGGATCGAAACGGCACGAGTCGCAGAAATCGCTCATGCGGTCGATATAGGCGGCCCCCGAAACGTAGGGCTTCGTCGTCATGAGGTCGCCGAGCGCGTACGTCCCCATTCCCAGCACGTTCGGCTCCACGACCCAGTCGTAGGCGTCCACATAGGCCGTCCAGAACCAGTCGGTGAGCGCCCTCGGCGAGAGGTCGAGCAGCGTCGCGAGGTTCGAGACGACCATGAGCCGCGTGATGTGGTGGCTCCACCCCTCGCGCCAAACGTCGGCGACGACCGAGTCGAGACAGCGCAGCCCCGAGGGCGATCCCTCCCAGAATGCCGGCGGGAGTGGGCCGCCCGGCGCGAGCGGCACGCCCGCGAAGCCGTCGGTGGCCTCGTGCACGTGATGGACGAACTCTCTCCAACCGAGGATCTGCCGCACGAACCCTTCCTTCGACGCGATCGGGATCGGCAGGTCGGCGGCGTCGTTCACGACCTCGCGCGGGAGCAAGCGGTGGAGGTTGAGGAGCGGGGCGATCCGGGTGTGAAAGAGCCCGGCGGAGCGTACGCTCATCGCGTCCTCGAAGGGGCCGAAGTGCGGGAGGCACTCCGCCTTCGCCCAACTCCAAAGGAGGCGCGCGTCCTCCGCCGTCGCCGGGAGGGTGGAGAGGTCGACCCGGCCCGGGTGGCCGGCGAAACGGCGCTCCACCAGATCGCGCACTTCTTCCTTGATCGGGTCCTCCGGGAAGCGGGGCGGCTGCGGTGCGGGAGGCACTCCTCTCCAAGGCCGGCGATTCTCCGCGTCGAAGGAGTACTTTCCTCCGAGCGGTCGGCCGCGTTCCATCAAGATCCCGCTCTCGCGGCGGACGAGCCGGTAGAACACGTCCATCCGGTACGGGGGCCCCGACGGGAAGGCCCGCTCGAAGAGGTCGCGAGTCGTCAACCACCCCTCGTGCGGGATCTCCTCGAGGCGGCCGTCGCGGAGGAGATCGGACAGGTCCTCGCGAAGCTCTCGCTCCGCGGGACGCTGCACGCGGAGCGGCCCCAGCTCCGCGACGATGGGCTCGAGGGCCCGCCGGTACGGACCGTCGTGGACGACGTGGCGGACCGCGACGCCGCGGGCCGATTGCTCGAGCGCGAAGTGCCGCACGTTCGCGAGCACCAGGGCCAGTTTCTGTTTGTGGTACGGCCGTCGCCCCGCCTTCCAAGGACTCTCGACGAGCACGATCCCGATCTCGCGAGAGCGCTCACGGGAGAGGGGGCCCATTCGGTCGGAGAGCTGGTCGTAAGGGACGAACAGCCACCGTCTGCCCCTCTCGTCCCGACCCGACGTGATGGCGGCGAGGTCGCGACGGAAGCGGCTCAAAGGAGGCGACCGTCGCGGTCCGGAGCGTACCTCGCGAGGTAGTCCCGGACGCGGAACTTCCGCGCCGTGTTCTCGCTGCTCATGTAGCGGATCGTTCCGAAGATGGGACGCTCCGGCCCCCAAGGTCGGTCGTAGCGACCGAGGACCCAGAAGATCCCGGTGTAGGAGTTCGGATCGCGTCCGTCGAGGGCGTACTTGTTGTTCAGTTCGATCATCGTGGCCAGCGCCTCTTGCGGCGAGGGGCCCCCCCACCACTCGAGGATCTTCTTTCCCCAAAGCATGCGCAGGTAATTGTGGATCCTTCCTTCGCGGACGAGCTGGGTCTGCGCGGCGTTCCAGAGCCGATCGTGGGTGCGCGCGCGCTCGAACGCTTCGAGGTCGTAGACCGTCGACCGGGGGTCCGCGCGGTGCGCGTCGAGGGTCGCGCGGCACCACTCCGGAAGCGAGTCGTACCGGTCGTGGTCCTCGCGGAGCGCGGCGAAGTTGAACCCGATTTCCCGCCAGGTCACGAGTTCGTCGAGAAATGCCTCGGCCGATCGGGACATTCCCCACCAGCCCTCACGGCTGCCGGTGGCTCGCCTCGAGACCGACCCGACGGACCACTGCTCCAGTACCGAGAGCGCCGCCAGGACCTGGTGCACCGAGACGTGACCGAAGTGGAGGTAAGGGGAAAGACCGCTCGAGCCGTCCTTCTCCGGCTCGTTCCGGTCGTCGGCGTAGTGGGCGAGACGCTCTTCGAGGAAGGCGCGAAGGCGCCTCTCCCCGGCGACGGGGCCTCCGCGGAGATCGACCGGTTCGACCCCGCGGTCGAGAGGAATCCTGTCGAGGTCCACCGGACCCGCCGGCCACTGCCGCGAGATCCCGGCCGGGAGCCGCTCGAGGCGCGGGAGGCGGACGCTGCGCAGGGGGTCCTCTTCGGGGAAGTCGGCAAGGTGGCGGGGGAGTTCATTTTGCAGATGGCGCCGGAAGGCGTGCGCGGTGGGAAAGGCACGGTCGGCCGCGCGCATCGGGTAGAGGCCGTTCGCGTCGACCGCCTCGAGGAGGACATCGAGCCGCTTCGCGGCCGCCGCGACCATTCGCGGAAGGAAGAAAGTCGGGAAATCGTCGGTCACGACCGCGCACGCGTCGCGGCCGAGCGCCTCGAGGAGGCCCTTGCCGGCGCCGTCGTGGGGCTCGACGTACGGGATGTAGAGCACCCCGCGCTTTTCGAAGCGCTTCGCGTTGTCCTCCATCCCGTCGAGCACGAAGCGGTGGAATCGGTGACTCGCCCACCGATGGCCGCAGCGGAGCCCCTCGAACACGACGAGCGGTTTTCCGAGCTCCTGCGCGCGAGCGACCGCGTGATCCAGGGCGAAGTTCCACCCCGACCGGCGGTTCGCGATCATCCAGTAGAGGACGTAGGCACGTTCGGGCCGGACGGGGCGGTCGTTCCTCTTCGAGACTCTCCCGCGGGGGACCGCACTCATGGGAGCGGTCATTTTGGAGACCCCCTCCCGGGGACGCAATGCCCCCCGAAAACCCCGACAACGACGGGGATCCGTCGGGATCGCGCTCGCAAGTACGGGAATCCCCGTTGACCCCGGGCGCGTTCACCGTATGACCCGCTGCGATGCAAGACGATTCGACCGACCTCGCTCGCGCGATCCGGAAGATCGTGGAACAGCAGGCGCTCCGCCGTGCGCTCGAGCACGCCGCCTCGGGTGCCTCCGTCCAGATCGGCGTGATGTCGCACGGCGACTGGGACCGGACCGAGGTGCCGGGGCCCGAAGGAACGCACTGAGGCCTCAGCGCCTCGCGACGGCGAGGGCGACCCCCAGGACGACCAAGGTTGCTCCGGCGAGGATCCGTTCGGTGAGAGGTTCCTCGAGGAACACCGCTCCGACGACGACGGCGACGACGGGGATCGCATACGTGATGAGCGAGAGACGGGTCGCGGGGACGTGGCTCATGAGCCAGTAGTAGACGGTGAAGGTGAACGCCGACCCGAGGATCGCGAGGTAGAGCAGCGCTGCGACCGAGACGCGGTCGAACCGGATCTCGCGGTCGCGCTCGAACGCGAAGGCGGCGGCGCCCACGATCGCCCCGGCCATTCCCATCGGCACCGCGGTGAGCGACAGCGGGTGAATTCCGGATCCCCACCTCTTCACTGCCACGTTGGCGATCGCGGAAACCAAGGGGGAGATCAGGAAGACGGCGGAGGCGGTCGCGACTCTCGGGCTCCCGAGCTTTTGGAGGTCGTCCGAGAAGATCACCGCAACACCGAGGAAGCCGACGAGGATGCCCCCCAACGACCGGCGGGTCAGCCTCTCGTCGGGGAGGGCGAAGTGGGCGATCGCTGCGACGAGGAGCGGAAAGGTCGCGAAGAGAATCGCCGCGAGACCCGATGGGACGTATTGCTCGGCCCAGTAAACCACGGAGTACGAGCCGCAGAACGAGAGGAGGGCGTTGACCCACCACAGCCGTCGTTCCGTCGCCGACTTCCCGAAGCGGACCCGGAAGAAGGGCGCGAGGGCGAAGAGGAGCGCCGCGGCCGCGAGGAAGCGCAGGGAAACGCCCGTAAGAGGAGGGACTCCCGCGAGGCCGATCCGGATCGCCGCCCAGGTGGTGCCCCAGACGAGCGTGAGGGCGACGAAGGCCGCCGCCAGGCCCGCCGGAGAAGCGCGTTGCGACAAGGGGACTCCGATTTCGAAGGCCAGTGTAGCGGTCCGGGGCGGGCTCGTGCCGCCGAGCCCAAGGTGGCGCGAAGAGTGGGGATGGGAGATCCCCGTGAGCGAGGACGCGAGAGTCCGCGGGCGGACGCGGCCCGCGTTGCCCGAGCAGCCGTGGTCGCGGCAGGAGGTGCCGTGGGAGCGGACGTTCCCGACGCAGATCCGACTCGGGCGATCGGCCGGGCGGGTCTTCCATCGAACGATGCGGGATCCTCGGGGGTCACGTGCCCCTCGCACGTCCGCCGGCGAATGGCCTGATCGCACGTTCGTTCGAGCCGAATGCTCGGGTCCGATCCGACGTTAGAGACTCGGGCCATCTTCCGCTCGGGAAAGGGGTTAGGTCCGTCTTCGACCCCCGACCAATCCCCAACGTTCGCGTCACGTTGCGAGGATCCAGGTGGGGTCGTCTCCTGCCTCCCGACCCTGGCGGGACGGCGTGTCGAGCGGATAGATTCCGGGCGGAGGGAGGATCCCGTGCCGCCCGCCTTCGATCTCGAACGATTCGTGCGCGACGTATTCAATCCCGTCCCCGGCGAACGGGTCGCGATCCTGGTCGACGAACCGACCGCCGCCTGCCCCGACCACGACGCCTGGCGCGAGCGCCGGGAGATGGCCCGCGACTGGAGGGACGGGATCGAGGCGATCGGGTTTCGGTGCGGGTTCGAGACCTGGCCTCTCGTCATGTTCCCCGCGACGGGGGTTCATGGAGGGGACTTCCCCGCGGAAGCGAGGACGGGAGGGCGCGTGCTCCCGCTCCGGGAGATCCTCGACGAGGCGACCCTCCTCCTCGCCATGACGGAGTACTCGATGACCGGCGCCCTCGTCGATCTCTCCCACCGGCGCCCGGGGGCGCACGTTTTCCGCGCGGCGAGCATGCCGGGCGTCCGCCGGTGGATGGAAGATTCCTCCCTCGCCGCCGACTACGCGGAGATCCGGAACCGCTGCCGCTTGCTGAAGTCGCTGTTCGTGCGCGCGGAGACGGCCGAAGTCGAGTTCTCCACCGGCCACCGTTGCCTCTTCGACCTGCGGTATCGCGCCTCCGAGTCGGACGACGGATACCTTCACCGCGACAAGAGCGACGATGTCCCGGTGATCAACCTTCCTTCGGGAGAGACGTTCCAGGTTCCCTACGAGGGGGAGCGCGAGGGGGAGCCGTCCCGGACGAGCGGCGAGCTTCCGGTCCGGAACGACTGGGGCACTGC
>CAZVOE010000091.1:0-11010 GCA_964628935.1 uncultured Acidobacteriota bacterium
GGCAATTCCTTCGTTTCTGATCCGCTCGGAATCGACTTTGTCAGCAGCCTGCTAACGGCCGAGTTCGGAGAGGATCTGCGGATTCTGCTCCCGCATCGCCAGGATGCCGTGGCAAGTGTCGCAGTCGCCGGAGATCGGCGTTCCCGACTCGTCGACGAGATCGCTCCCGTGGCAACGGAAGCAACCCGGGGTCTCCTCGTGCCCGATGTGGTTCGGGTAGGTTCCCCAGGTGATGTTCATCGAGGGGAAGACGTTCCAGCACCAGATCTCCCCGAGCGCTTCCCCGGCCCGCCGGATCTGTTCCGAGGAGGAGACGACGACGTCCGGATACTCCTTCTCGTAAAACGACCGGATGGCCCGGGCGATTCCCCTGCGCGCCTCGTCGTGGGAGGGGTATTCGGTCTTCAATGCGGCGAGCCCTTCCCTCCGGATGAACGGTAGGTTGCGGTCGATCCTCCCCTCGTGGAGCGCGCGGTCGAGTTCGACGTGCGGGAGGCGGTAGATGTGGCTCGGACGGTTGTGGCAATCGACGCAGTCCATCGTCCGCCACTCGGTCCCCTCGGTCTTCGAGGCGACGCCGCTCGCGCCGGCTGCGGGGCTCGCCCAGCGGCGCGTCGTCCCGTTCGCGTCCTCGAACGTCACCTCGTACATGGTCTCCCGGTCCTTCGTCGAGCGGTAGCGGACCTCGTGGTTCGGGTCGACGTGCCAGTGGATACCGTGCGACTTCGTCCCGTCGCTTCCGCCGACCCGGAGAACGAGGACCGTCTTCGTCTCGGTGTTCGCCTCGTCCTCCTCGAAGTGGGTGATGACCTTGAGGCGGTCGCCGACGAACTTGGTCGGCCAATGGCACTGCTCGCAGGTTTCCCGCGCCGGGCGGAGGCTGTGAACCGGGGTGGGGATCGGCTTCGGATAGAGGCCGAGGTTCACAGAAATGACCTGCCAGGAGCCCGAGAGTTTCGACTTCACGAACCAGTCGGCGCCGGGGCCGATATGGCACTCGACGCAACGGACCCGGGAGTGCGGCGAACGCTGGTAGGTCGTGTACTCGGGATCCATCACCGAGTGGCAGGCTTGCCCGCAGAACTCGACCGTCTCCATGTACTCTACCCCCTTGTACGTGGCGGCCGAGACGATGACGAGATTGACGACGGTGGCCCCGAGGAATACGAGTGCCAGGTTCCGGACGGCAGGGCGGTTCAGGTCGATGACCGGAAACGTCCCGCCGACCGCCCCGGTCCTCCGGAGCCTGCGCCTCTAGAGCCAGGCTACGGCCGGCATGAGCATGAGCCCCAAGACGAACACCGCGGGAAGGACCATGAAGGTGAGGATCCCGAGGTAAGGGCCGCCGCGGACTCCGACCGACTCGATCAAGAACAGCGAGAGGAAGAGCACCGCCGACGCGGTCGTGAGCGCCGCTCCGAGCAGGCCGAGGGGACTCCGCGTCACCGCGGCGAGAAAATCTCGAATCGGTTTTCCGACCATCAGTGCCCGCCCACGAAAAGCGCGAAGACGATGAGCCCGACCATCGCGAGACCGGACAAGACCGCCACGGCGCCCAGCACGCGGCCCCACCGCAGAGCCCACGGCTCGGGCGGCCCGGTGAGGACGCTCTCGAGGGTTCCTTCCTTCAGGACTCGTTCGTACTCGGCGGGCCGCTCGTGTTTCCACTCTTCGAGGGGGACCCGGCCCGAAAACATGCACGTGTCCATCGGGAATTTCTCGGGGCGGATGTGGCCGTTGAAGAAGTGGATGGAAAAGATGAACCCGACGGCGAGCAGCGCCTCTTCCCCGTGGACCAAGGTGGCGAGGTTGAACACCGTTCCGGGGAGGAACAGCGAGAAGAACTCCGGGAACCAGAGCATCAGTCCCGAACCGCCGATGATGAGCATGCCCCAGAAGACCGCCCAGTAGTCGAATTTCTCCCAGTAGGTCCACCGGTCGAACTTCGGGCGCGGACCCGCGCCGACGAACCAACGGAAGTGGCCGAGCATCTGGACGAGATCGCTCGGCTGCGGGACGAGCGAATTCGGCCCCCACAGGATGCCGTACTCCTTCTTGACGAAGATCCGGTTGAGGAGCCAGGCGACGTGGGCGACGAAGTCCACGATCATCACGATCGCGAAGAAGCGGTGGAGCCGACCGGCCGTCTCGAACCCTCCGAACAGGCGCGCCAAAGCCGGCGCCCATGCCGTATGGCTGAACAGGAGCGGCATCCCGGTCAGGGCGAGGCCGAGGAAGCTCACCATGAGCGCGGCGTGCGCGATGCGCTGCGCTCCGGTGAACCTCAGGACGCGGCTCTCGACCACCGGCTCGGCCATCTCACTTCCTCCTCTCATGCGAACGCACTTCCTTGAGCGAGCGGCCGAACCACATGGCGGTGTGGAGCCCGAAGAACCCGAACACCCCGATCAGGAGGAACTGCATGAACTTGTAGGCCAGGTGGAGGAGCGGGTTCCGGTCGAAATCGCGCTTGTCGGCGTGCGGGTCGTAGGCCGCGAAATTCGCGTTGACCCCGGGGTGGCACTGCCGGCAGGTCTCGACGCGGCGCGCCTCGGAGATCCTGGATTCGGGGTCGCTCTCGGGGAGCACGTCGTGGAATCCGTGACAGTCGGAGCACTTGGCGACGCGCGTGAACCCGAGGGCGGTGACCTGCCCGTGGAAGGTGTCGCGGTAGGTGCGGAGCGACTCCGCGTGGCAGGACCCGCACTCCGAGAGCACTTCGAGTTGCCATCCGGAGGTCTCCACCGGGCCGATCGCGTGCGCGGTGTGGCATTCGACACACGTGGGGGCGCCGCCGTTCCCGGCCGCGACCGCCTTCCCGTGGACGCTCCGCGCGTACACCGGCGTGATCCCGACGTGGCACTTTCCACACGTGTCCGGGATCCTGGAGCGGTTCACGGGGCTGTCGGGGTGGTCCTTCCGCAGGATGTCGTGGGCGCGGTGGCAGTCGGAGCAGTTCGGGGCGACGACGAGCCCCTTCTTCGTGAGGGCCTTGCCGTGGATGCTGTCGTGGAAGGCGGCGGCGACGTCCCCGATCTCGATGTTCGCCTCCGCGATGATCCGGGAGTTCCCGTGGCAGGACCCGCACGTCTCGGGGAGTTTCTGGTGGTTCGTCCGGGAAGCGCTGTCCGCGGCCGGGAGGATGTCGTGGGCGCCATGGCAGTCGGCGCACGAGGCGGCGAGCAACTTCCCCTCGGCCCGTGCCTTTGCGTGGATCCCCTTCTCGTAGAGCGCGACGGCATCGGCATGACACGAGGAGCAGTCCGGGGGGGCGAGCTTCGGCTCGTGGGGGATCTCCCCCTCCGCGAGGTCCGTGTGGCAGTCGGTGCAGGAGAGCCAGCCGTGGATCGAGCCTCCGAAGACGTCGGCGTCGACGCCAACGCTCGAGCCGTCCTCTCGCGTCAACTCCTTGTCGGAGTGGCACATCATGCAGTCGTCGTTGGTTGGAGCGGCCCACGCGAACCCCGCGAGGAGCGCCGCGAGAGACGTGAGGCTCAGGCGAACGATTTGCGCGTGACGGCCCATGAAGGATCTCCCGCTGCGATCTACGGAGCGGGGATTCTGCGCGCCTGTCGTCCGGCCCCGCAAGTGACGAAAATCAAGGGCAAGAGGACCGGCGAGGTCCTATTTCCGGATCCTCGCGGAGACATTGACGCGGACGTGGAACTCCGGGGTCATGAACGCGCCCGCAAGGATGTCGATGTCGAGCTGCGTGCCGCTCCCTGCGAGTGAGAGCCTCCCGCGCTTCGGGGTCCCGTGGGTGTCGACCTCCCAGGTGGTGACGCGCAGATCCCGGTGCGCCTTGCGGACCTCCTCGAAGATCGCCTCGACGCTCGACCCGACGAGGTACGAAGCGCTCCATTCCTCGACGGTGTCGGACTCCTTCTGGTACCGGGCCTGAATGCGAACGGCCCCCTTCGGGCGAACGAACCCGGGCGGGTCGTCTCCCGGGGAGTCGGTCGAGGGGATCGCGGCGGCTTTCGGGGATCGTTCGGGCTCGGCGGCGAGGTCGGCGTCCAGGTCGCGCGCGCCGAGGAACACGAGGGAACGGTCCTCGACGCCGTACACGGAAACCTGTCTCCGAATCGGGTCGGTCACGACGAAGTACTCCGCCGCCACGTCGACCTGGAGAGGTCCCGCTCCCGCGGCGCGCGCGGGCACGCCGACCGCGCGTCGCACCGGTTCGGGCTCGTCTTGGGCGGGGGCGGGGGAGAGAGCGAGCGCCAGGATCGCGGTGAGGAGCGGGAAACGCATCGAAAACCTCCTTCCTCCATCGACACGAGGCTCATGCATAATGCGCGATCGTAACCCGAAACCATGAACCCCGACGTCTTCCACGCCGCCGACCTCGAAGCGTTCCGCGCGCGTGGAATCGCCGTGGAGGAGGCGGAACGTCAGCTCGCGCTTCTTCGCGAGCCGCCGCCGGCGGTACGACTCGATCGACCGTGCTCCGTGGGAGACGGGATCGAGACGATCGACGACGGCGAAGTCGCCCGGCTTTCGGACCTGCACGAGCAGGCGGCGCGACAGGGAAGATGCTGGAAGTTCGTCCCGGCGTCCGGTGCCGCGACGCGGATGTTCCAACCCCTCCTCACGGTCTGGGGGTGGGGCGACGACGTCGGGCGCGATCGCATCGAGGCGGCGGCCGCGGCCGGGAGCGTCGACGCGGAGCGGACCCTGCACTTCCTCGACCGCCTGGAGGCCTTTCCGTTCGCCGACGAGTTGCGCGCGGTCCTCGCGTTCCGCGGCTACGATCTCGACCATCTCCTGCTCGGGGGGGCGGTCTCGGACATCCTCGACGCGCTTCTCGGCAAAGAGGGGCTCGGTTACGCGGACCTTCCGAAGGGTCTCGTGAAATTCCACCGGTCGGCGCAGGACGGCCGCACCGCATTCGAGGAGCACCTCCTCGAGGCGGCGGCCTACGTCCGCGATGTCGAGGGGAGGGCGAGGGTTCACTTCACGGTCGCCGCGGAGGCGCGCGGCAAATTCGAGGAGGCGTTGGAGCGCGCGCGCCCGGCGATCGAAAATGGGCTCGGGGTTCGGCTCGAGGTCTCCTTCTCGATTCAGAGCCCCGCGACCGACACCCTGGCTCTCGCCGAAGACGGGAATCCGCTCCGCGACGCGCGAGGGGCCCTCGTGTTCCGCCCGGCCGGGCACGGTGCGCTCCTCGGAAACCTGGGTTCGCTCGGAGGCGACGTCGTCCTCGTGAAGAACATCGACAACGTCGTGCCCGACACGCGGAAGGCGCCGACGATCCGCTGGAAGCGCGTCCTCGGAGGGCTCCTCGTGGAACGGCAGCGCGAGATCTTCCTCCGGGTGGCGCGGCTGCGCTCTACGAGGATCGAGCCGTGGGCCCTCGAGGAGGCGGCGACCTTCGTGAAGGCACGGCTCGGGTGGTCCGCTCCCCCCGGACTCGATCGAGAGGGAATCCGGCTCGCCCTGCTCGAGCGGCTCGACCGCCCGGTTCGCGTCTGCGGCGTCGTCCGGAACGACGGAGAGCCGGGCGGCGGACCGTTCTGGGTGCGCCATGCCGACGGCACGGTGACGCGTCAGATCGTCGAGTCGGCGCAGGTCGATCCCGGCGACGAGGAACAGCGGGAGATCTTCCGCTCGGCAAGCCACTTCAATCCGGTCGACCTCGCCTGCGGGATGCTCGACGCCGAAGGGACGCCGTTCGAACTGGAGCGCTTCGTCGACCCGTCCGCGTCGATCGTGACCCGCAAGGCGGTCGACGGGCGAGAGGTTTCCGTCCTCGAGCGCCCGGGCCTGTGGAACGGCGCCATGGCGGGGTGGACGACCTTCTTCGTCGAGGTCCCCTCCGAGACCTTTGCGCCGGTGAAAACCGTCCTCGACTTGCTTCGACCCGAGCACCAGTAGAGAACGTTCCGCGTGAGAAGCGGAACGTTCCCTCGCGATGCTCGAATCGCTCGAAGAGCCTCCCTTCGAGGTCGTAAATCAGCACCTTGAGCGGGACGTGGGTCTCCCGATCGACCCACAGCTCGATCCGGGTCGCGTAGTAACGCGGAACGCGCACCACGTCGCCCGCACGACCATCGTTCCCCGTTCGCCATCCGCGGTCGAGATTCGCCTGGAGGATCGGGGAGACCGGATGTCCCGCGCGCCGGGCCACGTCCCACAAGCGCTCCCCGGGGCCGATCCTCTCCTCGCGGACGACACGGGGACCCCACGCCTCGAAGCGCCAGACCGGCCGGCCGAAGAGGGTCTCCGCTCCGATGACGCGCGATCCCCCCTCCCCTCGCGCCGCCGCCGCGCGGATGTTCTCCACCACGAGATCCACGAGAAAGGGGATGCTGCTCTCGGGCACGGGGTGCCTCGTCTCCCGGAGAGCGAGCGATCCGTACGGGTCGAGCGTGAGCGGGATCCAGGGGAATCCGTGCGGTTCGATGCGCAGTTTCCCCCCGTGCTCGCCCGCGGCCCACGCGATCTCCCGCCCTTTCGCGGGCTCGTCGAGTTTCACGAGGCGGACGCGGCCGGGTTCCCACGTGACGGCGAATCGCTCCTCCGGGGCGAGGCCGTCGCCGATCCACTCCTGCTTGACGAGGACGGTTGAGTAGGCGCGAAGCTCTCCGCCTGCCCGCTCCATCGCGTCGAGGAGCGCTTCGGGGGAGGGAGGCGGATCCGCGGCTGCGAGGGTGAGCAGGGCGGGACCGAGGACGAGACCGGCGCGCATCGCGTGTCGGAGTATAAGAGCCTCCGCGGCGGTCGCCGAGCGGCGATCCAGACGGCGCCGGCCTCTGACCCCGGGCTAGACTGTGCCGCCGGAGGGAACGATGCGTTTCGTGCTATTCGGTCTTCTCGTCCTCGTGCTGCCCCTCGTGGCCGCCGCCACCGTCTCCGCCTCGGAGTCCCATCCGTTCGGGGTCCGGGACCTCGTCGCGTTCGACAGGATCTCGGAACCTGCGGTGTCGCCCGACGGCAAGAGCGTCGTTTTCACGGTCTCGGCGCTCGACCTCGAAGCAAACAGGCGGCGTACCGATCTCTGGATCGTCGGAATCGACGGATCGAACCCGCGTCAGATCACGAGGGATCCCGCGAACGACACCTCGCCCGTCTGGTCCCCCGACGGGAAGTGGATCTGGTTCCTCTCCTCGCGCTCCGGCTCGTCGCAGGTCTGGAAGATCCCGATCGACGGCGGAGAGGCGCGGCAGGCGACGAAACTCCCCCTAGACGTCGGCTCGTTCCGTCTATCGCCCGACGGCACGACGATCGCGGTCTCGATCGAAGTCTTCCCCGGCGCATCCCTCGACGAGACGGTGAAGCGCCTCGAAGAGAAGGGGAAGTCGAAGGCTTCCGGTCGCCTCTACGACCGCCTCCTCTACCGACATTGGGACGCCTGGAAGGACGGCCGACGCTCGCACCTCTTCGTCCTCCCGTCGGAAGGGGGAGATCCGGTCGACGTGATGAAGGAGATGGACGCCGACGCCCCGTCGAAGCCGTTCGGGGGCGCCGAGGAGTACACGTTCACGCCGGACGGGTCGTCGCTCGTTTTCACCGCCCGCGACGTCGGCCGGGAAGAGGCGTGGTCGACCAACCTCGACCTCTTCGTCGCCCCGGCCGACGGTACGTCGCCGCCGCGGAGGCTCACGGGCGACAACGCGGCGACCGACAGCCAGCCGACCTTTTCGCCCGACGGCAAGACGCTCGCGTGGCTCGCCATGAGCCGGGCGGGTTACGAGGCGGACCGGTTCCGCGTGATGGTCGCGGCGTGGCCCGACGGGACCCCGCGGGAGCTGGCGCCGCAGTGGGATCGATCGCCGGGGTCGCTCGCCTGGACACGCGACGGGAAAACGCTCCTCACGACCGCCGACCACCTCGGTCACCACGGGCTCTTCGCCCTCGACGTGGAGACCGGCTCCGTCCGCGAGGTCGTCCGGGAAGGGCACGCGAGGAGCCCCGTCGACGCCGGCGACCGCATCGTCTTCGGCATGGACCACTTCCGCTCGCCGGTCGAGATCCATACCGTAAGGCTCGACGGGTCGGGTCTCACGCGGATCACGAGACAGAACGACGATCGGCTCGCCGCGGTACGCATGGGGGAAACTTCCCAGTTCACCTTCCGCGGTGCCGGTGGCGATACCGTCCACGGCTGGATCGTCAAGCCGGCCGACTTCGCCCCGAAGAAGAAGTACCCCGTCGCCTTCCTGATCCACGGCGGCCCGCAAGGGTCGTGGTCGAACGACTTCCACTACCGTTGGAACCCGCAGGTGTACGCGGGAGCGGGGTACGCCGCGGTCATGGTCGACTTTCACGGATCGACCGGCTACGGCCAGGCCTTCACCGACGCGATCCGAGGGGACTGGGGCGGGAAACCGCTCGAGGACTTGCAGAAGGGTCTCGCCGCGGCGCTCGAGGCGAATCCGTGGATGGATGGAGAGCGTGCCTGCGCGCTCGGAGCCTCCTACGGCGGCTACATGATCAACTGGATCGCCGGGAACTGGCCCGACCGGTTCCGCTGCCTCGTCAGCCACGACGGCAATCTCGACGAGCGCTTCGCCTACTTCGATACCGAGGAACTCTGGTTCCCCGAGTGGGAGCACCACGGCACGCCGTGGGACAACCCGGCCGCCTACGGGAAGCACAATCCCATCGACCACGTCGCGAAGTGGAAGACGCCGATGCTCGTGATCCACGGCGCGCTCGACTACCGCGTCGTCGACACCCAGGGGATGGCGACGTTCACCGCCCTCCAGCGGAAGGGGATCCCGTCGAAGTTCCTGCACTTCCCCGACGAGAACCACTGGGTGCTCAAGCCCCACAACAGCATCCTGTGGCACGACACCGTCCTCGCGTGGCTCGACGAGTGGACGAAGTAGGAAACCGCCGGGACTTTCCGGGGCGCGCTCCGCGCGTCCTTCTCCTGCCGCTCGCGTTCGGCCTCGCGGGGGCCGCCGTTGCGCTCCTGTGGGGATGGAAGGTCCACGGCTCCTACTGGCAGGGCGGGGTTCTGGGGCTTCCCGGGGTCGCGCTCCTGGGGCGACGGATCGGTGCGGAGTTCCTCGCGTGCGCGGCGGCGGTCGTCCTCCTGTGGGGCGGCGGCCGCGGCCGGCGCATCGCCGTTCTCTGGGCGGTGGGGTTCTTCGCCCTCGTTCAGTACGCGCAGTTCCGCAGCGCCGTCCTCTCGAACGACCTCCTGACCGTCGGAGTCCTTCGGATGGCGGAGATGGCGGAATACGCGGTCGGGAGCGGAGTGCTCGCGATCGCGCTCGCTTGCGTGGTCTCCGCGATCGGGGTGTCGTCGCTCGCGGCAGCCGTCTCGCGGGTCGACCTCCTGGATCCCGGAGAGCGAGCCTGCACGGCCGTGGGGATCCTCGCCGTCGCGTTCGCGCTCGCGTTCCTTCCTGCCCCGCGCATCGAGCGTTCCCTCGCGAAGCACCACGGCCTCGACGCCAAGGCTCCGTTCTTCGAATTCGTGCGCACCGTCGCGCTCCTCGTCCGGCCCGCGTCCCCGGCCGTGGTCGCCCTGACGGAGGCCGACCGGGCGCTCGCCCGGGAGTATGGGATCGAGATCCGGCCCGAGGAGGCGCTACCGATCGTACGGCCGAGGCTCTACCGGGACCCGCTGCCGTTTCCGCCGAAGGGAAGCGTATCCCGCCCTCACGTCGTCGTCCTCTTCGCGGAAAGCCTCTCGGCGGGGCTGCTCGACCCGTACGTCGAGGAGCCCGCGGGGATCACTCCCGAGATCGCGAGAATGGCTTCCGTCTCGATGCGGGTGGACGATTACTTCAACCATGCGATGCCGACGATCCGAGGGCTCCGCGGCCAGTTGTGCAGCGTCTTCACCGGCTTCGGCCACGAGGCGTGGCGGGACGCCCCGGAAAAGCTCCTGAACGCGAAGATGCGCTGCCTCCCGCACATTCTCGGTGAGCTCGGCTATCGGTCCGTCTACCTCTCCCCCGTCCCGCGTACCGAGGTTCGCGTCGAGTCCCAGTTCCTCGACTTCGGTTTCGACGAACTGTACTTCCGCAACGAGGTCTTAGACCGGTTCCTCGATGGAGAGCCGCCCGGGCGCGATTCCCTGCCGACCGACCGGCAGATGTTCCGCGGGCTCGTGTCGTTGATGGAGGACTGGGACCGGAACGTCCCGCTCTTCGCGGCGCTCTCGACCGTCGAAACCCACACTGGATGGGACGTCGCCGCGGGAGGGACGCGGTACGGCGACGGCCGAAACCGCGTGCTCAACTCGTTCCACAATCTCGACGCCGCCTTCGGGATCTTCTGGAGGTGGTTCGAAACCTCTCCCTGGAAGCACGACACGATCGTCGTCCTCACGGGGGACCACGTGCTGTGGCCCCACGACGAGGCCCGCCGCGCCGCGGGGCAGACCGGCACCTTCCACGAGGTCGACCGGATGGGGCTCGTCATCTACGATCCGACCCACGACCTGCCGCAGAGCTTCCTCGCGTCGACGTCGTCGATTGACCTCGCTCCCTCACTTCTCCAACTGGTGGGTGCGCCCGACAGCCCGGGCCCGTTCGCGGGGTGGAGCCTCTTTTCGGATCGTCCACGATTTCGTGGGGGCCCCGGACAGGGGGAGTCCACCGATCTGCTGCGCTGGGAAGGCGGACGGCCGACCGTCGAGGAGGTCGACGCGGAGCGTTGTCGGGACCGCCCCGCGAGCGAGACGCATGCCTGCTCGCTCCTTCGCGTGATCACCTACCTCCAATCGCTGGAGAAGGACAACCGCCTGTGGAGAGGAGAATGAGGAGGACCGTCCGGCATCGTTTCGGAAACTAGGAGCGGAACGTCCCCTTCACCAGCCTCTCCAGCAACTCGAGCCCCTCTTCCCGCGTACGGATCTCGCCTCGATCGCGGGCCTCCTCGACGGCGGCGACGAGGCGTCCAACCTCGGGGCCCGGCGGCACGCCGAGGGCGAGCGCGTCGCGACCGAGGACCAGCGGCCGGACCGGCTCGGCGTCGTAGCGGTTCACGATGACGGTCTGCGCGAACCGCTCCCCTGCGACGTACGGGCCATCGACGTCGGGCATCGCC
>CAZVOE010000091.1:11020-12497 GCA_964628935.1 uncultured Acidobacteriota bacterium
CCCCGGAAATCGGCCTCGGTCGCGGCGAGGAGGACGCGCCACGGCACGGGATGAATCCGCTTCACGAGCCGACGCACCGCGTTCGCGTAGGCGCGCTCCTCGATCTCTCCCTTCTCGAGCGACCGATGGAGGTGGAACGGGAGTGCGTGCCACTTCACGATCGCGAGCACGGCACGCTCCGCGTCCTCTCCGAAGGTGAATCTCGAGAGGACGGCGCGCGCCGGCGCCTCGCCCTCGCTCTCGTGCCCCGGCGAGACGATCCGCGGGAGTCCGTTCCGCATCGCACGCGTCGTGGCGAGGGGCTTTCCGACGTCGTGAAGAAGCGCTCCGAGCGCGACGTGGAGACGCTCCGTTTCGCCGAACCCCCACTCCGGCCGGCGCGCGACCGCCACCGCCCGGTCGACGACCATTCCCGTGTGGACCCAGACGTCCCCCTCGGGGTGCCACTCCTCGTCCTGAGGGCAGCCCGCCATCGCCTCGAGTTCCGGGAAATCCGCGCGGAGGATCCCGAGATCCCGCGCGAGTTCGAGACCGGCCGACGGTCGCTCCCCGTCGACGAGGAGTTTTCTCAGCTCCTCCGTCACGCGTTCCCGCGAGAGTTGCGAAAGCTCCCCCCGCGCGACGATCCCGCGCATGAGATCCAAAGTGGCGGGCTCGACCGAGAGGGAGAGCCGTCCCACGAACTGCACGCCGCGCCACACGCGCAACGGGTCATCCCCGAAACGCACGGGGTCCACCGCACGGAGCACGCGGTCGCCGAGATCGGCGATCCCGTTCCACGGATCGAAGAGCCTGCCATCCAGCGGGTCGAGGGCGAGGGTGTTGACGGTGAAGTCCCTTCGCCTCGAAGCCTCTTCGAGACCGAGGAAGGGATCCCCCTGCACCGCGAATCCCTTGTGGCCCGGCCCCGTCTTCGAGTCGGAGCGGGGGATCGACACGTCGATCTCGTGTCCGTCCTCGACGCGCACCTTGAAGACCCCGAACGACCTCCCGACCGCGTGAAGCCGAGCGCCGAAGAGGTCCGTGAGGAGCGTCTCGAGCCGACCGGCTTCCACTCCGTGCACCTCGACGTCGACGTCGAGCGTCAATCGGCCGAGGAGGCCGTCCCGGACGAAGCCCCCGACGATCAGCGCGCGTGGGGAGTGCCGTTCCCCCCCGATCGCCGTCGCTGCAACAGCCCGTGCGAGGCGGTGCACCGCGTCGATCACGGGACGGGTTCGGTCGGACGCCCATGCGCGGAGGCGCGACGGGTCCATCAGTTCCTCCGGGGCGGCGTGACCGCGACGCGGTACGCGCCGGGTTCGAAGACGAAGACGTTCCCGTCGAGAAGGTCCATCCCGAGGAGCCCCGAAAGCTCGACCCCGCCGATTCGGCTCCGCTGCGCGAAATCGACCGCGGTCTTCGCGTCGCCGCGATCCCGAAGCCCGAGGAACTCGAGGCGCACCCCGTTGACCGTCTGCGCGTCGGCGTGCGGTCC
>CAZVOE010000092.1:0-12440 GCA_964628935.1 uncultured Acidobacteriota bacterium
GCCGCGCGCGAGACCGGAGCGGGGTCACGGCCGGTCTCGACTACGCGCATGACGTCCTCGACGGGGTCCCGCAAGGGGGCACGCTCTTCGTCGAGTCGGACGACGCGTTTCCGGTGCTGTACGCGACGGCGGTGCTCGGGGAGCGCCGGGACGTCACGATCTACCACCGACGCGGCGTGCTTTTCCGCGACCTCGCGCGCGAGGTCGCTCCGCCTCCGGGCGCCCCGCCCGACTGGCGTGCGGATCGCCTCCGGGTCGAGCGCGCCTTCCTCGGGCGCGAACTCGTGCGCGATCCCGGCGCCGAGTTTTGGTTCCTCGGCTGGCCCGGGTACGATCCGCCGCCGCCGTTCCGCTTCGAGCCGATCGGTCTCCTCTGGCGGCTCGCGCGCGAGGGGAGGCCGGTGCCGGCCGTGCCGGCTCCTTCGCGCGAGGCGTCCGTCCGCGAAGCGGCCGAGCGGGAGGGAGGGACGGTCGCGCGGGCCTTCGCGGCGACCTATCCGCTTTCCCGAGGGGAGCGCGCCCTCGCCTCGGGGGATCGCGCGACGGCGGAGCGGGAGTTCGAGCACGCGCTTCGAGTCGCCGGTCGCGGTTCCGCGATCCCCGCCTACGTCGGATCGGTCTGGGCGCGGGCGGGGGAGATGGATCGCGCGATCGAAGCGTTCCGGCTCGCGATCGAACGCAACCCCGCGGCGGTGCGCGTGTGGGAGAACCTGGCGCGGGCGCTCGACGAATCCGGGGACCGAGAGGGGGCGCGCGAGGCTCGAGAGCGGGCGCGGGAACTCATGCGCTGACGAGGACCCATGGTGCCGAAGCGGGGACTCGAACCCCGACAGGCTTGCGCCCACAAGATCCTGAATCTTGCGCGTCTACCAATTCCGCCACTTCGGCGAGGCCAGCGCGCTAGACTACCAACGCCTCCTTTCGAGTGTCAAGCGAGGGCGAAGCGCGATGGCTCGTCGGAGCGAATCTCGAAGCGGGCCGAGGGTCGTTCGCGTCGCCCCGACGCCACGAGCGGCTCCCGACGCGTTCCGCAAGGGCCATCGCGTGCTCGGCCTCTTCGTCGCCCGCGATCGCGCGGGCTGGGTCGAACCGTTCGATCCGGCGGCTCCGGGCGGCGGCGCGGGGCGGGGGGCGTTCCGCCACGCGGCCGCGACGGGGGAGGCGGGCGAGGTCGAGGTCCTCCGCGCGAGCGACGACGGCGCTCTGGCCGAAGGACGCGTGCTCGAGGTGCTCGGCCCGATGCGAAGGCCCGGCACCGACGTCGAGGTCGCCGCGCGAAGGCACTCCCTCGCGCGCGAGTTCCCGCCGGGAGCGCTCGAGGAGGCGGCGCGTCTTCCCGCAACGATCCCGGCGGAGGTCCGCGGGCGCCGCACCTTCTTCGACGATCCCCCGCCGGTGACGATCGACGGGGAGACCGCGAAGGACTTCGACGACGCCGTCGCGGTCGCGCCGCTTCCGGGGGGAGGAACGCGGCTTTGGGTCCACATCGCGGACGTGTCCCACTTCGTCCCTCCCGACGGAGATCTCGACCGCGCCGCCCGCGCGCGGGCGACGAGCGTGTACTTCCCCGGCCGAGTCGTCCCGATGCTCCCCGAGCGGCTCTCGAACGACCTCTGCTCGCTCGTCCCGGGCCGCGAACGGCTGGTGCAGACGGCGATCGTGGACTTCGACGGCGAGGGGCGGGTGCGCGGTGTCCGCTTCGCGGACGGGATCATCCGTTCGGACGCGAGGCTCACCTACGCCGAAGCGGCCGAGATGATCTCCGGAAAGACCCCCAAGGGGAGCGCCGGCGCCCGGATCGCCGCGATGCTGCGGGTCGCCGACCGGCTCCGCGAGTCGCTCGAAGCGGCGCGACGCAAGCGCGGGAGCGTGGATCTCGATCTCCCGGAGCCGAAGATCCTCCTCGACATCGAGGGGGCCGTCACGGGCGTCGCCGTCGAGGAGCGGAATGCGGCGCACCGTCTCGTCGAGTCGTTCATGCTCGCCGCGAACGAGGCGGTCGCGGGGCGCCTCGCGCGGGCGGGGGTTCCGTGTCTGTTCCGGGTCCACGATCCTCCCGATCCCGCGAAGATCGACGCGCTCGCGACGTTCGCGTCGAACCTCGGCCTCCGTCTCCAGCAGGGACCGGACGGAAGGGTGACGTCGCGGGCGATCCAGCGACTCCTCGACGACGCCCAGGGGCGCCCGGAGCACTCCTTCGTCGCGCAGGTGGCGCTCCGCTCGATGATGCAGGCGCGCTACGATCCCGCCGTTTCCCCGCACTTCGGACTTGCCGCGAAGACCTACACGCACTTCACGTCGCCGATCCGGCGCTATCCCGACCTCGTCGTCCATCGGTCGCTGCGGGCCCATCGCCGCAGGGACGGCGTCGCTCTCGAAGCGCTCCGCGCCCGCCTCACCGAACTGGCGGCTTGGTGCTCGACCCGCGAACGTGAGGCCGAGGCCGCGGAACGGGAGGTCCTCGAGTGGCGGAAGGTCGCGTGGCTCGCCGGCCGCGAGGGGGAGCGTTTCCGGGGCGTCGTCACCGCCGTGGCGCCGTTCGGCCTCTTCGTCCGATTGAACGAGGCGCTCGTCGACGGCCTTGTCCGCGTCGAACGTCTCGGCGGGGACTGGTTCGACCATCTTCCCGGGAAACAGGAGCTGCGGGGGCGGGGGACCGGCCGCTCCTACCGCATGGGGGACGCGCTCGAGGTGACGCTCACGCGGGTCGACACGGCCCTGCGCCGGATCGACCTCGTTCCCGCAAGCGAAGACACCGCGCCGAAGGGGACCCGGAACCGGAGAACGCTCCCGCCGCGCGGTCGCCGGAGGCGCCGGTGAGCTCCCACGTCCTCTTCGACCACACGGGGGACATCGGGTTCGAGGTCCGGGCGGAGAGCCGCGAGTCGCTCCACGCGGAGGCCGCACGGGCGCTGTTCGACGTGATCGTCGACGACTTGAGGACGGTGCGGGCGGAGCACGCGCTTCCCGTTCGCGTCGAGGGGGCCGTCGATCCGGAGGATCTCCTGGTCCGGTTCCTCTCCGAGTTGCTCTTCCTCCACGACGCCCGAGGCTGGCTCTTCGCGGCGGCGGCGGTCGACGCGATCGGGGAGGATCGCATCGAGGCCCGCGGCCTCGGCGAGCCGCTCGACCCGCGGCGCCATCGGATCGCGCGCCAGGTGAAGGCCGTCACCTACCACGGGCTGCGCGTCGCGCGCGAGGGAAACACCTGGTCGGCACGAGTGGTGCTCGACCTTTAGAGGGGCGCATGGAGATCGAACGTCTCGATCGCACCCGCTGGCGGATCCCGCGCCATGGGGCGATGCGGGTGGACGGGATCGTGTTCGCGAGCGAGGCGCTCTTGCGGGACTTGCGGGACGATCCCACGCTCGAGCAGGTCGCGAACGTCGCCTGCCTGCCCGGAATCGTCGGAGCCTCGCTCGCGATGCCGGACGCCCATTGGGGGTATGGTTTCGCGATCGGAGGGGTGGCGGCCTTCGACGTCGAGGAAGGGGTCGTGTCGCCCGGCGGCGTCGGGTACGACATCAACTGCGGCGTGCGTCTCCTACGGTCCGACATCGAACGTGCGCGCGCGGCTGCCCGCATGAAGGAACTGGTCGACTCCTTGTTCCAGGCGATCCCGACCGGCGTCGGCTCCCACCGGCGAGACGAGGGGCTCGACGAGAAAGAGGAGAAGGACCTCCTCCGTCGAGGCGCCCCTTGGGCGGTCGAGCGCGGGTTCGGCTGGGAGTCCGACCTCGAGTGCATCGAGGCGGGAGGGTGCCTCCCCGGGGCCGATCCGGCGGCGGTCTCGGAACGGGCGCTCGAGCGCGGGCGCTCGCAGCTCGGCACGGTGGGGAGCGGCAACCACTTCGTGGAGGTGGGGTTCGTCGAGGAGATCTTCGAGGAGAAGGCCGCGGAGACGATGGGGCTCCGCGAGGGAGCGGTCACGGTCCTCATCCACTCCGGCTCGCGCGGCTTCGGGTACCAGGTGTGCGACGACGCGGTGAAGGGGATGGTCCAGGTCGCCGCGAAGTACGGGATCGAGCTACCCGACCGGCAGCTGTGCTGCGCCCCGCTCGGCTCTCCCGAGGCGGACCGTTATCTCGCCGCGATGGCGTGCGCCGCGAACTACGCCTTCGCGAACCGCCAGCGCATGGCCCACGGCGTGCGGCAGGCGTTCGAACGGACCTTCGGCATGGGTCCGCGAGACCACGGTCTGCGGACCGTGTACGACGTCTGCCACAACATCGCGAAGTTCGAGACGCACGAGGTCGAGGGGAGGCCGAGGCGGGTCTGCGTCCACCGCAAGGGGGCGACGCGGGCGTTTCCACCGGGGCATCCCGACCTTCCGGCCCGGTATCGCGCGATCGGGCAGCCGGTGCTGATCCCGGGGGACATGGGCCGATGCTCGTACGTCCTCGCGGGAGCCGAAGGGTCGATGGAGCGGAGCTTCGGGAGCGCGTGCCACGGGGCCGGCCGGGTGATGAGCCGCACGGCGGCGAAACGGGCCGCGAGGGGGCGCTCCCTCCTCCGCGAGCTGTCCGACCGGGGGGTCACGGTCCGCTCGGCGGGGATGGCGACCGTCGCGGAGGAGATGCCGGAGGCGTACAAGGACGTGTCGGAGGTGGTCGAGGTCGTGCACGACGCGGGGCTCGCGCGGAAGGTGGCGCGGCTCGTCCCTCTCGGGGTCATCAAGGGGTGATAGGATGACCCCGTGCGGGGAGAACGGACCATGGAGTTGACCGCCAAGGACATCATGACGCCGGATGTGATCTGCGTCTCGCGGGAGATGGACCTCCGCGACCTCGCCAAGCTGTTCTTGGAGAAAGGGATCACCGGCGCTCCGGTCGTCGACGAGAAGGGGGACCTCGCCGGGGTGATCTCGCAGACCGATCTCCTGTACTACCAGCTCACGCGCGATGACGAGCTCGTCCTCGACTCCGACTTCTATGCGAACGCGAGGGTGGAGGGACGGCACCTCCCTCGAGGCTTTCAGATCGAGGACGTCAATTCGGGGAAGGTCGAGGACGTCATGACGCCCGTCGTCCACAGCGTGGGCGAGCGCGCGAAGGCCGTCGCGATCGCGCGCATGATGAACCGCAGGCACATCCATCGGGTCATCGTGACGCGCGGACGGAAAGTCGCCGGCATCATCTCGGCGCTCGACCTCCTTCGGCTCGTCGAGCCTCGTGGCGGGCCCCGGGCGGTCCGGAAGACCGCGGCCAAGCCGCGCCGAAAGTAGCGGTTCCTCCCGACTTTGGCCCCGTTCGCGGGGCCGGGTTATATTCGAGCGTCGCTTCCCGGGGGCACCCCCGGGCTCGAATCGGGAGGGTTCCATGCTCGGACGCTCCGCCGACCCTTCGAGGGAGACGGGAACGGAGTTGCTCAAAGGAGCCGCGCTCCTCGTGCTCTTGGGGGCGGCGCTCGGGATCGCTCAGAACGCCCTGATGCGCCGCGCGGCGCCGCCCCAGGGGCTCGCGTGGATCGCGGAGGAAGTCGTTCTCGACGACCTCGAGGCGGTGCTCGGCGGCGAGCCGGCCGACGGGGCGGTTCCCGAGGCCACGCCGCCCCCGGTCGTCGACTCGCCGTTCGCGATGGCCCCGGAGACGCCCGCGGATTCCGCGCTTCCCTCCATCCCCGATCTCGGCCGGCCGGTTCAGATGCAACTTCCGATGGTGCGGAGATTCCACGAGGCAGGGGGGGCCGTCATCGTCGACGTGAGGGACCGGGAGGAGTATCGGGCCGGGCACATCGCGGGAGCGCTGAGCCTCCCGTACGACGAGGCGATCACCGATCCCGAACGACTCGAGCGGCTCGACGCGGGCGGAAAGCCGATCATCGTCTATTGCGGCGGAGGGACCTGCGAAACCTCGATGAACATGGCCTTCGCGCTGATCGAGGCGGGGAAGAGCCGCGTCCTCGTGTACATGGGGGGGTTCCCGGAGTGGCAGGCCTCGGGACTTCCGGTGGAGCGCGGGGACGGAAAGGTCGTTCTGTGAACGCCGGCGTGACCGATCGCTCGAACGCTCCCTGGGTTCTCCGGGTCGCGCAGATCGTGACCGGTCTCGTCTTCCTCGCCGCCGGCCTGTCGAAGCTCGGGGACCTCCCGGCGTTCGCTCTCCAAGTCCACAACTATCGGGCGCTTCCGATCTGGTCGGATAACTTGGTCGCGATGACGGTCCCTTGGATCGAGGTCGTCTCGGGACTCGCGCTCGTCCTCGGGGTGCGTCCGAGGGCCGGCGCGCTCGTTGCGACGGGCCTCCTCGGGATCTTCACCCTCGCGGTCGCGGCGGCTTGGGCGCGCGGGCTCGACTTCGAGTGCGGCTGCTTCGGGAAGGCGAGCGCGTCACGCATCGGCCTCGCGAAGCTGCTCGAGAACGCGGCTTATCTCGCGGTCGCGGCGTTTGCGGTGCGGCGCCCGCGCGGGCGCTGACCGGAACGGTTCAGCCCCGTGCGGGGCGGGCGAGCGCCTTGGCGAGGCGCGATTTGGTCCGGTCCGCCGTGTTCGCGTGGATGACGCCGATCTTCGCCGACCGGTCGAGCAAAGAGGCCGTCGCCCGGAACATCTCCCTGGCCGCGGCGACGTCGCCCCCTTCGAGGACCGCTCGGAACTTCTTGATCTGGGTGCGCAGGCGCGACCGGTTCGCCCGGTTCCTCGCCCGCCGCCGGACGTCCTGACGGGCTTTCTTCTCCGCGGAGCGATGATTCGACATGGATCGACGATCCTCCGAAAGGCCGCCGGATTCTATTGGAGAGGAGGGAGAGCGTCAAGGCCGGCCGGGCGCGGACCCGAGGGCCGAGAGCCGGTCTCGAGCGACCCGCGCCTCGTCCGAGCCGGGGTATCGGGCGAGGACGTGCTCGAACTGGACGATCGCCTGGCCGACCTGGTTCATTTCGAGGTAGGCGAGGGCTTTCTTGAGGTCGGCGGCGGCCGCCTTGTCGCTCGCCGGGTACCGTTCGAGCATCGCGTCGAAGGCGTCGACCGCCACCCGGTAGCTGCCCTGGCTGAAACGACACTCGCCGATCCAGTAGAGCGCGTTGTCCGCGAGGTCGGCGTCGGGGAAGCGCCGGGCGTATTCCTGGAAGCCCGCGATCGCCAGCTCGTAGTTTCCCTTGGAGAAATCGGCGTACGCCGTGTTGTAGAGGGCCTCGGGGTTCGGAATCGCCGTACCGGCGGCCGGGGCCACGCCCGTCCCGCTCGCGTCGGGAACCGGGAGGGGGGCGGAGGCCGGCCGCTTCGCCAGCTCTCGGTTCGTTTGGAGGTCGAGCGAGAGACGGTCCATGCGGCGGTCGGTCTGGTCGATGCGGTCGTCGAGGGCGGTCACCGTCCGCCGGACCTCTTCCATGTCGGCGCGCACCGCCGCGAACTCCTCCCGGCGCACGGGGTCGCTCGATTCGGCCTGCGCCTCGATCGCGGCGAGGCGCCGCTCGGCCGCCGCCTGCTCCGCGCGGACCTTTTCGAGCTCTGCCCGAACGTCGGCGACGTCGCGCTCGAGCGACTCGATCTGGTCGGGGAGGACGCACCCGCCCGCTGCGAGGGCCGAAAGGGCGACCGCGAACGCAAGGACGGAACGGCGCGGCGCGTTCATCGCAGGACGACGAACTCCGCGCGGCGGTTCTTGGCCCAGGCCTCCTCGCCCGAGCCCGCAGCCGCCGGGCGCTCCTCGCCGTAGGAGACGAGCTCGAGGCGCGAGCCGTCGACGCCCAGACCGACGAGGTACTCCTTGATCGCGTTCGCCCGGCGGTCGCCGAGCGCGAGGTTGTACTCGGTCGTTCCGCGCTCGTCGCAGTGTCCGCCGATCTCCACGACGTAACGAGGGTTCGCACGGAGCCACTCCGCGTTCGCGAGGAGGACGGCGCGTTGATCCTCGCGGACGAGCGAGCGGTCGTAGTCGAAGTAAACGGTCCGGAGGACCCCGCTCCGGTTCAGCTCGGCGATCGAGGGCTCGACCTTCGCCTCGACCCGGGGCGTCTCTTCGCGGAACCCTTCTTCCTTCGGGACGATCACGGGGGGTTCCTCGGCGACGGTCCCTTTCTCTTCCGCCTCCGGCGGTGCGGGAATCGGCTCCGGCTTCTTCGGACACCCCGGGAGGGCCGCGAGCGCGAGCGGGACCAGGAGAGCGAGCGCAATGCGGGGGAGCTTCATCGACATCCTCCTCGAACCGGAACCCGAAGTGTATCGGGGGGGGGCGCGCCGAGCAAGATCACGGAACGCGGGACCAATCGGGCGTGAAGCAGTCCCCTCCGGTCGTCAGGCGGCGGACGTCGCTCCCGTCGGCGCGCATCGTGTATAGATCGTAGCGACCCGCGCGGTTCGACGCGAAGACGATGTGCCGACCGTCGGGAGACCATCGCGGATTCTCCTTGTTCCCCGGGCCTTCGGTGATCTGCCGCGCCGCTCCGGTCGCGACGTCCATGAGGAAGATCTCGAACCTCCCGTCGACGCGCGAAACGTACACGATCTGGTCGCCCCGGGGAGACCAGGCGGCGGAGTCGTTGTAGTTTCCCTCGAACGTCACGCGCCGCACGTTGAGCCCCTCGGCGTCCATCACGTAGATCTGCGGGGTTCCGCTCCGGTCGGAGGTGAAGGCGATCTCCCGGCCCGTCGGGGAGAAGGCGGGGGAGGTCTCGATCGAAGGGGTGCGGGTCAAGGGGGTGTTCTTCCCGCTGACGACGTCGAGGAGGTAGAGGTCGGCGTCCTGGCCGCCCGCGGTCGAGCTGTAGACGAGTCTCCGTCCGTCGGGGGACCAGTCGGGGGATGCGTCCATCGACCCGCCTGCGGTCGCCATCCGCGTGATGGTCCCGTCGGAGTCGAGGATGTGGATCGCGGGCCGACCCGACCGCCACGACACGAAGGCGATCCTCTGGGCGTCGGGGGACCAGGCGGGGGTCAGGTTGATCGTCCCGCTCGTCGTGATCCGCCGAATGCGCCTCCCGTCGTAGTCCATGATGTAGAGCTCTTTCCCTTCGCCGTGCTTCGAGACGAACGAGATCCGGCTGCGGGCGATTCCGGGACGGCCGGTGAAGTACTGGACGATGTCGTCGGCGAGATAGTGGGCGAGGATGCGGGCGTTCTCTTTCGAGAGGCGGTAGCGACGGTCGAGCACGACGACCCCGCCGCGGTGGTCGACGACCTTCCCGTCGAGCGAGAGCGAGTTCCCGTCGACCGCGACCCTCGTGAACGCGGTGTTCTCGGCCCCGATCGAGAGCCACTTCTCGTGCTCGGCCTTCTCCGGCGACGAGGCGACGAGGCCGTAGAGCGAGGGGTCGAGGACGTCGAAAACCCCCGAGAACTCGAGATCGGCCCGGATCGTCGCCACGATCTCGTCGGCGAGGGTCTTCGCGGTTGGGTCGCTCGCGGCGTTGGGGAGCGCGATCGGGACCTTCGCTCGCGCCTGCTCCCGGATCTCGATGTCGACCCGCGGGGGCGGCGCCTCTTGGGCGCGGCTCGCCGCCGCGGCGAGGGAGAAGGCCGCGAGGGCGGCGAGACCGAGCCAGCGAACGGGAGGGAAAGCCATCGAACCTCCGGCGACGTTCAGGGCGTTTGGGGGTCGAGGACGAAGCGGACGCGGACCGGGACGGTGCTCCCGCGCCAGCCACCCGGCGGCGGGGGAAGCGGGCTCGCGTCGAGCACCGCGCGGAGGGCGGAGCGGTCGAGAACGTCGAGGCCGCTTCCCCCCTCGACCTCGAGGTTGATCACCGTTCCGTTCCGCGCGATCTCGAAGGAGACGACGACCGAGCGCGGCTCTCCTCCTTCGTCAAGGAGGGCGGGACGGACCCACTCGGCGTTGAGGAGGGCGCTGATCCGGGCGTAGTAGCCGGCGAGGGTCGGATCCCCCGAACCGACCGCGGTGATCCCGGTTCCCGCCGCCTCGGGGAAGGCCGGGCCTCCCGCAACCCCGGGAGTCTCCGGAGGCCCGGGAGGGCCGGGCGCCGGAACGGGCTCCGGCTTCGGTGCCGGCTTCTTCTCTTTTTTCGGCTCGGCGGGGCGCTTCGCCGGAGGAGGGACCTCCTTGACGACGCTCGGCCCCTCGGGCGGGGGCGCGGGGGCGGGGGGCTCCGCCACCTTCGCTGCCGAGGGGGCGCCGCGTGGGGCGGGAAGGCCGCCGGCCAGCTCGACGAAGAGCGCATCCTCGGGAACCGAGGGGCGCTTCGCGAATCCGGGGAGCGCGAGAACGATTGCCGCGAGCGCGGCGTGCACGACGAGGGAGCCGGTCAGAAACCGGCTCATCCGCGACGCTCGACGCCGGATCCGGATGACGACGCGCACCGCCCGCCTCACCTTCCCGTCAACGGGCCCCCGCCGTCTCGAGAGGGACCGTGACGAGGGCGACCCGGGTCACCCCCGCCGTCCGGATCCGGTCCATCACGAGGAGGACCTCGCCGTAGGGAAGGAGGCGATCCGCACGGAGGAAGACCGTCTCGCCCGGGGCTCGTTCCGCAAGCGCCTTCATTCTTCTCTCGAGGAGGTCGGGGTGGACCGGGTCGTCGTTGATCCGGATGCGCCCCTCGCGGTCGAGGGAGACGACGACCCGCGATTCCTCGATCTCGGTCGCCGTCTTCGTGGCGGGAAGCTCGAGCCGGATCCCGCGCTCGAGCATCGGGGTCGCGAGCATCGAGATGATCAGGAGGACGAGCATCACGTCGACGAGCGGCGCGATGTTGATCTCCGCCATCGGGCGGTTCCGGCCTCCCCGACCGTTCCCGCCGGCGGGCGCCCCGGCCACGGGTCAGGCCCTCCGGCCCTGGACGCGGTGGACGAAGTCGGCGATGAACTCGTCGATCCGGGTCTCGACGATCCGGAGGCGCCTCAAGAAGTGGTTGTAGCCGATGAGGGCGGGGATCGCGGCGGCGAGCCCCGCCGCGGTCGCGACGAGCGCCTCCGCGATTCCCGGGGCGTAGGCCGCGAGGGACGCCGTGCCGGTCACGCCGATCCCGCGGAAAGCGTTCATGATCCCCCAAACGGTCCCGAAAAGGCCGATGAAAGGGGTTGCCCCCGCGGTCGTCGCGAGGAGGCCCAGGCTCCGCTCGAGCTCGGTCACCTGGACCGAGGCGTTCTTCCGGAGGACGCGGTCGAGGGCTTCGAGCGAGGCGGCGTCGGTCGCGATCCCCGCGGGGGGCGGGTTCAGGCTGATTTCTCGGAAGCCGGCGCGGAAGATCGAGGCGATCGGGGAGCGCCTGAGCGTCTGGGTCGCGTCCTGGATCGCGGCGAGGCCTCCTCCCGCGGCGAATTTCTCGAGGAACGCCTCGGTTTCGCGCTCCGCGGTCCGGAAGGTGTGCCACCGCTCGGCGATGACCCCCCAGGAGATCACCGAGAAGGCCGCGAGGACGAAGAGGACGAACTTCGCCATCGGCCCCGCACCCATCACGAGCGACCAGACGTCGAGGTCGGAGGACTGCGCGGCGAGAAGGATCGGCGTCACGCGGGATCTCCTTCGAAAACGCCAACGCATGCTAACCGAAGCCGAATCCACGGGCGAGGGATTCGAAGGGGTCGACCGTCCGCCTCCGCCCGTGGTAGTCTCCGCCGCCCGCCGCCTCCGCGGATTCGCGCATGCTCAAGACCCTTCGCGTCCGCAACCTGGCCACGATCGAGGATCTCGAGGTCGACTTCGGTCCGGGGTTCAACGTCCTCACCGGCGAGACCGGCGCGGGGAAGTCGATCCTCGTCGACGCGCTCGGCCTCGTCGCGGGCGACCGCGCCGACTCCTCCCTCGTCCGCGCGGGCGAGGCGCGGGCGGTGGTCGAGGCGCTCTTCGAGGTCGAGGACCCGAACGATCTCGCGGCTGCCCTCGAGGATCACGGCCTCGAGGCGGACGAGGCCGGGCTCGTCGTCCGCCGGGAGATCGCCGCCGAGGGGGGAGGGCGGGTCTTCGTGAACGGGAGCCCTTCGACCCTCGCGGTGCTCCGGGCCCTCGTGGACTCGCTCGTCGAGATCCATGGCCAGCACGAGCACCAGGGGCTCCTCTCCCCCGAACGGCACGGGGACCTCGTCGACGCGTTCGGAGGGCTCCGCGAGGAGCGGGACGCGGTCGAGCGCGCCTGGCGCGATGTGATGACCGCGCGGGAACGGCTCGCGGGGCTCGAAGCCGCCGCGCGCGACCGAGAGGAGCGGCTCCGAGCCCTCCGGAGGATCGTCGCCGAGATCGACGCGGTCGGTCCCCGCGAGGGGGAGGGGGAGGCGCTCGACCGGGAGCGGCGCGTCCTCCAGAACGCCTCTCGCGTCGCGACCCTCCTCGAGGAAGCGATCGGCTTCCTCTACGAAGGGGAGCCGTCGGCCGCGTCGCTCGCGGCGGCCTCCGCGAAACGCGCGGGATCGCTCGCGGAGATCGATCCCGGACTCGCCGAGGGCGCGTCCCGGATCGATTCCGCCCGGCTCGAGATCGAGGATGCCGCGACCGCACTCCTCCGCTACCGCGACGCGATCAGCGCCTACGAGCGCGTCGGCCTCTACAAGA
>CAZVOE010000093.1:0-12123 GCA_964628935.1 uncultured Acidobacteriota bacterium
GTCCGACTCCGTCGAGGAGAACGATCGACCCTCGGCCGTCGAGGGCGACGTCGCCGGCGCCGCGCGCCTCGGCGGGGAGATCGATCGCCCGCTCGAGGGCGCCCCCGGCGTCGAGCCGGACGACGCGCCCCGAGGCGACGTCGAGCACGAGCGTCGCGCCTCCCGGCGCGCGGGCGCACGCGCGCACGACCGGCGCCGCGGCGCCCTCGACGCGGGGAACCTCGATCCAGCCTCGGAACGATCCGTCGGCGCCGACCCGCGCCAAGGCGCGCTTCTTGCCGTCGAGCACGACCAGGTCTCCCGACTCGTCGGCGTCCACCCGAATCGGGTAGGGGATCTCGGGAATGGCGACGACCCGGCGGACGAGCGCGAGCGCCCCGGAGACTTCGACTTCGAGGATGCGGCCGTTCCCGCTGTCCGCGACGAGGATCGCGTCCGGGAGGCCGCACCCCACCCCCTGCGGCCAGCGAAGCGGGGTGCCTTCCGCGTCGGCGAGGAGCGTGGCGGCGTGCCGGAGTTTCAAGATCTCCGCTGCCCCCGCGAATCCCGCGGAGGAGACTAAGGCGGCGAGGAGACAGACGGCGGAGCGCAACCGGATCGACACGGGATCACCTCGAGAATTTCGTGTGGCACGACAGGCACAGTTCGCCCTTCACGTCGCCGTGCGCGAAGTACTTGTGGGCCGTGCCGTGGTTCCGGTGGCAGCTCCCGCAGTCGATGCGCAAGTTCGGGTTGCGCGGATCGACCGCCGTCTCCCCGATCGGGTGCGCCGAGTGACCCGACCAGTCGTGGCACGTCGCGCAGACCTGCTTGTCGTCCGCGACGGCGAAAAGAAACGTCGCATCCGAGGCGTGCGGGAGGTGGCAGGAGGAGCAGTCGCCGGAGTCGACCGGCGCATGCTTGACGAGAGAGCGGTCCTGGCGCGCGATCGTGTCCCGGTGGCAGCTCCCGCACAGCTGCTTTTGCGGTGCGGAGAGGAGCGCGGCGGTTTTCGACGCGTGAGGCTCGTGGCAGTTCGCGCACGCCACCTTGTCGACGACCGGCGAGTGGACCCGGGTCTTCGCCGCGATCTCCAGGGCGAGATCGTTGTGACAGCCGCGGCAAAGGTCGGCCCCCGCCCGCTTCAGGCTCGCGGGGGACGCGGAGTCGGCGTGGCACTGGTTGCACATGCGGTTCTTCACCGGTTCGTGCACGGTGGCCCAGAGGATCCCCGCGTTTCTCGACCCGTGCGGATCGTGGCACGAGGAGCAGTCGGACTTCGCCACGGGATACCCCATGTGGGCCTTCGCGAAGACCGCCTGATCGGCCTTGTGGCAATCGAGGCAGAGGGCCGGTGAAGCCTTCACGAGGAGCGATTCCGCGTCCTTCGAGGCGTGGGGATCGTGGCAGCCGAGGCAATTCCGGTCGACGGGCGCGTGCCGGTGCGTCGCCGACGCGAGGGACGACTTCACGTCCGCGTGGCATTCGAGGCAGAGGTCGTTCCCGGCGCGGATCAGGACGTCCTTGTTCGGCGAGGCGTGCGGGTCGTGACAGGAAACACACCGCCCCTCCACCACCGACCGGTGCGTGCTGACCGCCCCCTCGGGAACCATCGTCCCGTGGCACGTCGCGCAGATCGCGTCTGGGGTGGCGGAGAGGAGTTTCCCGTGGTCGGCGGCATGCGGGGAGTGGCAACTCGCGCACTCGCCCCCCTTCACCGGGGTGTGCACCGACGCCTGCTTCACGACGTCCTGGAAGTCGACGTGGCACTCGAGGCAGACCTTTCCCGCGGCTCCCGGCTTCAGCCGGAACCTCGCCTCGTTCTGGGCGCGTGCCGGGCCGATCGCCGGGATCGCCGCGAGGGTCCCGGCGAGCACGAGCGCGGAGGCGAGCGCCGCGCGGCCGTTACGGCTTGAGCACATGGCAGTCCTCGCACGATCGCGCCGCGAACGGGGCGTGGACCTCCGCCTTGAAGAGCTTGGGGTCCTTCGAGGCGTGGGGGTCGTGGCACTTCACGCAGTTCATGACGCCCGGGTCGATCCCGAGGTGCGCCTTCGAGAACGCGGCGTTCTTCACGTCGTGGCACTCGGCGCAGAGCGTCTGCTGGCGCACGTTGAGCAACCGCGGCTCGGGTGCGAAGTGGGGCTTGTGGCATCCGCTGCAGTCCCCGGACGCGGGCGCGTGGGCCGTCTCTGCGGCGAGGCGCTCCCCGAGCTTCGCGTGGCAGCTCGTGCAGAGGTCGGGCTCGGGGGCAAGCGCGAGCCTCGGCAGCTTCGCCCGGTGCGGCGCGTGGCACTTCGAGCACTCGCCGCCGGAGAACGCGCGATGCGTGCTCTTGGCCTGCTTCGCCGCGTCTCCGAGGTCCGAGTGGCAATCGAGGCAGAGCTTCTCCTGGGGCGCGACGATCATTCCGGGTTGGGCGCTCGCGTGCGGGTCGTGGCAGGTCGCGCACTCCCCCGCCTCGAACGGCATGTGCGCGACGGTCCCGGGCTCTTCCTTCATCAGGTCGCCGTGGCATTCGGCGCAGAGAGCCGATCCGGTCTTCTTGACGAGGTTCGCCTCGGTTCCTCCGTGGGCGGCATGGCACGACGAGCAGTCGCCAACGAGAACGGGCTGGTGCACGGCGGTCTTCGCGAAGGCAATCTCGGCCTCGCCGTGGCACTCGAAACAGACGCGGTCGGTCCGGGCCTTGAGGAGCCCCTTGACGTCGGCCCCGTGCGGATCGTGACAGGAGGCGCAGTCCCCGGCTGCGACGGGAGCGTGCGGAACGGCGGCGTTCATGAGGGGGCCCAGGTCGGAGTGGCAGGTAATGCACCCGTCCGCCCCCGCCTCGACGAGGAGCGCGGCGTTCTTCGAGGCGTGCGGCTTGTGGCAGGACACGCAGCCGCCGTCCTCGACCACGGCGTGCCGGAACGCGAACGGCTTGTTCTGGTCGGAGTGGCAGTCGGTGCACAGCGCGTTCCCCGGCCGCGCGAGGAGCTTCGCCTGCTGCGCGGCATGCGGGTCGTGGCAGGAGACGCAGTCGCCCATCGCGAACGGGGCGTGCTCCCGGTCCCCTCCCTCCTCGAGCCCGTCGACGTCGTGGCAGGTCGAGCACAGATCCGACCCCTCCGCCGTGACGGCGAACGGCTTCTCCGACCCGGGGGCCGCGTGGCAGGCGTCGCACGACGCCGAGACGACCGGGGCGTGGGCGGAGGTCTTGAGGAGCCCCGCGAGGTCGGACGAGTGCGGATCGTGGCAGGTGGCGCAGTCGGCCCGATCGACCGGATACCCGGCGTGGGCGTCGACGAAGGCCTTGTCGCCGGGCGCGTGGCACGACGCGCAGAGCGCTCCCTTCGCCGTTCGCAGGAGGGCCGGCTCGGCGGAGCTGTGGGCGTTGTGGCAGACGCGGCAGCCGCCGGAGGCGAGCGGCGCGTGGACGACCTTCTTCTCGTACGGCCGCCGGTCGTGGCACAGGTAACAGGCCTCCGCCCCCTCGGCCCTCAGGAGCTGGGAGCCGTCGGAGGCGTGCGGGTCGTGGCAACTCGTGCACCGCTCCGTGCGGTCGAGCGCGGCGTGGACCCGCGGCTGGTCGAGGCCGATCGACTCCTTCGAGTGGCACCCGATGCAGAGCGCGTTGCCGTCCCGCTTGAGAACCAACTTCCCGACGAGGCCGTGGCGGATGTGGCACGACTCGCAATCGTCGTCTCGGACGCCCGGGTGGACGACCTGTTTCGGGCGGACCGTCTCGAGGAACGGCTTGTGGCACTCGACGCACGCCTTCGGTTCGAACTTCCGCGGCGCGGCCGACGCGGGGACCGCCCCGATACCGACGACGAGCAACGTCGCGAGGAGACCGAGTGGGGTGCGGCTTCTCGTCCTCATGCGTGGGCCGGAACTATAGCAAAGCGTGAGCCACGCACGGCGGTCGAACCTCGCCCGTTTCTGCAGGAATTCCTCGTTCTCGAGCGCAAGCGAGGGCGCGGCTTGGACGAGCGTTGCGCAAACTCCGCGCCGCGCGAACGGTGTCCTGGACAGAGTCTGGAATCGGGGCGTCAGCGCATGCCGAGCTTGTCGAGCTTGTACCGGAGCGTGCGCTCGCTGATGCCGAGGCGCTCGGCCGCCCGGTACTGGACGCCGTTCTCGGCCTCGAGCGCCTCCCGGATCAACCTGCGCTCGAGCTCCTCCACCCGTGCGTGAAGGGTGCCATCCCCACGCCCCACGATCCCCGAGTCCTCCGCGGCGGCGCGCACGACCGGGGGAAGATCGTCGGTGGTCAAGGTCTCGCCGCGCGCGAGGACGATCGCCCGCTGCACGACGTTCTCGAGTTCGCGCACGTTGCCGGGCCAGTCGTACCGGACGAGAAGATCGCGCGCTTCCCGGCTCAGACCCCGCACCGGCTGCCTCCCCTCGCCGCCGTGCTTGCCGAGAAAGTGCTCGACGAGAGCAGGGATGTCTTCCCGCCGATTCCGGAGCGCCGGCACGTGGAGACTGACGACGGCGAGACGGTAGTAGAGATCCTCGCGGAAGCGTCCGTGACGGATCTCGTCGTCGAGGTTCCGGTTCGTCGCGGCGATGAGTCGCACGTCGAGGGAGATCGCGCGATTTCCGCCGACCCGCTCGATCTGCCGCTCCTGGATCACGCGGAGGAGCTTCACCTGGATCTGGGGGGGGATCTCGGCGATCTCGTCGAGGAAGACGGTGCCTCCCGCGGCCGATTCGAAGCGGCCGATTCGCTGCCGGTCCGCTCCCGTGAACGCCCCGCGCTCGTGGCCGAAGAGCTCGCTCTCGAGAAGCGTCTCGGGAAGCGCGGCGCAGTGGACGGCGACGAACGGACCGGCGGCGCGCCGCGACGCGCCGTGGAGCGCCCGCGCGATGAGCTCCTTTCCGGTACCGCTCTCGCCGGTCAGGAGGACCGTCGCCTCGGTCGGTGCCACCCGAGCCACCGTCGACAACAGTTCCTGCATCGCCCCGGTCGAGCCGACGATCCCGCGGAACGACGGCCCACCCGCGAGCTTCTCCCGGAGCTCGCGGTTCTCCCGGACGAGCGTCCGGCGCGCGAGGCATTGGCGTACGACCATGCCGAGGCGGTCGAGGTCGAGCGGCTTCGTGAGGTAGTCCGTCGCGCCGACCTTGAGGGCCTCGACGGCGGACTCGACCGACCCGTAGGCGGTGACGACGACGACCTCGACCTCGGGGTCGGATTGCTTCACCGCGCGCACCGCCTCGGCCCCTCCGAGCTTCGGCATCCGCTGGTCGAGGAGCACGACGTCGATGCCTCCCCGCCGCACGCGCTCCACCGCCTCCACCCCGTCCGCCGCCTCGGCCACGTCGTACCCGAGATGGCGGAGATGGCCCGCGAGGAGCTCCCGCTGGCCCGCCTCGTCGTCGGTCACGAGGATCGTCGCGTCGCTCATCGTCGATCTCGGAGATGCCGCTCGACGGGGAAGGTCACGCGGAAGACGGTCCCCCGGTCGGGGAGGCGGTCCACCGAGACCGACCCTCCCATCTCCGCCGCGAGGCGCTGCACCGTGGGGAGGCCGAGCCCGCTCCCTCCCGGCTTCGTCGAGTAGCCGAACTCGAAGATGCGCTCCCGGTCTTCCGGAGGCACGCCGGGACCGTCGTCGGCCACCTCGAGCACCGCGTGCTCCCCCTCCGCGCGGGTCTCGACCGTGATCCGTCCCGTCGCGCCCACGGCGTCGAGGGCGTTCCGCACGAGGTTGAGGGCGATCTGCCGGAACGCTCCGGCATCGAAGAACGCCCGCACGGCGCCGTTCGGCCGCACTTCGATCCGGACCCCCTCCGGCGCCCCTTCGGTCAACAGAGGGGCCGCCTCGCGGAGCGCCTCGTCGAGGGATCCTTCCGCGGGGTGCAGGTCCGGCGGACGGGCCATCTCGAGGAAGCGGGTCACGATCCCGTCGAGGCGGGCGACCTCGTCGCGAACGAGGCGTGTCAGCCTGGCCTGCCCCTCTTCCCCCGGTCCGGGTGGGTATTCCCGCTCGAGCCTCTGGATCCCGACTGCGACCGCGTTCAGCGGATTCCGGACCTCGTGAGCGACCGTCGCGGCGAGGCGGCCGAGGGCCGCGAGACTCTCGCCACGCCGGACCTCCCGCTCGCGGGCCTCTCTTTCCTCTCGGGCGCGGCGGCGCCCCGCGAGGGCGGCGCCGACCGCCGCCACGAGGACGAAGACGAACGCCGCGGTCGTGGCGGCCCGCCGGAGCGCGGAGCGGCCGGCGGCATGGACGACGGCGGTCGAGACGCCGAGACGGAGGAGACCGGGGCCCTCCGCGCCGAGATGGACCGGCCGGGAAAGCTCCATCACGTTCGGCTCGGGGTCCTGCGCGCGCTCCGAGGCGATCGCCGCACCCGACCGGTCCTCGAGGACGACGAAAACGATTCCTCCCGTCCCCGCGACCGCCTCGAGGAGGTGGGCCGCGCCGGTCTCGTCCGCGAAGGCGAGCATCTCGGAAGCGTCCATCGTGGCGACGACCGCTCCCCCGCGCACGCGTCGCACGGCGGCGCCGAAGGTCGACGCGTCTCCCGAGCCCGCCGTGGGAAAGACGACCTCGTCCGCCTTCCCATCCGCGAGATCCCGGAGGGCGGCCGTCCATGACCCGGGAAGCGGGAACCCCGGAGGAAACGCCGCCGTCGTCTCGAGCCGCGCGTCGAGGAGGGCGACGCTCCGGAGCGCGAGGTCGTCCGCCGCCGCCGCGATTTCGGAAGCGTCGAGAGGATCCGTCTCGTCGAGGCGGGCGAGGAGCCGCGCGACATCGAGAAGGCGCGCGGACGCGAGCTCCTCGATCTCCCGGCTCGACGCCGACGCGTTCTCGACCGCGTGGCCGAGCGCCTCGGCGAGCGCCTCCCCTTCGGCGCGGACGACCGCCTCGAGGGCGAGCCGCTCGCGGCGCGCCCCCCATCCCGCGAGCCCCCCGAAGCATGCCGCGAGCGAGACGGCCAGGAAGGCCCAGCCGAGATGGCGGTGCCGGCGCCGGAGACGGGAGCCTCGGTCCATCGGCCCCGAGCATATCTCCGCGGCGACGATCCTTGCCGCCCGCGAAGGGTCGGCCCGCAAGTTCGACGCGGACGACGGGAGAAATCGGGGCCTTCCGGACCGCGCGCGCCGGATTTGCTGGCACGCAGAATGCGAACGGAAGGCTCCACGGAACGGGAAAGAGGAGCGATCCATGCACCCCGTCGTCGCCGTCGTCCTCCTCGCCGCCTCCCCCGCAGCGGGAGACGCCGCCCGCGCGATCCACCCGTACGAGCGCTTTGAGCGCCCCGCTGCGTGCGCCACCTGCCACACCGACATCGCCCGGCAGCACGAGCAGGCGATGATGTCGCAGGCCTACACTCACGCGTGGGACGAAATCGAGTATTTCGAGCTGGCCGTCCCGCACGCCGAGAAGGAGCCGAAGGTCGCGGGGGTCAAGGCCGGCTGCAACGGCTGCCACGCCCCGCTCGCGTTTCTCGCCGGCGACGTCCCCCCTCCGAAGCCCTCCGCGAAGAGCAGAGCCAACGAGTCGGTCAGCTGCGATCTCTGCCACACGATCACCGGCTTCGAGGGGGACGTCCCCGTCAACTTCAACTGGGTCGTCGCCCCCGGACGGGTGAAGCAGGGACCGCGCTCGGGCCTCGAGAGCCCCCATCACGCCACCCGAGAGAACCCGTTCCTGCGTTCGGCCGAGTTCTGCGGAACCTGCCACAACGAGAAAGACC
The DNA here is from genome assembly GCA_964628935.1 of uncultured Acidobacteriota bacterium. Taxonomy (GTDB): domain Bacteria; phylum Acidobacteriota; class Polarisedimenticolia; order Polarisedimenticolales; family DASRJG01; genus CAYLHQ01. The sequence goes on from CAZVOE010000093.1 coordinate 7,675, forward strand.
CGTGGGACCTTTACGTGAAGGCGACCCACCTCGAGTGGAAGGAAGGCCCCCACGCGAAGGCGGGGATCGTCTGCCAAGACTGCCACATGCCCCCGGCGGCGGGGAGGAGCGCGCGCATGGGGGACCTTCTCCCCGACGTCCGCCAGCACCTCTTTCACGGCGCCCACGACCCCGGGAAGCTCGCGGGGGTCGCCGAGGTCCGGATCCATCCCGAGTTCCGCGAGGTCGAGCCGGGGGACACGGTCCGGCTCACGGCGGTCGTGGTCAACGCGAAGGCCGGGCACAAGATCCCGACCGGCTCGGCGGAGGAGCGCCTTCTCTGGCTCGACGTCCGTGCGACCGACGCGAAGGGACGGAGCTGGCACCTCCCGGTCGACCGGAAGGGATTCGAGGGGGAGGCCCTGACGATCGCCGACTCGAAAGCGATGGCCTACCAGGACATCGGGGAAATCCAGGGGATCCCCGACTTCGCCGGCCTTCCCCGCGACGGCGGCGTTCCCGACGGCGACCGGATCTTCCGTCTTCCCTATCTCGACCCCAAGGGACGGATGACGATCGCGCAGTGGAACACCGCCGCCTTCGGTCCCGACTACCGCCTCGCCCCACTCGCGGCCGTCAACGAGACGTTCACCTGGAAGGTCCCCGACGACGCCGCCGCGGGAACGATGCGCGTCACCGCGACCCTGCACTACTCGCGGCTCGTCCCCTCGGTCGCGGCCTTCCTGAAGGTCCCGCCGGAGGAATCCGAGCCCGTGAGGATCGGCGAACACACGACCTACGTTCAGGTCCTTCCCTAGGGGGACAGTCGATGCGACTCCGACCCGCTCCGCTCGGGCTCGCCGCCCTCGTGTTCTTCGCCCTCTTCCGCCCCGCGGAAGCGATCCCGGCCTTCGCGCGGAAGTACGAGTTCTCCTGCTCGACCTGCCACGCCCCGTTCCCCCGGCTCAAACCGTACGGGGAGGAGTTCGCTGCACGGGGGTTCCGGCTCGAAGATCCGGCGCAGGAGCCGACCCGCGCGGCGCGCGACGTCGGCGATCCGCTCCTGTGGCTGCCGCGGGACGTGCCGCTCGCGATCCGCATGGACGGGTACGCCTCGTGGAAGGAGGACGCCGGGGCGGAGGCCGATTTCGAGTTCCCCTGGCAGTTCAAGGTGCTCTCGGGCGGGCCGATCTCGAAGTCGATCTCGTACTACGTCTACGCGATCTTCGAGAAGGGGGAATCGGTCAAGCTCGAGGACGCCTGGATGCAGTTCCGCTCGATCTTCGGCGCTCCCGTCGACGTGACGTTCGGCCAGTTCCAGGTCTCCGATCCGCTCTTCAAGCGGGAACTCAGGCTCGAGCGGTTCGACTACCTGATTTACAAGACGAAGGTGGGGGACGTTTCGTCGGACCTGACCTACGACCGGGGGCTCGTCGTCGCGGGGCGCCTCCCCGCCTCGGTCGACGTGATCCTCGAGGTGGTCAACGGGAACGGCATCGAGGAGGCGGACGAGGTCGCCGACTTCGACAATGACTCGAACAAGAACGTCGCGCTCCGCGTCGTGGCGCCGGTCGGCCCGGTACGGCTCGGCGCGTTCGGGTACTGGGGAAGGGAAGATGACCCTACGGGAACCGAGAACCGAACGACCTGGTGGGGCCCCGATTTCGTTTGGTCCGCGAGCGAGAAGGTGGAGTTGAACCTCCAGTATCTGGAGCGGTGCGACGACGACCCGTTCTTTACCGGCCTCGACGGTCCGGAGTTCGAGACCCGCGGAGGATTCGCCGAGTTGCACGTCCTCCCGCGGGGGCCGGACGGGCGGTGGGCACTGAGTTTCCTCTACAACAAGGTCGACTCCGACGACCTGCTCGCGAACGCGGAGACGGCGTCCTTGACGCTCAACTGGCTCGCCGCGAGGAACGTGCGCCTGGTGGCCGAAGGGGGCCGCGACCTCGAGGCCGACGCGACCCGCTTATCGTTCGGCGTGGTGACCGCCTTCTAGAGGAGATCCGACAGGTCGGCGCCGGAAGATCGCTCTTCGGGCTCCCGCCCGCGCCGAAACACACGGGCCCCCGCACTCCCGAGGAGCGTCGCGCGATCGCCGCGCACGCGGATCATCGCCCCCTCGCGGAGGCCGATCACGACGCGGTCGTTCTCCTCGAGGTATTCGCGAATTCGTGTTTCGCGCGTCTCCCCCATGTGTTTCGAGGCCGGATCCGGATCCAGATAGTGCGGGTTGATCTGGAACGGAACGAGCGCGAGCGTCTCGAACGAAGGGGGGGCGACGATCGGCATGTCGTTCGTCGTCATGAGGGTGGGGCATGCGACGTTCGACCCGGCGCTCGCCCCCATGTAGGGCATTCCGGCGAGAACGCTCCGCCGGATCGGTTCGATCAGGCCGTTCCGATGGAGCGCATTCGCGAGGCGAAACGTGTTCCCCCCGCCGACGAAGATCGCCTCGGCGCGCTCGACCGCGGCGACGGGATCGGCCGCCTCGTGGAGCGAATCGACGGCGAACCCCATTGCGGCGAAACGCGCACGCGCCTTCGCGGCGTAGGCATCCCGGTCGTGCAGGGCGTACGGAACGAAGAGGAGCCTCGAGACGCCGGCGAGGATCTCCGTCATCGCCGCCGCGCAGTGGTCGAGGTAGCCGGTTCCGAAGGTCGTCGACGTGCTGACGAGGAGGAGATCGCGCATCGGAGGATCAAAGACCGAGGAAGAGGATCGCGAATCCGCAGAAGGCCACCGCCGCCCCCGCCACGGCGTGCGACCATCGCTCGAGCCCGACGAACCGGATCCGCTCGACCCCCGCGACGACGAGCAGTACGGCGAAGAGCATCGTGAACAGCGTCGCGGCGGAGAACACGCCGGCGGTGATGGCCGCGACGGCGATGTCGCCGCGGGCGAGGGGAAGGACGAAGAGCGGGATCATCGGCTCGCACGGTCCGAGGACGAAGATCACGAAGAGGGACCAGAAGGTCGTTTGACGCCTCCCGAGCGACGCCCGTTCCGCGGCGTCGTGATCGTGCCCGTCGGCGCCGTGCGCGTGGATGTGCATCCGTCCCGCGTGCTCGTGGGGCTCGATCCCGGTCCGGCTCCGAAGCGCCCTCCGAACCCCCCAGAGCCCATACGCCGCCCCGAACGCGACGAGCCCCCACGCCGCCAGATCGCCGCGCACCGCCTCGATCCCGGCGAGACGGGTCGCCTCCCAGCCGAGCCAAAGGGTCGCGAGGCCGAGAACCACCGACGAGCCGACGTGCCCGACGCCGCAGGCGAGGGTCACCACGAGCGTGCGGGTGCGGCTCCACCCGCGGGCTCGCCCGAGAACGATGAAGGGCAACCAGTGGTCTGGCCCCGCGATCGTGTGGATCACGCCGAGGGCGGCGGCGGTGGCGAGCAGGTTCCAGGAGAGGGTGTCCATGACACGAGATCGTACACCGGCGCGGCGGCGTGCCCGCATGACGAAGGTCAATTAGACTGCCGCGGATGAAGCGTACCCCCCCGTTCCCGGCCGCCGTCCTCGCGGCGCTCTGCGCCGCCGCTCCCGCCCTCGCCGGGAAGGCCGCCGACGTGCGCACGGAGTCGTTCCGCTTGATGAACGAGGGGGTCGCGGCGGTCAACCGAGGCGAGTACGACGCAGCGATCGAACCGTTGCGGCGGGCCTCCGCGATGGCCCTGAATTCGTTTCGAGCCCACTTCTTCTTGGGCGTCGCCCTCGTCGGGGCGCGACGGTACGACGAGGCGATCGAGCCCCTCCGGATCGCGCTCGAGCTCGACCCGAAGCACCTCCAGGCCCACGTCGTCCTCGGGGACGCCTACCTCCGGCAAGGGGACGTTCGCGAAGCGATGGCCTCTTACACGCGATCGCTCCAACTTCGCGCCGAGTTCCCCCAAGGGTTGGACGGCCTGGGGCGCGCGTACGAGGCGCTCGCCCAGGACGACCGCGCCCAAGAGCACTACGAGCGCGCCATCCTCTCGAACCGGGCCTACGCGGATGCCTACACCCACCTCGGCGACCTTCTCCTTCGGAAGGGCCGTTACGACGAGGCGATCCAACTCCTGCGCGAGGCGATCACCGTACGGCCGGACTACGGCCCGGGCTTCACGCGCCTGGCGCTCGCCTATTCCGAGATCGGCCTCGACAACGAGGCGGTCGCCACGGTGAAACGCGCGATCGAGATCGAGCCCGCGGTCCCCGAACACCGGGCCGCGCTCGGGACGATCCTCCTCCGGATGGCCCGTCTCGACGTCTCCGAGGCCGCCTTCCTCGCGGCGATCGAGCGCGATCCCGGGCTTCCGGAGGCGCGTCTCGGTCTCGCCGAAATCTCCCGGCGGCGCGGCGATTACGCGGGGGCAGAGCGGCACCTCGCGGCGATCCTCTCGGACGAGCGGACCGACCCGCGCACCCGTCGCGAGACCGAGGAGCGTCGCGAGGCGCGCGAGGCCGAGCGCGGGAGGCTCGCGGCTCTCGAG